>NZ_JCANSZ010000029.1:0-91272 GCF_059570535.1 Streptomyces sp. CNP082
GGCCGCCGACAAACAGCTCCGCGACGCCGTCTGCGACTTCGCCGCAGACTCCCGCCACGCCAACCCCTGGGCCGCCAGCCTCTACAACCGCGCCCGAACCCGCGGACACGACCACCCACACGCCGTCCGCATCCTCGCCCGCGCCTGGCTGTTCGTGATCTGGCACTGCTGGCAAGACGGCGTCGCCTACGACCCCACCCGGCACAGAGCCCTCCAGACCCTCCTCAACCAAGATCAACCGAACGCGGCTTGACACAGGGCTACTCATGCCGCGGCCTCCTTCTCGGTGAGCTGGGAGAGCACGATCTCGCGGTACGTCCCGTTCGCCGCCATCAGCTCCGCGTGCGTGCCCGTGCCCGCCACCCGGCCCTCGTCCAGGACCACGATCCGGTCCGCGTCCCGGATCGTGGCCACCCGCTGGGCGACGATCACGACCGTCGCGTCCCCGAGCCGGCGCGCGAGGGCCGCGCGCAGGGCGGCGTCCGTGGCGTAGTCGAGGGCGGAGAAGGAGTCGTCGAAGAGGTAGATGTCCGGCCGGTGCACCAGCGCGCGGGCGATCGCGAGGCGCTGCCGCTGGCCGCCGGAGACGTTCGAGCCGCCCTGGGCGACCGGCGCGTCGAGGCCGCCGTCCATGGCGCTGACGAAGTCCGCGGCCTGCGCCGTGCGCAGGGCGTCCCACAACTCGTCCTCGGTGGCGTCGGGTTTTCCGTAGCGGAGGTTTGACGCGACGGTGCCGCTGAAGAGGTACGGCTTCTGCGGCACGTATCCGATGGCCAGCGCCAGCGCCGCCGGATCGAGGTCCCGTACGTCCACGCCGCCCACCGCGACGCCGCCCGCCGTGGCGTCGAACAGCCGCGGCACCAGGGCCAGCAGCGTCGACTTGCCGCTGCCCGTACTGCCGATGACCGCCGTCGTACGCCCCGGGCGGGCCACCAGGTCGACGTCCTTCAGCACCGGCTCCTCGGCGCCCGGGTAGCGGAACTCGACGCCGCGGACGTCGAGCCGGCCGCGCTCGCGCGGCTCGGCCGCCGCGGGCACCGGGGCCGCGGGCGGGACGACGGACGAGGAGGTGTCCAGCACCTCCTGGATCCGCTCGGCGCAGACCTCCGCGCGCGGGATCATCATGAACATGAAGGTGGCCATCATGACGCTGCTGAGGATGTACATCAGGTAGGACAGGAACGCCGTCAGCGCGCCGACGTCCATGGCGCCGCTGTCGATGCGCCCGGCCGCGAACCAGACGACGGCGACGCTGGAGAGGTTCACCGCGAGCATCGGGGTCGGGAACAGCAGCGCCAGCAGCCGGCCGGCCCGTACGCCCACGTCCATCAGGTCGCCGTTCGCCTTGCCGAAGCGGCGCCGCTCGTGGCCGTCGCGGACGAAGGCGCGGATGACGCGGATGCCGGTGATCTGCTCGCGCATGATGCGGTTCACTTCGTCGATGCGCTTCTGCATGCTGCGGAACAGCGGGCGCATCCGGCGCACGATCAACCCCACGACGACACCCACCGCCGGCACGACGACCAGCAGCAGGGACGTCAGCGGCACGTCCTGGTTGAGCGCCATGACGACGCCGCCGACGCACATGATCGGCGCCGCGACCATCATCGTGAACGTCATCAGGGCCAGCATCTGGATCTGCTGCACGTCGTTCGTGGTGCGGGTGATCAGGGACGGGGCGCCGAAGCGGGCCATCTCGCGGGCGGAGAAGGACTGCACGCGGCCGAAGACGGAGGCGCGCATGTCGCGGCCGAGGGCGCTGGCCGTACGGGCGCCGAAGAACACGGCGCCGCCGGCCGCGCAGAACTGCACCACGCTGAAGGCGGTCATCCAGCCGCCGGTGCGCAGGATGTAGCCGTTGTCGCCGGGGATGACGCCGTGGTTGATGATGTCGGCGTTG
Organism: Streptomyces sp. CNP082; assembly: GCF_059570535.1. Classification (NCBI taxonomy): domain Bacteria; kingdom Bacillati; phylum Actinomycetota; class Actinomycetes; order Kitasatosporales; family Streptomycetaceae; genus Streptomyces; species Streptomyces sp. CNP082. Next base: position 1,901 of record NZ_JCANSZ010000029.1, read on the forward strand.
AGTGTGGGGAGGTAGAGCGTCGTCACGGTCGCGATGAGCTGCAGCGCCACCACCCAGCCGATGTCCCGGCGGTACGGGCGCAGATGCGCGCGGAGAAGTCGGACGAGCACTGTCGAAGCGTACGTCGGTGGTTGCCCGGGGCGACATCGATTTCGCCGAGGGCATGATGGGGCGTACGAAGCACGTGAGGGAGCCCGGGACGCGAAGGAGCGCGCACGTCATGACGGCCAACGGCACCATCCGGTACTGGGCGGCGGCCAAGGCCGCGGCGGGCACCGCGGAGGAGCCCTACGCGGCGGACACCCTGGCCGAGGCGCTGGCCGCGGCCAGGGACCGGCACGGGGAGGGGCTGGCGCGGGTGCTGGCGCGGTGCTCGTTCCTGGTGGACGGGCAGGCGGTGGGCGCGCGCGACCACGCGGGGGTGGCGCTGCCGGACGGGGGGACGGTTGAGGTCCTGCCCCCGTTCGCGGGAGGCTAGGCGCACGATGAGCGACCAGAGACACGACCCCGCGCCGTGGTCGGCGGCCCCGTCGGCGCCTGCTGCGGGCTGGGACCCGTACGAGGAGCCGCGCGACGACGGCGCGGAAGCCGGCGTTCCGAGCGGACACACCCAGTTCCCGCCGGCGGCGGGCCAGGGCGACGACGGCTACGCCGGCCCGGAGACGCAGTTGGGGATGGCCCTGCACGAGGAGTCGGCGGCGGCCCAGCAGACGGCATACCTGCCACCGGTGCCGGACCCGGGCCCGTACGCGGACGCCTACGGCGGCGCGCCGGAGACGTCGTACGGCGGCAGCCACGGCTCCCCGGCCGGGGGGCAGGCCGGCGGACACGGCCCTGGCTACGCCGGAGGCCAGGCCCCGGCGGACGCGGGCCGGCCCGGCGGGCACGCGGCGCCGTACAGCGGCAGCGGTGGGGAGCACGGCGGTGCGGGGCAGCCGGCCGCGCCCGGGGGGTCGTACGGCAACGGCTCTCTCGGCGGGGGTACGGGCCAGGGCGGGCACCCGCAGACGTACGGCGGGGGCGGCACCGGCGCCGCGGCTCCGCAGGGGGCGGGGGCCGTCGATGAGACGGCGTACCTGCCGCCGGTGACCGACGACGGCGCGTCCGGGTACGGCGGCACCGGCGCCGGAGCAGCCGCCGAGCAGACCGCCTACCTCCCGCCGGTCACCGGCCACGAGCCCCCGGGCGGGGCCGGTGCGCAGTGGCCCGACGGCTGGGACCGCGGCGCCACACCCGCCCCCGGTCCGGGCACGAGCCACCCCGGCGCCGCGGCCCACCCGGGCGACGCGACCGGGGCCCACGGCAACGCGACCGGCCCCCACGGCGCCGCAGCCGGCCACCCCGGCACCGCGCCGAACCACCCCGGCGCCCCAGCCGGGCACCCCGGCACCGCAGCCCACCCCGGGCCCCCCGCCCCCGCGCCCGCCCACCCCGGCGACGTGGACGCCCACCCCGATGTCCCCCCTGCCGGCCGGTACGGCGCCCCCGGCGCCGCCGGTGGCTTCCCAGGTCCCGGCGGTCCCGAGACCGGCACCCTCTACGGCGCCCCCGCCCCCCGCCGTCCCAAGCCCCCCGCCGAGGTGCTGCGCGAAGAGGGCACCTCCGTCCTCATAGCGCCCGGCCCCCAGCCCGCCGCGCTCACCGCCGTCCTCGCCGCCCTCCTCGCCGTCGCCGCCGGGCTCGACGCGCGCCCCGGGCTCGCCGTCGCCGTCGCCCTGCTCCAGGGCGTCACCGCCGCCGGCTGGTTCCGGCTGAACGGCATGTGGCCCGCCCGCGAGGGCATCGCGCTGGCCGCAGCCGCCGGGCTCACCGCGACCGGCGTCGTCCTCGCCGTCGACGAGGACGACGCCACGATCGCCGCGGTCGGCTCCCTCGGCGGCTGGTTCCTCCTCATCGCCCTCGTCCAACTGCGCAGCACCCAGGCCCCCAAGGAGCGCCTCGCCGCGCTCAACGTGGCCCTCGCCGCCGCCGCCCTCGCCGTCCTCGCCGCCGGCTACCTCGCCGCCGAGCGGCACGCCGTCGTCGTCGGCGCCGTCGCCGTGGCCGCCGGGACGCTGGGGCGCGCGGTGCCGCTGCCGCCGAACGCCTCGCCCGTCGCCGCCGTCGCCGCGGCCGGGGCCGGCGGTCTCGCGGCGGGGCTCGGCACGGACATGGGCGCCGAGGGCGGGCTGCTGGGGCTGGCGGCCGGGGTGTGCGTGCTCATCGCGGTCCGGGTGGCCAGCTACGACTACCCGTCGCGGTTCGTGCACATGACGGCCGGGGTCTCCCTGCCGCTCACGCTCTCGGTGCCCGCGGTCCACCTGCTGGGGCTGGCGCTGCTCTGACCCGTACCCGCAAGGCCCCGCTCCCGCCAACCCGCGGGTACGGAGCCGTACACCTGTCTAAGCTCTCAGGCACGACCGACCGGGGGGCGGAGAACCGATGCGCGCTTTGAAGATCACGAAGGTCACGAAGATCACAGTGATCGTGCTGGTCGTGGTCGGCGTGCTCGCACTGGCCGCCGACCGCATCGCGCTCAGGATGGCCGAGTCGGACGCGGCCGACCGCATCGAGAAGCAGTACGGGCTCTCCCAGCGGCCCGGGATCGACATCAAGGGGTTCCCCTTCCTGACCCAGGCGATGTCGCGCGAGTTCGAGGCCGTGGACGTACGGATCGACGGCGTCGACGCCGTCAGCAGCAGCGGCCGGGCGCTGCGCCTGGACACGGTGCGCGGTGACCTGGCGGGCGTGCGGATCGAGGGCGACCACTGGGACCGGGCGACGGCGGACCGGGCCGACGGCAAGGTGACGATCAGGTACGAGGACATCTCCGCGGCGCTGGCGGTGGTGAACGTCTCGTACGGCGGGAAGGGCGCGGCCGGCGAGAACAAGGTGAAGGCGACGGTCGGCGCGTCGTTCCTCGGCGAGCGGCTGGAGGAGTCGCTGCTCGGGAAGGTCACCGTGGTCGACGGCGACACGATCCGGCTGCGCGCGACCGGGGTGGACAACCTCAAGGGCGTGCCCGGCCTGGAGGACTACGTACGCGAGCGCATGGACTACAACTGGACGATCGAGGACCTGCCGCCGGGGATACATCTGACGGACGTCGAGGTGGGCAAGGACGGCATCGTCGTCACGGGCAGCGGCGAGGACGTGGAGCTGGGCGACGAACGCTCGGCCGGCAACTGAGGCGCCACAGCACCGGCACCGGCACCGTCCCGCCCCCGCCGCCCCGGTTCGGCCGCCCTACGTCCCCGCCGCCCCCGCCGCCCGCCCCGCCGCCCGCCCCGCGTCCGCAAGCTGAGACCGCCGCGTCCGTACCGCAGAAACCCCGCCCCCGCCAGCCCCCGACCGGCTCCCCGCGCGCCCCCGGCCCACCCTTCCATCCCACATTACGGACGAAGACGTCTCATAATCCGACACACCGGTGACACATGCGCACGTCCCTCCGTACGATCGGCGGCATGCTGTGCTCGATGAGCGGTCCCCGCCCCCGGGGACAGGCAGATCACCTGACCCAGCGGCGCGCCGTCGACCTGTGCCGCGTCGCCGCCATGCTCTGTCGCACCGCCTGACCGGGGTCCGGGTCCGCAGCTCCCGCCCCCAGCCGGGCTGGGCTTCCCCGTACCCCCGCACCGACCGCCCGGCTGTCCGCAGACTCCGCCCCCGGCGCCCGTGCTGCCTGCTGCGCGCGCCGGGGCGCACACCCCGCCCGTACCCCCTGTCTCAGCGCTCCGGAGGAGAGAAGCAGATGAGCCGCAGTGACGTCCTGGTGGACGCCGACTGGGTCGAGGCCAACCTCGACAACCCGAAGGTCGTCCTCGTCGAGGTCGACGAGGACACCGCCGCCTACGACAAGAACCACATCAAGAACGCCGTCCGCATCGACTGGAGGACCGACCTCCAGGACCCGGTGCGCCGCGACTTCGTCGACCAGGCCGGCTTCGAGAAGCTGCTGTCCGAGCGCGGCATCGCCAACGACGACACGGTCGTCCTCTACGGCGGCAACAACAACTGGTTCGCGGCGTACGCCTACTGGTACTTCAAGCTCTACGGCCACGGCGACGTCAGGCTCCTCGACGGCGGCCGCAAGAAGTGGGAGCTGGACTCCCGCGACCTGGTGGCCGCGGTGCCGCAGCGCGCGGCCACCGCGTACAAGGCCAAGCCGCAGGACACCTCGATCCGCGCCTTCCGCGACGACGTCGTGGCCGCGATCGGCACCCTCAACCTCGTCGACGTCCGCTCCCCCGACGAGTTCTCCGGCAAGCTGCTGGCCCCCGCGCACCTGCCGCAGGAGCAGTCGCAGCGGCCCGGCCACGTGCCCACCGCGCGGAACATCCCGTGGTCGAAGTCGGCCAACGACGACGGCACCTTCAGGTCGGACGACGAGCTGAAGGAGCTGTACGAGGGCGCGGGCGTGGACCTGGCCAAGGACACCATCGCCTACTGCCGCATCGGCGAGCGCTCCGCGCACTCCTGGTTCGTGCTGCACGAGCTGCTGGGCCAGGAGAACGTCAAGAACTACGACGGCTCCTGGACCGAGTACGGCTCGCTCGTCGGCGTGCCGATCGCGCTCGGCGCCGAGGACTGACCGCGGACCGCCCGGTCCCACCCGAGAAAGGACACCACTGCTGATGTGCGGAGCCAAGGCAGGCGGCCCCGACGCCGCCGACGTCAAGGCCGGCGAGACCACCATCCAGGGCTCCGTGACCCGCGACGGCGAGCCCGTCACCGGTTACGTGCGGCTGCTGGACGCCTCGGGCGAGTTCACCGCCGAGGTGCCGACGTCGGCCACCGGCCAGTTCCGGTTCTACGCCGCGGAGGGCACTTGGACCGTACGGGCCCTGGTGCCCGGCGGCACCGCCGACCGCACCGTGGTCGCCCAGCAGGGCGGGCTCGCGGAGGTCGCGATCGCGATCTGAGCCGAGGCTGAGCCCAGGCTGAAAAGAGGCTGAAAAGAGCCCGAGCCGAGCCCGGGCGGGCCGCGCAGCCGCGGCCGTACGGGCGCGGCTGCACAAGCCCGCGCGAAAGCCCCGCACCGCCTCCCGGACGTACCGTGGAGGCATGCGGGGCTTTAGCCATCAGGCCGTCCAGCCGGACCCCCGCGTGCCGCGCAGTCAGCCGCGGCGCCGGAGGCGGTACTTCCTGCTCATGGGCACCGCGCTGCTGCTGTTCGTGCTCGCCGGCGCCGTCGTCTACCCCTTCTCCGTAACCGCGGCCGTCGTCATGTGCGTGGTCGCGGCCTCCCTCCCGCCCGTGGCGGTGATCCTCGCGAACCGGCGGGAGGCGGGCGACAGATGGTGGGACGAGAAGTGAGACAGCGCACGCGCGCTCAGTAGACGAGGGCCTGGGTGCCGTCGGCCATCGCCTCGCTGACGAACACCTGTGCCCCGGCGATCCGCACGCCCTCCAGCACGTCCTTCTCCTCGATCCCGCGGCGGGCGGCGCACTGCGTGCACAGCGTGATCCGGCCGCCCGCCAGTATCCCGTCGAGCAGCTCCGGCAGTGGCGCGGCGTGCGGCAGGTCGAACTCCGCGGCCCGCCCGGGCAGCGCGAACCAGGCGGACTCACCGGTCAGCCAGAGCGACACCTCCACCCCGCTGGCGACGGCGACGGCCGCCACCGTGAACGCCTGGGAGCAGCGCTCCGGCGCGTCCGTACCCGCGGTCACCTTGATCACAAGCTTCTTGGCCATGCCCCCAACTGTAGGGACGGCCACGAGGGTGACATTCTCGCGGTGACACGCGCTGTACATGTATGGACCGCAGCAGGGGGCGCTTGTGACCTTTCCCGACGGAACGGGCGGCCCGCCGCCGGCCGACGACCCGCCGACGACCCGGCTCACGCCGATCAGGCCCGACACCCGGCCGCCGGGGACCACGCCGTACGGGACGTTCGGGGGCGTGGCGCAGGAGGCCTACGGGAGCGCGGGGCAGGGCGCGTACGGGCCGGCCGCCGGCACCGGGCCCGCCCCGCCGGCCCCGGCCCGGCCCCGCCGCCGCGGGCTGCGCACCGCCCTGCTGCTGGCCGCCGCCGTGCTCGCCGGCGCCCTCGGCGGCGTCACGTACGGCTACGCCGAGCAGGCCGGCAACCCCCCGACCCCGCTCCCCCCGCTCAACCAGCCCGGCCTCGCCTACCCCGGCGACCCGCTGCCCGACGACGAGGCCGAGCCGCTGTCCGCCGCGCAGGACCGCCGGGTGAAGACCGACGGCGACCTGCGCGAGCTGCTCGTCTCCCGGCCGGCCGGGACCGTCGACAGCGAGCTGGACACCGGCGGGAACGGGGAGGGCTGGCTCGCCCCGTACGAGGTGGTGGCCGACACGGGTGCGCCCGGGGACCTGCTGGCCTTCATGCTGGAGAACGGGCTGCGGCGGACCGCGTACACCTCCTGGCGCAAGGAGGGCGCCACCCAGTCCATCGTCATGATCAACCTCCTTCAGTTCCGCGACGACGCCGCGGCGGGGTCCGTGTCCTACCTGGAGAACCAGCAGATCTTCTCGTCCATCGGCCTGTCGGGCGGCCAGGTGCCGGCGGTGACGCTGAAGGGCTCCGCGGACGGCAAGGCGTACTTCCCCGAAGAGCCGTTCGAGGAGGCGGGGCTGCCGCCGCTCTACCAGGGCATCGCCCTCGCGCGCCGCGGCGACATCGTGATGGAGATCTATCTGATCGAGAGCACCCCGATCGAGGAGAAGGACCTGACGACTCTCGCCGAACGCCAGTTGGAGCGCCTTTGACCGCCCACTACCCCGCGCCCGCCCAGCAGCCGCCGGCCGCCCCCGGACCCGTACCCCCGGCGCCGCCGAAGGCCGGGCGGGGGCGGCGCGTGCTCGCCGTGCTGGCCGCGGTGCTCGTCGCCGGGGCGGCGGCCACCGGGGTCGTCGCCACCACGCTGAAGGTGCGGGACGCCGACCGCGGCGCCGGCGCCACCGACGTCTGGCAGAAGCCCGCGAAGCCCCACAAGCACGGCGGGGACGCGGCCAAGAACCCGGGCGTCGCCGCGCCCCCCGGCGGCCCGATCGGCGACGCCCTGCTGCCGATGCCGGTGGGCTACCACCCGGGGCCCGACATGGACGGGTTCGGCAACGACACGGTCCTGACCGCCAAGCAGGCGCAGGCCGTCTACAAGCAGAGCGCGCGCGGACTGCCGCCCGACGAGCGGAAGTTGCAGCTCGACGCGCTCGACGACCTGGAGCTGAAGGGGATGGCCATGCGGTCCTACGCGGCCGACGACTTCGACCTCGTCGTCGAGGTGCAGCTCGCCGAGGTCGCGAGCGAGGGCACGGCGGCGGGACTCGCGGCCGTGCAGGAGGAGCTGACGCGCACCTTGGACCAGCTTGAGGAGGGGCCGGAAGTCAAGGGGCACGACAGCGCCGCGTGCTTCCTGCTGCCCGACACCGCCGTCAGCCTGGAGGGCGACGGGGTGGACATGATGACCTGCTCGGCGGCCAAGGGCGACATGCTGGTCACGGCGACCGCGTACGGACCCGCCGGCCACGGCGAGCGGGCGGTGCGGCTCCTGGAGGACCAGCTCGACCACATCGATGCCCCGGGGAAGTCCATATGAGCGGCATGGGCGGTATGAGCGGCTACGAGCCGGACCCCGCGGCGCCCCGGCCGCTGGCGGCGTACGCACAGCAGGGACAGCCGCAGCAGGCACAGCCGCAGCCCGCCCCCGGACAGCCCGCCCCCGCGTACGCCCAGCAGCCCCCGTCCCCGTACGCGGGACAGCCCCAGCAGCCCCAGCCCCCCGCCCCCAAGCCGCCCCGCCGGTGGCTGCGCCCCGCCCTGCGCTGGGGCGCCGCCGTCGTCCTGCTCGCCGGTGCCGCGTTCGGCTCCGCGTACGCCGTCACCGGCGCCGAGCGCGGCGACCTGCCGGGCCTGGCCACCGAGGGGGACGGCCGCTGGGACTTCCCCGATCTTGAGCTGCCCGCGCTGCCCGAGGGCAAGCCGCCGCCGTTCGCGCCCGCCAACGCCGGCGAAATCCACCACGCCGACCTCCGCGACCTGCTGCTGCCCGCGCCCGCGGGCGCCGAGGACGACGAGGAGCTGAAGACCGACGACGGCTGGCTGGCGCCCGCCGACTTCGCCGCCGTCTACGTCAAGGAGGAGCGCGCGGAGCTGCGCCAGGCGCTCACCGACGACGCCGTGCGCCACATCGCGGCCACCGGCTGGACCATGCCCGACGGCACCCGCGCCCGTATCTACCTGCTGCAGTTCAACACCGGCTCCCTCGCCGCCCACTTCTACGACGAGCAGTTGGCCGGCGGCATCTCCACCGCGCGCGACCTGACCGGGGCCCCCGAGGTGGCGGTCGACGAGCGCTGGTCGGACGAGGACCAGTTGCCGCAGGTGGAGCTGTACGTGTACGACGAGCCGAAGCCGCGCGGCAAGGAGCACGTCCGGCAGGCGTACGTCGTCGCCGGCGACACCGTGGGCCTCGTCACCGTCGAGGCACCGAAGGAGGCGGAGCTCGTACCGTTCCAGCAGACCCTGGTCCTGCAGCACCAGCTCCTCGGCTGACGCCCGCCGGGCCCCTGTCGGACCCGGCGGTTAGACTCGGCGGCGGTACGTCCCTCACCGTTACGGAGCGCCCCCGTGCTTGTCGTCACCTTCGACATCCTGCTTGTGCTGGTCTGCGTCGGCACACTGGCCTTCGCCGGCCTGGTCGTGAAGAAGCTGTACCAGGGCCAGCGCTGACGATGCCGATCGAAATCCCCTCCGACCTGCACCGGGACCTGGTCCCGCTGGCGTTCCTCCTCGGCGACTGGCAGGGTGCGGGCGTCTTCGACTTCCCCGGTGCCGAGAAGTGCAACTTCGGCCAGGAGGTGCGCTTCGGCCACGACGGCCGGGACTTCCTGGCGTACTCGTCGTACACCTGGGTGCTCGACGAGGACGGCGAGAAGGTGCGCCCGCTGGAGAGCGAGTCCGGGTACTGGCGCATCCGGCCCGGCCGGCAGCTTGAGGCCGTCATGGTGCGCGACCAGGGGGTCGCCGAGGTGTGGTACGGCGAGCTGGCCGAGGGCAAGCCGCAGCTCGACCTGGCCACGGACGCGGTCGCGCGCAGCGCCGCCTCCCCGCCGTACGCGGGCGGCAAGCGGCTGTACGGGTACGTGAACGGCGATCTGATGTGGGTCGGCGAGAAGGCCACACCGGAGGTGGAGCTGCGGCCGTACATGTCGGCCCAGCTCAAGAAGGTCGTGAACCCCCGGGAGTGGGCGAAGGACCTGGGGGACCTCCCGGACGACGGGATCGCGTTCTTCCGCTGAGCCGCCGTGCGCGCCCGCCTCCCGGGGGCGGGCTTTCGGCAACCGGCCGGGCTTCCGCCGCGACGCTCATACACTTGAGCCGTGGAGACCACCGACTGGAAGCGCGACCTGCGCGAGCGCGGCTACCGCCTGACGCCGCAGCGGCAGCTCGTGCTGGAGGCGGTCGACTCCCTGGAGCACGCGACGCCCGACGACATCCTGTGCGAGGTCCGCAAGACCGCCGCCGGCGTCAACATCTCCACGGTCTACCGCACGCTGGAACTGCTGGAGGAGCTGGGCCTCGTCAGCCACGCGCACCTCAGCCACGGCCCGCCGACGTACCACATCGCCGACCGCCACCACCACCTGCACCTCGTGTGCCGCGTCTGCGACCGGGTGATCGAGGCGGAGAACGCGGTGGCGGAGCCGTTCGCGGCGACGCTGCGGGAGCGGTTCGGGTTCGAAAGCGACGTGCAGCACTTCGCGATCCTCGGCCGCTGCGCGGCCTGCGCGGCATCCGGTACGCCCGATTCGTCCGGTACCGCCGCCTCGTCGCGCTCCTGAGACACTCGACCGCGACTGCATCCGGCCCGTGACCCCGGGTGGCCGCCCGGACGTACTCTGGACGCATGAACGCGCCTTCCCCCCTCCTCTCTCTGCCCGGGGCGGTCGCCGCCGAGGCTCCCGACGAGGGCGTCGCCGCGCACTACGGCGATCTCTTCCGGGAGCAGCGCGCGCTGGACGCCGGCGAGGGCTTCGTGGACCTCTCCCACCGCGGTGTCGTCTCGGTCACCGGCGAGGACCGGCTGAGCTGGCTGCACCTGCTGCTGACGCAGCACGTGGAGGCGCTCGCGCCGGGGCACGCCACCGAGGCGCTGGTGCTGTCCGCCCACGGGCACATCGAGCACGCGCTGTACCTCGTCGACGACGGCGAGACGACGTGGGCGCACGTCGAGCCGGGCACGCAGAAGGACCTCATCGCGTACCTGGAGAGCATGAAGTTCTTCTACCGGGTGGAGATCGCGGACCGTACGGGCGATCTCGCCGTCGTCCATCTGCCGGCCGGCTCGATCACGGCGGCGCCCGACGGCGTGACCGTCCGCGAGACGGCGTACGGGCGCGATCTGTTCCTGCCGCGCGAGACGCTGGCGGACTTCGCCGCGACGGCGGGCCCGCCGGCCGGGGTGCTGGCGTACGAGGCGCTGCGGGTGGCGGCGCACCGGCCGCGCCTGGGCCTGGAGACCGACCACCGCACCATCCCGCACGAGGTGGGCTGGATAGGCACGGCGGTGCACCTGGAGAAGGGGTGCTACCGGGGGCAGGAGACGGTCGCGCGGGTGCAGAACCTGGGCCGGCCGCCGCGCCGGCTGGTCTTCCTGCACCTCGACGGCAGCGAGGTGACGCTGCCGCCGCACGGCGCGGTGATCCGGCTGGCGAACGGGGAGGAGGGGCGCAAGCTGGGCTTCGTCACGACCTCCGCACGCCATCACGAGCTGGGGCCGATCGCGCTGGCGCTGGTGAAGCGGAACGTTCCGGCGGACGCGGCGCTGCTGGCGGACGAGACGGCGGCGGCGCAGGAGACCGTGGTCGAACCCTGAGCCCGCGCGGGGGGCGCGGGCCGGGGCGGCGCCCCCGGTGCGGGGGCGTGCTCCCGTGCGCCTCGGATGCCGCGTACGCCCCCCGGCCCCCCCCGAACCTCCCGGGTGCGTACGCCCGTTGCGGGCCGCCGCGGTCCGTACGCCGCCGCGTGCCCCGTACGGCTCAGACCTCGACCAGCACCGTGAACGGGCCGTCGTTCGTCAGCGTCACCCGCATCCGCGCCCCGAACACGCCCGTGGCGACCTCGGCGCCCAGCGCCCGCAACTGCGCCACGACCTCGTCGACCAGCGGCTCGGCGACCTCCCCCGGCGCCGCCGCCTGCCAGGTCGGCCGGCGCCCCTTGCGGGCGTCGCCGTAGAGCGTGAACTGGCTGATCACGAGCAGCGGCGCCGAGATGTCCGCGCATGACTTCTCGTCGTGCAGCACCCGCAGCGTCCACAGCTTGCGGGCGAGCCGGGCCGCCTTCGCGGAGGTGTCGTCGTGGGTGACGCCCACGAGCACGCACAGCCCTTCCCCGGTCACCTCGCCGACCGTCTCGCCGCCGACCTCGACCCGCGCACCGTCCACCCGCTGCACCACCGCTCGCATGCGTCGCATTATCCCGATGTCGTGACGTGCGCCGCCGTGCCCCCGGGCGCCGCAACGTGCGCGGGGCCGAACGGGCGCGGTCTCCCTGCGATACGGGTGTCTGCAATGGCACGATTGCCTACGGTGTCCGGCAGGTCGCCACGTCGAATGCGGCATCTTCGGACGAAGGGGACTGACACTCGCATGAGCTCTCCCGGAGCCGGGCGGCCCACGCCGCCCGTACCGACCGCGCGCAGCAGCCCGGCTGCCGACCGGCGCGCCCGCCCGCCGGGGCCGCGCGCCGCGGACGGCGGCGCGGCGCAGGCGGCGCAGGCGGCGCAGGCCATGAGGGCAGGGGCGCGCCCCGCCGCGTCCGCGCCGATGGGAGCCACCGCCACCGCCCTGCTCACCGCCCCCGGACCCGCGATGCCGCCCGCGCCGCTCGACGCGCTCGACCTGCCCGAGCTGCGGCTGCTGCGCCGCTCCGCGCAGCAGGAGGAGGCCGACCTCAGCTACGTACGCCGGCTGCTGCACGGCCGGATCGACATCCTCCGCGCCGAGCTGGGCCGCCGCACCAGCCCGCGCTCGCCGGTGCTCGACCGGCTGCCCGAGATCCTCACCGACGGCCCCTCGCCGCGCCCCGCCTCGGCCCGGCACGTCACGCTGGGCCCGCCGCTGCGCCAGGACTACCGGGAGCTGGCCGAGGAGATGCTCGCGGAGGTCGCGCTGTCCGACCTGTCGGCCCGTACGGACGAGGAGCTGCACCAGGGCCTCGCCCGGCTGGCGGGCTACGAGGTGCGGATCTCCGGGCGCCGGCAGCGGCTCCAGCGGACGGCGGACGAGTGCAGCGCGGAGATCGCGCGCCGTTATCGTGAAGGGGAGGCGCAGGTCGACGACCTGCTGTCCTGAGTTCTGACACCGCGTGACGGAGCTTCAGACCCCGAGGCCGTCCCCGGCACGGAAGGCGCCCGCCCATGCACGACGACACCCCGATATCCCCGCCGCCTGTCCCCGGTCCCCGGCCTGGCACCCAGTCCAGCCCCCTGCCCGCCGAGGAGAACGCAGCCGCCGGACCCGCGCCCGTGCTGGCCGAGGTGGTGCGCTCGGGCTTCACGGAGGGGCGGCACCGCGGGTCGCTGGTGCTGCTGGGGCCGGACGGCACCGTGGAGCGGGCGTGGGGGGACGTGACGTCGCCGGTGTTCCCGCGGTCGTCGAACAAGCCGTTCCAGGCGGCGGCGGTGCTGCGGGCAGGGGCCCGTACGGCCGTGGGGGAACTGGCGGGTGAGCGGCTGGCGCTGGCCGCGGCCAGCCACTCGGGCGAGCAGTTCCACCTGGACCTCGTACGCAAGCTGCTCGCCGAGACCGGACTGGCAGAGGACGCCCTGCAGACCCCCGCCGACCTGCCGCTGGACCCCGAGGAGCGGGAGGCGTACCTCGCCGCGGGACACGCCCGGGACCGGGTGGCCATGAACTGCTCCGGCAAGCACGCCGCGATGCTCGCGGCCTGCGTCGCGAACGGCTGGCCGCTGGAGTCGTACCTGGCCGCCGAACACCCCCTGCAGCGGCTGGTGCGGCAGGTGGTGGAGGAGACGGCGGGCGAGGAGGTGCGGCACGTCGGCGTCGACGGCTGCGGCGCGCCGCTGATGTCGCTGTCGCTGACGGCGCTGGCGCGCGGCTTCCGGCAGTTGGTGCTGGCCGCGGCGGACACGCCGCAGCGGCGGGTGGCGGACGCGATGCGGGCCCACCCCGAGTACGTGGCGGGCACCCGGCGGTGGGACACCTGGCTGATGCGCGGGGTGCCGGGGGCGCTGTCGAAGGTCGGCGCGGAGGGCGTGCAGGCGGTGGCGCTGCCGGACGGGCGGGCGCTGGCGTTCAAGGTCGACGACGGGACGCTGCGGGCCGTCGGGCCGGTGCTCGCACGGGGGCTGGCGCTGCTGGGCGTACGGGCACCGGTGCTGGCCAGGATCGGGGCGGCGCCGCTGCTGGGCGGCGCGGAGCGGGTCGGGGAAATTCGCGCGACGTTCTGACGTCCGGCGCCTAGCGTGGGCGCATGATCCATCACTCCGGCAGTACGTTCCCGCGGGCGGGGGCGAGGTCATGAGCGACGGCGTAGAGATCCGCACGCTCACCGAAGACGACGTGGCCGGCTGGATGCACGCGCTGCACGCCGGCTTCATGCGCGGCCCCTCGGTCACCGAGGCGGACGTGGCACTGTTCCGCCAGGTGCGCGACCTCACCCGGGTGCGGGGCGCGTACGACGGCGGGCGCTGGGTCGGCACGTACCGCAGCTTCGACCAGCAGTTGACGGTCCCCGGCGGGGCCGAGGTGTCCTCGTGCGCGGTGTCCGCCGTCACGGTCTCGCCGACGCACCGCAGGCGGGGGCTGCTGAGCCGGATGATGTCGGAGGACATGGCGGCGGCGAAGGAGCGCGGCGACGTGGTCGCCAGCCTGATCGCCGCGGAGTATCCGATCTACGCCCGCTACGGCTTCGGCCCCGCCACCTGGACGGCCGACTACGACGTGAGCACCCGGCGCGCCCAGCTCGACCCGCGCTACGCGGGCCCGGACGACGGCGGCACGGTCCGCTTCCTCGACACCGCCGAGCTGCTGGAGATCGGCCCGCCGCTGCACGAGAGGTTCCGCCGGCTGGTGCCGGGCGCGGTGAACCGGAGCGCGTTCAAGTGGCAGTTGGACACGGGAGGGTCCCGCTTCAGCGTCGAAGGGGAGTGGAAGGAGCCCTTCTACGCGGTGTACCGCTCTGCGGCGGGCGAGCCGGAGGGCTTCGTCACGTACCGCACCAAGTGGGGCGAGTGGCCCGGCAAGCTCTCCGACGACGAGCTGACGGTGTCCGACCTGATCGCCGTCACGCCCGCCGCGGAGCGGGCGCTCTGGCGCTTCCTGGTCTCGTTCGACTGGATCACGACCATCCATACGGGCCACCGGGCGCCCGACGATCTCCTCCCCCTCTTCCTCGGTGACCCTCGGGCGGCCCGGGTGACCACGCACGCGGACTACCTGTGGCTGCGGCCACTGGACGTCCCGCGTCTTCTGGAGGCCCGCGGCTACGCGGCCTCCGGCTCCCTGGTGCTGGACGTGCACGACCCGGCCGGCCTGGCCGGCGGGCGCTTCCTGCTGGACGCCGGTGACCCGGGCGGCACCGGCGGCACCGGTGGCACCGCCTGTACGCCCACGGACCGGAGCGCCGACCTCACCCTCGGCGTGGCGGAGCTCGCGCGGCTCTGCCTGGGCGACGAGTCCGCGGTGCGGCTCGCCGCACTGGGCCTGGTCGACGAGGAGCGCCCGGGCGCCGCCGCGCGGGCGGACGCCCTGCTGCGCACCTCGCGCCGGCCGTGGTGTCCCGACATGTTCTAGTCCTCCGCCCGCCGCGCGGCTGTCACTGCCCGGCCGCCGCGCGGCTGTCACTGCCCGGCCGCTGCGCGGCCGGGCTCGGCGGACTGGAGCAGCAGCACGGCGAGCGCGAGCCCGCCGATGGTCATGCACGTGACGTTCTGTGCCTTGACTCCCACGAGCAGGGTGGTGAGCCCGATCGCCCCCACCGCACCGAAGCGCCATTCGACGAACCGCTCGAAGCCGACGAGCAGCGCGGACATGGCCAGAGTGATGCCGACCGGCATGGCGGGTCCTCCCTTCTGCCAACGCGGCGGTCCCCCCCTCCCCCCATGCGCCCTTGAACAGCGGGAGAGCGCGAGCCCGGTCGACGACCATCACCGCCAACTTCCCCCGGCTGCCATCAGGCCCGCAGAGTTGGTCACCAACTCTGCTTAACTTGTGCCCAGTTGGTGACCAACTCAAAACAATATCGAGACAACCGGCGGCGGTTGGCCGGAAGTTGTAAGGTTGGCGGGGTGAGCAGGGACCAGCCTTCGGCAACGGGCGGCCGGGTCGCACGCGACCGTGTCGCCGACGCACTGCGCGCACGCATCGACTCCGGCGAACTGCGGCCGGGCGACAGCCTGCCGACACAGAAAGCCCTGATGGACGAGTTCGACGTCGAGCGCGGCGTCGTACGCAAAGCCCTCGACCTGCTCAAGCGCGAGCACCTGCTCGCCGACGTCGGCAGGGGGTCACCGCCCACCGTCGCGGAGCCCGCCGCCTACGCGGAACAGGCCCCGTCGCTCACCGCGGGGGTGGAGTTGGCAGAACGGCTCGACGTGGCATTTCAGGCCACCCACGTGACCCTCGACGCCTTCAGCCTGACCACTGAAACCCTCAACCAGGCGATCGCGCCCACCCTGATGGCCATCGCCGCCGGCCGCGCCGCCCCCCACTCGGTCACCTGCCGCCTCATGGTCCCCAGCCCCGACGCCCACCTGGCGCTCCCCCTGCTGGTCGGCGACCCGTCCGACCCGCGCCCCCTCAAGCGCCTCAACCGCCTGGTCGAGCTGCACGCGCGCTCCTTCGCCCACACCCTGCAGTACCTCCGCGAACGGGGCCGCGTGAAGGAACTCTCCGTCGAGGTCCGGGGCGTGGCCCTCACCCCGACCACGAAGCTCTACGTCCTCAACGGCACCGAGGCCCTCACCGGCTTCTACGAGGTCGTCCCCAACCGCGTCCCCGCCCCGGCGGGCGACGAGCCCACGGCCACCGACGAGCCCGCGGACCCCGACGGGCACATGGACATCTACGACGTCCTCGGCGTCGACACCTCCCTGTACCGCCACTCCTCGGCCGACGACGCCCGCGACCGCCACGAGGCCGCGTACGTCGACAGCGCCAAGCGGTGGTTCGAGTCGGCATGGCAGAAAATTGCGGCGCCGTATCCCGGGATACCCCCGACGCTGTGACCCCGGCCGTCACGCCGCGGCAACACTCCTGCGGTAATCTCAGCCGTCGTCAGCCGCCCTGTGCAGGGCGGCTGCTCCCATCCGACGTGCTCGTGAACGGTCTGCCACCGCCCATGCCCACCGAAGCGCCCGGACCCCAGGGCGGCCTGCCGCGACTGCTGTACGAGCTGCGGCTGCGCTGGCACTTCCGGCGACACCGCCGCCGCCCCGGCGGCATCCTGCTGCACGGCCAGCACAACACCAACTACGTGGTGCCGCTGGACGCGGCCTTCGCCGCGATAGTGCGCGCGGAGCCGGGCGCGAGCGGCAAGATCCGTACGCCGATGAAGACCGTCGAGGTCCTGCCGCGCGCCTGGCGGAACGAGGCCGACGTGCTCGCCGCCGTCCAGGCGCACCTGCCCGCGGTGCCCACCTGCCTGCTCACCCGCGGCGGCCACGCGCTGCACACCTTCACCGAGGGCACGCCGCTGTCCGACCACCACCCGGCGGACGAGCCGGTGGGCGAGCCGACGCTGCGCAAGCTCGCCGAGGTGATGCGGCGCATCGCCGAGGTGCCCGCGGGCGACCTGCCGCCGCTGCCGCCCGAGTGGCCGGTGGGCGACGACACCCCGGCCTTCCTGCGGACGCTGGTCGACTTCGCGGAGAGGCGCGTCTTCCTCACGTACCACGACGACTTCGGCACGCTCTTCGAGGCGCTCGGCGTCACCGGCGCCGCCGCCCACCGCTTCCACCGGCGCGCGGCGGACCTGACCCGGCGCCCCTTCCGGCTCCTCCACACCGACCTGCACCGCGACAACGTCCTGCGGCTGCCCGGCGACACGGGCGACCTCTTCGTCGTCGACTGGGAGATCGCCCTCTTCGGCGACCCGCTGCACGAACTGGCCACCCACCTGCTGCGGATGGGCTACGGGCCGCGGGAGGCGGAGCGGATGAAGGAGCTGTGGTACGAGGAGATGACCGGGCACGGCCTCGCGGACGCCACCCGCGGCTTTGAGGACCTGGAGGTCTACCTCGACTTCGAACGCGCGCAGTCGCTCTACCCCGACACCATGCGCACGGCACTCAGCCTCTCCCCGGACGCCGGCGACGCGGAGTTGCGGCGCGGGGCCCGGCGCATCCGGCGCTCCCTGGACAACGCGGTGAAGGCCGCGGGACTGACGCGGGTCCCGGAAGAAGGCGAGGTCATGGCGGCGCTCGCCGACTGGCTCGCGGGCCAGTCGGGGTATCGTCGTCGCCAGCGTCTGAGACGCCGGTACTCGGCCGGGGCGCTGCCGCCACCGCCCTGACCACCCGCCCGGGGCAACCGACTTATGGAGCCATGTGGCCGATCTCCACGCCCTCCTGCAGTCCGCGAAGTGTGTCCTGTTCGACTTCGACGGGCCCGTCTGCCGGCTCTTCCACGGACACCCGCCCGCGGAGGTCGCCGCCCGGATGCGGCGGCGGCTCACGGAACTCGGCGAGACGGACCTGGTGACGCGGGTGGCGGGGCAGAGCGACCCGTACCGGATACTCGGCCACGTCGCGCACGCGCCGGGGCGGGAGGCAGCGGCGATCGCACTGGAGCGGTTGCTGACCGAGGAGGAGCTGAGGGCGGTGGTCACCGCGCGGGCGACGCCCGGGGCGTACGAACTGGTCCGCCGGCTGGTACGGTCCGGCCGCCAGATAGCCCTGACCACCAACAACTCCGAGCGGTCCGTACGCGCCTACCTTCACCGGAACGGCCTCGCCGAGTACTTCGGCCCCCACGTGCACGGCCGGACGGCCGACGCCCGGCACCTCAAGCCCGACCCGCACTGCCTGCACCGGGCGCTGGCCTCCACGAGAGCCGCGCCCGAGGAAACGGTCATGATCGGCGACACCGCAGCCGACCTCCAGGCCGCCCGCACCGCCCGCGTCACCTTCGTCGGCTTCGCCCCGCCGCCCCACGCCACCGCCTTCCGGACCGGGCACGCCGGCCAGGCCGACCTCGTCGTCCACGGGATGGAGGAGCTCCTGTACGGAGCCGCCCATGACACGCCCTGACCACAGTCTTTTCGCCCTTCCCGGAAACCGTCCCGCGCAGCGCCCGGGTCCCGCCCCGGCGGACCCGCTCGCCGGCGCCCGCTGCGTACTGCTCGACTTCGACGGGCCGCTGTGCCGGTTCTTCGCCGGGCCGCCCGGCGGGCCCGCCAGCGTCGCCCCCGGCATCGCCGACGACCTGCGCACCCTGCTCGGCGAGCTGCCCGAGCTGCGCGCCCGGCTCGCGCCGGTCCCCGACCCGCACGAGGTGTACCGCCGCACCACCGCCGCACTGCGCCACCGCGGCCAGCCGGAGCACCCCGTCGTCGCCGCCATGCGCAAGCGCCTGGACGAGCGCGAACTCGCCGCCGCCGGCGCCACCGCCGTGCCCACCCCGGGCGCCGCCGGCCTGCTGGCGCGGCTCGCGGACCGCGGCGTGCTCCTCGGCGTCGCCTCCAACAACTCGGAACCGGCCATCCGGGTGTTCCTCGAACGCGCCCGGCTGGCCCGCTGGTTCGAGGACGGCCCCGTCGTCGGCCGCCCCGACGACGCCGGGCTGATGAAGCCGGACCCGACGGTCCTGCTCGGCGCGCTCGCGTACTGGCCGGCGCGGCCGGACGCCTGCGTGCTCGTCGGCGACTCCCCGGCGGACGCCGCTGCCGCCGCCGGAGCCGGCATCGCCTTCTGCGGCTACCACCGCGACCCGCGGAAGCGGCGGCTGCTGCGCGAGCTGCCGGGGACCCCGCCCGCCGTCGCCGAGCTGGCGGAGCTGGCTCCGGCCGGGCGGGTGGCGGTCACGTAGCGCACAGGTGTGTGCGGCGTAGGGTGACGGCATGAGTGGAGCCGACGAGCCCGCGCACGATCCCGCCGTGTTCGAGCTGGCCGCCAAGGCTTTCGACCTCGCCCGGCAGGGGCGGACCGACACGCTGGCCGCGTACGTCGACGCCGGGGTACCGGCCGGGCTGCGGGACGACGCCGGAGACACCCTCGTCATGCTCGCCGCGGCGCACGGGCACCCCGGGACCGTCGCCGCGCTGCTGCAGCGGGGGGCCGACGCGGACCAGGCCGGTGCGGCGGGCGCGACGCCGCTGTGTGCGGCGGTGCGGGCCGGGGCGGACGAGGTCGTGCAGGTCCTGCTGCGGTACGGGGCGGACCCGCAGGCCGGATCGCCGTCGGCGGTCGCGGCGGCACGGGTGGCCGGCCGGACGGAGCTGCTGGAGCTGTTCGGCGGGGTGTGAGGTGTTACGTCGCCCGCCTCCGGAACAGCGCCGCCGCTGCCGCCACCGCCGCCGCCGTCAGCACCGCGCACCACGCCAGCGCCTCCCACGGGCTGCCGCCCACCGGCCGGCCCAGCAGCAGCCCCCGCACCGACTCGATCACCGGTGTCAGCGGCTGGTGCTCGGCGAAGCCGTGGAGCCAGCCGGGCATCGTGTCGACCGGGACGAAGGCGCTGGACGGGTACGGCAGGAAGGCCAGGAAGAACGTGAAGCCGCCCGCCGCCTCCGGGGAGTTGGCCAGCAGCCCGACGGCCGCCGCGACCCACGATATGGCCGTGATCACCGCCAGCAGGATGCCCGCCGACGCCAGCCAGGCGCCGGCACCCGCGTCCGGGCGGAAGCCGACGGCGAAGGCGACCGCGAAGACCAGCGCGGTGGCGGCCAGGTTCCGCACGACGCTGGCGGCGACGTGGCCGGCGAGGATGGCGGTGCCGCCGACGTCGAGGGCGCGGAAGCGGTCGATGACGGCGCCCTTCATGTCGTCCGCGACGCTCATCGCCGTCGTGCCGGCGCCGAAGCCGGCGCACAGGACGAGGACGCCGGGGGCGACGTAGTCCACATAGCGCCCGTAGCCCCCGCCGGTGTCGATGGCGCCGCCGAAGAGGTAGACGAAGACGAGCATCAGCAGCACGGGCAGCGCCAGCGCCGTGATCACGGCGTCGGGGCTGCGGGAGCTGAGCCGCACGGAGCGGCCGACCATGGTCATCGAGTGGGTCAGGGCGTCAGCCATCGCGGGTCACCTTCAGGAAGACGTCGTCGAGCGTCGCGGAGTGCACGGCGAAGCGCTCGATCAGGGTGCGGTCGGGGTCGACGGCGTCGAGCAGGTCGCGTATGTGCGCGGCGCGGCCGTCGGTGGCGACGCCCAGCGTGCGGGTGCCCGGGTCGCGGCGTACGGCGAGGTGGTCCAGGGCGTGGGCCGCCTTCTCGTACGCCTCCGGTGAGATCAGCGTGAGGTCCAGCCGCTCGGCGGAGACCTGCTGCTTCAGCTCCGCAGCCGTGCCCTGGGCGACGAGCCTGCCGCCGTCGAGGAGCGCGATGCGGTCGGCGAGGCGGTCGGCCTCTTCCAGATACTGCGTGGTCAGGAAGACCGTGACGCCCGCGTCGGCGAGGCGGCGCGCCTCGTCCCAGACGGCCTGGCGGCTGCGGGGGTCGAGGCCGGTGGTCGGCTCATCGAGGAAGATCACGGAGGGGTCGCCGACCAGGCCGGCCGCGAGGTCGAGACGGCGGCGCATGCCTCCCGAGTACGTCCCCACGCGGCGGCCGGCGGCGTCCCCGGCGAGGCCGAACCGCTCCAGCAGCTCCTCCGCGCGGCGGGCGGCGGCGGGGCGGGACAGGCCGGTGAGGCGGGCGACCATGCGGAGGTTCTCGGCGCCGGTCTGCTGCTCGTCGAGCGCGGCGTACTGGCCGGTGACGCTGATGGCCCGGCGGACCCGCGCGCGCTCCGCGACCACGTCGAACCCGGCGACGCGCGCCGTGCCCGCGTCCGCGCGCAGCAGCGTCGCGAGGATCCGGACCGCGGTGGTCTTGCCGGCGCCGTTGGGGCCGAGGAGGGCGAAGACGGAGCCGGGCGGGACGCTGAGGCTGACGCCGTCGAGCACGGTCGTGCCGCCGTACGCCTTGGTGAGGCCGGCCGCCTCGACGGCGGGGCGGATGGGCTGAGGCACAGCACCCCCCTTTCTGCTTCCTGCTTTCTGCTTCCTGCTTTCCATTTTCTGCGTATGTCGTACACATTACTGCGTAGACCATACACGGAACTGCGTATGGCGTAAACTGAGCAGATGGACGCCATGGACGCCGCAGACGCGGACAAGCACGGCGCGGACACGCACGGCGGAGACAAGCGCGACACCGGAGCCGTCCCCGCCAGCGTCGAGGCCGCCTGGGGACTGCGGCCCCGCCCGCAGAAGGGGCCGAAGCGGGGGCTGACCCTGGACGGGATCGTGGCGGCGGCGGTCGCCGTCGCGGACGACGAGGGGATCGAGGCCGCGTCGATGGGCCGGGTCGCCAAGGAGCTGGGCGTCTCGACGATGGCGCTCTACCGGTACGTGGCCACGAAGGACGAGCTGATCACGCTGATGGTCGACGGGGCCCTGGGCCCGCCGGCGCCGCTGCCGCAGGAGGCCGAGGGCGACTGGCGGACGGGGCTGCGGCACTGGTACCGGGCTGTCGGCGCCTCGATGTTCGCGCACCCGTGGGCCGTGGCACACATTCCGGCCGGCGGCCCGCCGGTCACCCCGAACCAGCTCGCGGCGCTCGACCAGGCCCTCCACATCCTCCGCGACACCCCGCTGACGGAGTGGGAGAAGGTGGCCACGGCACTGCTGGTGAGCAACCAGGTGCGCGCGGAGGTGTCCATCGCCCTGGTGATGGGCGGGAGCCCGGACATGGAGCGGCTGATGAACGAGTACAGCGACTTCCTGCTCCGGGTCTCCGACACCGGCCGGCTGCCGCATCTGCGTACGGCGGTGGAGGGCGGCGCCTTCGACGAGCCGGACGTACAGCCGCCGCAGAATCCCTCGGACTACGACGAGTTCGCCTTCGGCCTGGAGCGCGTGCTCGACGGCATCGAGGCGCTGATCGCCGCCCGCCGCCCGGGCTGACCAGGGGCTTCCCCGCGGCCGGCCCCCGGGGGGACCATGAGGCATGCGCGCGGACGGCTGGCACCTCACCGAAGACCTCGACGAATTCCTGACCGAAACAGGGGAGTTCCTGCGCGCGCGGCCCGTACCGCACGTCATGGCGCTCACCTGGACGGCACGGCTGCAAGCCCGCGGTACGGGCCCGTACGGCGGCGGGCGCCCGCTGCTGGGCCTGCTGTCACGGGCGGGGTCGGTCCTCGGCGTCTGCCACCGACTGCCGGGCCGCACCCTCGGCCTCACCCCGCTCACCGCGGCGCAGGCCGACTCCCTCGCCGCGCACCTCGCGGCCCTCGGGCACACCCTCCCCGGCGTCGGCGGCGACCACGACACCACCACCGCCTTCGCGCTGGCCTGGCAGCACCGTACGGGCGCGACGCCCACCCCCGCCGTCCGCCTCCGCCTGCGCCGGCTCGGCACGCTCACGCCGCCGGAGCCCGCGCCGGCGGGGCGGGCGCGGGCGGCGGGCGAGGCGGGCCTGGGCCAGGTCGTCGACTTCTGCCGCGGCTTCGCCGCCGACGTCGGCGAGACCGTCACCATCGACACCGGCACCTGGCCCACGACCCGCTACGCCGACAAGGACTACACCTTCTGGGAGACCCCGGACGGCACCCCGGTCTCCATGGCCGGCCTCAACCCGACGGTCGCGGGGCTCGCCATGGTCGACCCGGTCTACACCCCGCCCGCCCACCGCGGCCACGGCTACGCAGCCGGCGCGACGGCGGCGGTGACCCGCGCGGCACTCACCGCCGGCGCCACGGAAGCCGTCCTCTTCACCAACGCGGCCAACCCCACCAGCAACGCGCTCTACCAGCGCCTCGGCTACGACGTCTACGCCGACTGGACGACGTACACGTTCGCCTAGCCGCGAGCACGAGCCGGTACTCCCCGGCCGCGCGCCGGAGTTCGCGCGAGCGCATCCGGCACCACTCGGCGTGCATCCCGCCTACTGCTGCTGAAGCTCCACGACATCGGCCACGACGCAGCTCACGTTGTCGGGCCCGCCGGAGCCGTTGGCGAGGGCGACGAGCGCGCGGACCGTCTGCTCGGGCCCGTCGCCTCCGGCGAGCACCCGGCCGGTCTCATCGTCCGGCACGACGGCCGACAGCCCGTCGGAGCACAGCAGATACCGGTCGGCGGGCCGCGCGTCGTGCAGGCGCATGTCCGCGGTGGCGTCGGCTCCCTCGCCCAGGGCGCGGATCAGCAGGGAGCGCTCGGGGTGGGAGGCGGCCTCCTCCGGGGTGAGACGTCCCTCGTCGACCATCGACTGCACCATGGTGTGGTCGTGGGTGATCCGGAACAGCTCACCGTCGCGCAGGAGGTACGCGCGGGAGTCGCCGATGTGGACGAGGGCGAGCTGCGACCCGGTCCAGAGCATCGCGGTGAGCGTCGTCCCGGCGTCCCCGGGCGCGACGCCGGCCGCGGCGGCGCCGGACACCGCCTGCTTCGCCTGCTCGATCGCGTCCTGAAGGACGTTGAGGAGGCTGCCGGCCGGAACACCGTCGGTCGCCACGCGCTTGAGCGCATCGACGGCGGCGGCACTCGCGGGGGCTCCCCGCCCCCCGTACCCGTCGGCGACGGCGAGCAGCCGGTCCCCCGCGTAGGCGGTGTCCTGGTTGCTCTCGCGAACGAGGCCGGTGTCGGACAGGGCTGCGTAACGGATTCCCAGGGGCATGGCGGGTTCCTTCCACGACAGGTGGTCGACGAGGAAGGCGGCCAGCTCCCGCCGCGCGGCGGTGTCGGCCTCGACCTGCGCCCAGAACGCCCGGACCTCCTCCGCGGCCGGCCCGGCGGCCAGCGTGCAGACGTGCCGGATACGGGCCAGGGGCATCCCGAGCCGCCGCAGCCAGGCGACCAGCCGGGCCCGCTCCAACTGCTCCGGAGCGTAGAGGCGATAGCCGGTCACCGGGTCGACGCGGGCGGGGACCAGCAGCCCCAGCTCGTCGTAGAGCCGCAACGCCTTGGGCGACAGCCGCGCCGCCTTCGCAAAGGCCCCGATGGTCAGCAACCCCATGCCGTCCCTCCTCATACCGGGCCCTTCGCCCGGCCCGACCGACTCTGCGGCTTCCCCCAGGGTGAAGGTCAACCACCTCCGGACCGCCCCGCCGCCCCGTCTCCTGCCCCGGAAAACCGTGGTGCTTCCGGTTGAGGCTGTCCCTAGGGTGTTCGTGGCGGAAGTCCACCGGCAGGCCCGGAGGTGTGTTGTGGCCCCGCAGATGACGTTGAGCGCGATCACGCTCGACTGCCCTGATCCACCGGCTCTGGCGGCGTTCTATCAGCAGGCCACCGGCCTCGGACCCCACCCGGGGTCGGGCGCCGACTTCGCTGGTCTCAACCGTGCGGACGGGCTCTTCCTCGGCTTTCAGCGGGTCGACGACTTCCGGGCTCCGACCTGGCCCGCCCCCACCGTTCCCCAGCAGCTTCACCTCTGCTTCACGGTCGAAGGGGAGCTGGACGAGGCGGAGACCCGGCTGCTGGAGCTGGGCGCGGGCAAGCCGGCGGACCAGCCTCACGAGGAGAGGTGGCGGGTCCTCACCGATCCGGCCGGGCATCCCTTCTGCATCGTCAAAGCCCGATCCGGCGGCTGAAAGGCCCCGGCCCCCGTCCGGGGGCCCGGTGATCAGGCGGCGGCCACGCGGGCGAGCCGGGTGAGGGCGGCCTTGAGCCGGTCCGGGGTCACGCCCTGGTCGCGCTGGTGGAGGTAGACCTCGGGGGGTCGCGCCACAAGCCATGCACCCGCCGGGACCGAGAGGTCACAACCCTGCCCAGGAGGGCTGCAGAGGGGGTGGTCCTCTCATGAGCCGGCTGCCGCTCACCGCCCGCGGCCCCCTACGCGATTCGCGATAGTGTCGCGATATGTGGCGTGTGACACACTTGCAAGCAGAGCGCTTGCAATAGTTAGCGCTGGTGCGGCAGCATCGAGGCATGGGTTCGATACACGTCGGCAGCCTCGGCGAGTTCCTGCGGGAGCAGCGGCGCAGCGCGCGGCTCAGTCTGCGGCAGCTTGCCGACGCCGCCGGGGTGTCGAATCCGTACCTCAGTCAGATCGAGCGCGGGCTGCGCAAGCCCAGCGCCGAGATCCTGCAGCAGCTCGCGAAGGCGCTGCGGATCTCCGCCGAGACGCTGTACGTGCAGGCGGGGATCCTTGACGAGCGCCGGAGTGACGGGGTCGACGGGATGGCGGTGCACAGCGCGATCCTCACCGACACCGCGATCAACGAGCGGCAGAAGCAGGTCCTGCTGCAGATCTACGACTCCTTCCGCAAGGAGAACGCGCGCGAGGACGCGGGCGGGCAGGCGGAGGGGGAACAGACGAACGGGGAAGCCCCGCGGGCGGGTGCCGGGCGGGGTGAGGGCGACGCGAAGCCCGCCAGCGACCGGAGGAGAACGCCATGACCATCACCGACGACGTACGCAAGACGCTCAAGGACCCGACGCCCCTCTACGCCGTCGCCGGCACCGCCGATCTCGCGCTGGAGAAGCTGCGTGAGGTGCCCGCGCTGGTGGAGCGGCTGCGGGCCGAGGCGCCCGAGCGGCTGTCCGCGGTGCGCGAGACCGACCCGCGGGATGTGCAGGAGCGGATGTCGAAGCGGGCCAAGGAGGCGCAGGCGAAGGCCGCCGAGCGGCTCGGCGGCCTGGACACCGACATGAAGAAGCTGCGCGAGACGGCACAGGATCTCGCCCTGCAGGGCGTGGGCCGCGCCGCCGAGTACGCGGTGAGGGCCCGCGAGACCTACGACGAGCTGGCCGAGCGCGGTCGCGGTGCGGTCGCGGAGTGGCGCGGCGACACCGCCGACGCGGTTGAGGTGACCACCGAGATCATCCGGCCCGGTGAGGAGAAGGGCGAGGAGAAGGGTGCGGCCGGGGAGGGCGTTGCCGACGAGGCTGCCGCCCCTGCCGGAGCCAGGAAGTCCGCCGGTGACGAGGCCGCCGGTGACGAGCCCGCCGGCAAGCCTGCCGCCGCCAAGAAGGCCGCGCCCCGCAAGCGCGCCCCCCGGACCAGCGCCAACGGCACCGCCAAGAAGTCCGCCGCGAAGAAGACCACGCCCAAGAAGGACTCCTGAGCACCGCGCCCCGGGCACACCTCGCGTGCCCGGGGCGTTATGCGGGTACGGTGTCTGCGCCGGACCCCTGAACACTTAGTCGGACTCATAGGCGGTGGACCGCGTGCTCATCTCTGGCTTCTACTCGTTGCTCGGGCTGCTCAGCCTGGCTCTGACGGTGTTCTCCGGGGCGGCCCTGATCCTCGCGGCCCTGGCCCGCGAGGACGCCTACCGCGCCGCCGACAAGAACACCAAGCAGTTCTGGCTGATCATCCTCGGCGTCGGCTTCGCCGTCATGGTCATCTTCCCGATCATGTCGTTCCTGCCGATCATCGCTCTGATCGCGGCCATCGTGTTCATGGTGGACGTACGGCCCGCGCTCAGGCAGGTCGGCGGCGGCCGGCGCCGCGGGGGCAGCAGCTCCGACGGGCCCTACGGCCCGTTCAACGGTCGCTGACCCGCGACCGCACCCAGGCTCAACGAGCGCCGGCCCCCCGGGGCCGGCGCTCACGGCTCTCCGGGGCCGCGTGGACCGGGAGGGCCGGGGGGCCGGTCCAGCAGCAGCACCGCCACGTCGTCGGTCAGATCGCCGCCGTTGAGGGCCCGCGCCTCGGTGACCGCGGCGTCCAGCAGGCCGTCGCCGGCGAGGCCCTGGTCCAGCAGCCTGCCGACCAGCGTGAGCATGCCTTCCTGGCCGAGCCGGGCGCGGCCCGGGCCCGTGCGGCCCTCGATGAGGCCGTCGGTGTAGAGCATCAGGCTCCAGGCGCCGCCGAGCTCCACCTGCTGGCGCGGCCAGCGGGCGCGCGGCAGCAGGCCGAGTGCCGGGCCGCCCAGCTCCTGCGGCATCAGTTGCGGCCGGCCGCCCGGGACGGCGATCAGTGGGGCGGGGTGGCCCGCCAAGTGGAGCCCGGCGCGCCGGGCGTCGGGGGAGACGTCGACCGTGCACATCGTGGCGAATATCTCGTCGTCGGCGCGCTCGTTCTCCAGCACCTGCTGGAGCGTGGCCAGCAGCTCGTCGCCGACCAGGCCCGCGAGCGTCAGCGCCCGCCAGGCGATGCGCAGCTCCACACCGAGCGCGGCCTCGTCCGGCCCGTGGCCGCAGACGTCGCCGATCATCGCGTGCACCGCGCCGTCGGGGGTGCGCACCACGTCGTAGAAGTCGCCGCCGAGCAGCGCCCGGGTGGGGATGGTGCCGGCGGAGGGCGGCGGCAGGCCGGGGCGGTAGCAGGCGGCGAAGCCGAGGCCGGAGCCGGCGAGCAGCGGGGTGGGCAGCAGCCCGCGCTCCAGCCGGGCGTTCTCCTGCGCCCGCAGCCGCGAGGCCGTCAGCCGGCTCTGCGCCAGATCGGCCCGCTTGCGCTCGACCGCATACCGGATGGCGCGGCCGAGCACCCGGCCGTCCAGCTCGCCACGGAAGAGGTAGTCCTGCGCGCCGACGCGGACGGCCTCGGCGGCCAGCTCGGCGTCGTCCTCGTCGGTGAGCGTCAGCACCGCGTGCAGCGGCGCCATGGCCAGCACCTCGCGCAGCGCCTCCAGCTTGTCGTCCCCTTCCGCGGGACCGGAGTCGTCGGCGGCGCCCGCCTCGCCGGTCACACTGAGGTCCAGCAGGATGCAGTGCACGTCCGGGCCGAGCAGCCGCTCCGCCTCGGTGAGGTTGCGCGCCGTGCGCACCCGGATCCGCTCGCCGTGGCGGCCGGCGCCCGCCTCCTCCAGCATCCGGGCGATGCCGGGCCCGCTGCCCGGCTCCGCCTCTATCAGCAGCAGCGTCAGCAGCTCCGGCACCGCCCGCTGGCACGCGGGCGGTGGGCCGGGCACCGGCCCGTGCCCCGAGCGCTGCGCCGGCAGCGGCGCGTGCGGCAGCGGTGACGGCGCGTACCCGGCCGGCGGCTGCGTGTGCTGCCGCCGCCGCGTCGCGGCCTGCGCGTCGGGCCCCCCGGCGCCTGCGGCGGACTGGTCAGGTCCGCCGGGCGGTCCGGAGGCCGGGAAACGCCCGGGTGCGGGCATCGTTCATCCTTCCCTCCCCCCGAGGGTGACGGCCGGGCGCGAGCGCGCTCACGGCCGTGGGCGGCGGCTTGTGCTGTCTCCAGCTCCACCGCCAAGGAGGGACCCTAGCGTGATCACCCGCCGGTACGGAACGGGCGACGCGGCCCGGAACACAACCGCTCCCCCGGCCCTTTGCCCTGCTGACAGGCCCGCGCCGGGCCCCCCGCCCCGGATCCGGCGGGCCGGCCCGCATGACGCAGATCACGCATCGGGGCGCACCACGGCCTTGATCGGCATGGTGCCGGCGCCGGCCACGGTCACCTGTCGGCCGGGCCGCGGCGCGTGCACGATCGTGCCGTCACCGACATATATGCCGACGTGGCTGGCATCGGAGTGATAAATGATCAGGTCACCGGGGCGCATTTCGGCCACGTCGATCCGCGGCAGTCCCGCCAGCTGGGTCTGCGAGGTCCGCGGGATCCGCACCCCCGCCGCCTCCCACGCGCGCATCGTCAGCCCCGAGCAGTCGAACGTGTCCGGCCCCTCGGCGCCCCACACGTAGTCCTTGCCGAGCTGGTCCGTGGCGTACGCGATGGCCTCCTTGCCGGCGGGGGTCGCCGCCGCGTCGATCTCGTCCAGGATCCCGGAGTCCAGCCAGCGCGCCTGCGCCTCGCGGGCCCGCTGCCGCTCCAGCCTGCGCAGCCGCTCCCGCTCCTCGGCCTTGAGGCGCTTTTCCAACTCCTTCGCCTCGGCGAGACGCTCCTCTATCTTCTCTTTCGCCTCGGCCTTGGCCTCGCGGCTGCGCTCCAGGCGCGCATACGTCCCGGCGGCCTGCTTCGCATACCCGTCCAACCGCTCCTGGGTGCCGGTCATCTCGGTGATCAGCCGCCGCTGCGCATGGTGCCCCTTGCGGGCCAGCCGCAGGTCGTCGACGAACTCCTCCGGGTCGTCGCTGAGCAGCAACTGCGCCTCCATCGGCACCCCGCCGCCGCGATACTGCGCCCGGGCCAGCGCGCCCGCGTCGTCCTTCAGCCCGTCCAGCCGCCGGCCGGCGGCGGCCTCGGCCCTGTCGAGCCGCTCGACCTCCTTGCGCTGCTCCTTCGCCTTCTCCTCCGCCTCGTTGTACGCGTCCGTGGCTGCCTCCGCCTCGCGGTACAGCCGCTCCACGCGGGCGTGCACCTCCTCGACCGTCGGCTTCGGCTCCGCGTCGGCGGCCGGCCCGGTCAGCGGCACGAGCAGCGCCACCAGCCCGGTCACGGCCAGGGCGATCCCTCTGCGCCGGCGCGCTCCCGCCGCCCGCGCCTCCCCGATCCCGTCCCCGATCTCGCGGATCTCGCGCATGCGTCTCCCCCACTCCCCCCGATCGTGGTCCCACGGGCCTCAGGTCCCGGCAGGCCCGCCCCGGGGCTCTGGCCAGCCCCGCGCGATCACATGCCTCGGATGCTGCCATATCGGCCGCAAATCCCGCAGCCCCCCTCCACAGGCCTGTGGATAACCGGACGGGGAGTTGCAACACACCTGCGACACAACGTGGTTCAGGGGGAATCTGAGGTCCCAGTGACAGGTCTCAGCAGCAGGTCTCAGCAGCAGGTCCCAGCAGCAGGTTCCCAGCGACAGGTCCCGGCGGCAGGTCTCAGCGGCAGCCGCAGCCCGCCACCGCCGCCGCCATCCGGTCCAGGGCGTCCCCCGCCCCCGTGCGGTCCGTCGCGTCCATCGTGAAGAACGCGAACGCCAGCAGCCGCCCGTCCGCGTCGACCACCGTCCCCGCCAGCGAGTTGACCCCCGTCAGCGTCCCCGTCTTCGCCCGCACCACGCCCCGCGCCGCCGCGGTGCCGCCGCCGTCCGAGCCGTCCGCGCCGGCGTCCCCGTACCGGTTGGCCAGCGTGCCGTTGAACCCCGCCACCGGCAGCCCTGTCAGCAGCGAGCGCAGCTCCGGGCGGTCCGGGTCGGCCGCCGTCACCAGCAGCCGGGCCAGCAGGTCCGCCGAGACCCGGTTGCCGCGGCTGATGCCGCTGCCGTCGGCGAACCGCGCCCCGCGCACCGGCAGCCCCAGCTTCTTCAACTGCCCCGCCACCGCCCGCCCCGCGCCCGTGAAGCTCGCGTCGCGGCCCGTCGCGATCGCCGTCTGCCGGGCCAGCGCCTCGCCGAGGTCGTTGTCGCTGTACGTCAGCATCCGCTCGGTCAGCTCCGCCAGCGGCGCCGAGTACGTCGCCGCCAGCTCGTCCGCGCCCTCCGGCACCCGCTCGGCCCGCGGCTCGCCCGCGACCCGTACGCCCGCCTCGCGCAGCTCCCCGGCGAACGCGTCCGCCGCGTCCCGCGCCGGGTCCGTCGCGCGCGGCGCGGGACCGTGCCAGGAGTCGTCGAGGCGGGCCTCGTCGACCATCAGCGGGGTGACGGGCGCGATGTTCTCGTTCGGCCCGATCTCGTGCAGGACGTCACCGGCGTACGCGGTGGCGTCGTACCGTACGGCCACCTTCCTGACCCCGTCCGCCTTCAGCTCCCGCGCCGTGTCCCGCGCCAGCCGCGCCAGCCGCTTCGCGGACAGCGTCGGGTCGCCGCCGCCGACGAGGAAGACCTCCCGGCCCTCGGCGAGCGACGCGGTCGGGATGCGGTGGTCCGGGCCGAGGGCGGCCAGCGCGGCGGCGCCGGTGGCCAGCTTGACCGTGGAGGCGGGGACGACGCCGGTGGTCTCGCGCTCCCCGTACAGCTCGCGGCCGGTGGTCACGTCCCACACGGCCGCCGTGGTCGGCGAGCCGAGCGCGGGGTCCTTCAGCAGCGGTTCCAGCTCCTTGGCGAGCCCGGCCCCGGTCGGCCGCGGGGTGCCGACGGGCGTGCTGCCGTCCTGCGGGCCGAGCGGGGTCAGCACCCGCGGGGCGCCCGCGCCGGCGCCCTGGAAGCCGTCGCCGGGGGCGCTTTCGCCCGGTACGCCGTCGGAGGAGTCGTGATCCGTGTCACCTGTACGGCCCGCGGCGGCGTCGGCGCGCGCGGCCGTCTGCCTCTCCGCCGTACGCTGACCCGAGTCCCAGGGACCCGCCGCGGCGATCACGCCGGTGGCGAGGACGCCGCCCAGCGCGCCGGACGCGGCCACCAGCCGCACCGTACGACGGGTGTCCAGGGGCTGCGCCTCCCACCGCCGGGTCCAGTGCCGTGCCCAGCGGGCGGCCTTCCGCCGTGCCACCGCGACCCCGACCCTCACCAGGGACCAGCCCCTTTCGCCACCACCCCGCTGCGTGGGGGACACTTAATCATCTGAACCATGCTGATCTTGAAGGAGAGCCACCCGTGGAGTTCGACGTCACCATCGAGATCCCGAAGGGTTCGCGGAACAAGTACGAAGTGGATCACGAGACGGGCCGGATCCGCCTGGACCGGCGGCTCTTCACCTCGACCAGCTACCCGGCAGACTACGGCTTCATCGAAGGCACGCTCGGAGAGGATGGCGACCCGCTCGACGCGCTGGTCCTTCTGGACGAGCCGACGTTCCCCGGATGCCTCATCGCCTGCCGCACGATCGGCATGTTCCGCATGACCGACGAGGCCGGCGGCGACGACAAGGTGCTGTGCGTCCCGGCGCACGACCCGCGGGTGGAGCACCTGCGGGACATCCACCACGTGTCGGAGTTCGACCGGCTGGAGATCCAGCACTTCTTCGAGGTGTACAAGGACCTGGAGCCCGGCAAGTCCGTGGAAGGCGCCAGTTGGGTGGGCCGGCAGGACGCGGAGGCCGAGATCGAGGCGTCCAAGAAGCGGCTGGAGGCGGCGGGCGGCCACCACTGACCGGCTGACAGGGCGGTACGCGGCTGACACGGCGGTACGCGGCGGTGACGGCCCCTAGAACCCGCGGGTGCGCTTCGCGCCCCGGCGGGCGGGGGCCGTCTTCTCGCCCGGCCGCTTCATGAACAGCCGGGCCATCTCGCCGCCCAGGTTCACCCCGATCGCGATCGCCAGCGCCAGCGCGGCGGCGGTCAGCAGCGACCGCCCGCCGGCGTTCAGCTCGTCCTGGGCGAAGCCCAGCAGGCCGAAGTACGTGGCGCTGCCCGGCAGCAGCGGGCCGATGGCGGCCGTGACGTACGGCAGCGCGGAGATGAACCGGTAGCGCGAGAAGAGCTGGCCGAAGAGCCCGACGAGCCCGGCGGCCAGGGCGGTGGCCAGCACCGGCGACTTGTTCGCCTGGTCGGCGATGACCGCGTAGATCAGCCAGGCGACGCCCCCGTTGAGGGTCACGGCGATCACGGTGGAACGCTCCTGCTGGAGCAGGATCGCGAACGCCAGCGTCAGCAGCATCGCCGCGAGCAGCGAGATCACCGGCCGCTCCTGGCGGTGCAGCGCGGCGTCCGGGCTCAGTTCGGCGCCGAGCTGGACACCCACGTAGAGCACGATCAGCACGCCGACGACGATGCCGACGACGAGGTAGAGCACCTCCAGCAGGCGCGCGGAGGCGGTGATGTAGTAGCCGGTCAGCCCGTCCTGAACGGCCGCGACCAAGGCGCGCCCGGGGATCAGCGCGAAGAGCCCGCCGGTGATGACGGCGGAGGACTGGGCGTCGATGTCGGCGATGTTGAGCGCGACGCCGACCGCCGCCGGGGCCATCGCGGCGGCCACGAACTGGTAGAACTCCGGCAGCCCGCGCCCGGCCGCCAGCCACGCGAGCCGGTCGCCCAGCATCGCGCCGATCGCCGCCGCGCAGAACACCAGCGGCCCGCCGCCCACCAGGGTCGCCGCCGCACCCGACAGGCCGCCGCTGGCGAGGGTGAGGACCCACTTGGGGTACGGGTGGCGGTTGCGGCGGATCTCGGCGAGACCGCGATACGCCTCCTCCAGGCTGACGGCGGCGGCCTCGTCCACGATGGCGTCGACGAGCCGGTAGACGGCGGAGAGCCGGTTGTAGTCGGTGCCGCGGCGGCGCACCGTGCGGCTCAGCGTGACGGGGTCGTCGACCAGGGACGGCTGGTACGTGACCGTCAGCAGGGTGAACGTGACGGTCGGCTCGCAGCGGTCCAGGCCGAAGGCGTGGGAGATGGCGAACATCGCCGCCTCGACGTCCTCCGCGCCCTCGCCGCCGGCGAGCAGCAGTTCGCCGATGCGCAGGGTGAGGTCGAGCACGCGCGGCACCGGCATCGCGTGTTCCTCGGTGGGCGACAGCGTCCGTTCGGGTGTGGGGCGTTCCGTCATGGGCGTACGGAGCATGACACGCATCCGGTCCTGCCATGGCGTCGATCGCGACAGCGGACCGGTTGCGGGCGGGGGCGGCGGCGGGGGCCCGACCCCGGCGGCAGCCGCGGGGCCGCCGTGCGGGGGGCGGAAGCCGGAGCCGCCGCCCTGGTCCTCGGCGGCGGGCTCGCCGATGCCCTCGGGGAGGGCGAACTCGGAGGTCGTCTGCCCGTCTTCGGGCGCCGGGGGGAGGGGCACGCCGAAGGGCGGCGTGAACGCGCTGTGTGCCTCGTCGGAGTGCGGCTTGTCTTCGCCGTTATCCGGTTCGGGCTCCTGACCCACTGGACCATCACCCCCCGCGGACGTGCCGAAAGGTTTACGCCCGCGAGCATAAGTCGGGCGCATGAAGAACGCCCCCGGGGGGTCGGGAGGGTACGGAGGCACAGCGGCACATCGGGTCAAGTCGTACGAACGAGGCGCCACTGGCGCGCGGCGGGGGCGCCACCGCGGTCGGGGGCGCCGTCGCCCACGCCCGCGGTCGCAGCCCGCCACCTGCCCGTACGCACCCTCAGCGCCCTCAGCGCCCCAGCCGCCGGTACCGGCGCACCGCCAGCGGGAAGAACACCGCGAGCAGCGCCAGCGGCCAGAGAACCGCCAGCAGCACCGGGTGCTGCGCGGCCCAGGAGCCGCCGGTCCAGCCGGGGTTGCCGAACAGCTCGCGGATGGCGCCCGCCGTCGCCGACATAGGGTTCCACTCCGCGACCGCGCCAAGCCAACCCGGCATCGTCTCCGGCGAGGTGAAGGCGCTCGACAGGAACGCCACCGGCCAGACCAGCACCTGCACCGCCTGCACCATCTCCGGCGTGCCCGCGACCAGGCCGAGGAAGATCCCGGCCCACAGCATCGCGAACCGCAGGAGCAGCAGCAGCCCGAACGCGGCCAGCGCCTCCGCCCACGTACCGTGCCAGCGCCAGCCGACGGCGAGCCCCGCGCCGGCCATCGCGGCGAGCCCGACGACCGACTCGGCCATGTCGGTGAGCGCCCGGCCGACGAGGACGGCGGACGGGGCCATGGGCATGGCCCGGAAGCGGTCGACGACGCCCTTGCCGAGGTCGGAGGTGAGGGAGACCATCGTGGCCTCAAGCCCGAAGGACATCGCGAGCGCGAGCATGCCGGGCACCAGGTACTCGCGGTAGCAGCCGCCGCCGCTGACGGCCATGCCGCCGCCGAGCAGGTAGGTGAAGACCACCAGCATCATCACCGGGAAGACCAGGCTCACCACGGCCTGGCCCGGGCGGCGGGCCCAGTGCGCGAAGCCGCGTTCTGTCATGGTCAGCCCGTCGGCTACGGCCCACTTCAGCCGGGCGGCTGCGGTGCGGGCGGGCGGCGGGGCGGTGAGGGCGGTGGCGGTCATACCGTGCTCCCTTCCGCCGCGGCGCGCGCGGCACCGGCGGTGGCCTTGCTGTCTGCCTGGTCCTGGTCCTGGCTCTGCCCCTGGTCCTGGTAGTCCTGCTTCCGGCCGGTCAGGTGGAGGAACACCTCGTCCAGCGTCGGCCGGCGCAGCGACACGTCCTCCGCCGCCACGCCTGCCGCGCCCAGCCCCCGTACGGTCTCGGCCAGCGCCGCCATGCGGTCGGCGACCGGGGCGCTGATCCGCCGGGTGTCGGCGTCGACCTCGATGTCGTCCTCCTCGGCGCGGGCGGCCATGCCGACGACGGCCGCGGCGGCGCCGAGCCGGTCCGCGTCCCGTACGACGACGTCGATGCGGTCGCCGCCGAGCCGGGCCTTGAGCTCGTCGGCCGTGCCCTCGGCGACGACGCGGCCGTGGTCGACGACCGAGACCCGGTCGGCGAGCTGGTCGGCCTCCTCCAGGTACTGGGTGGTCAGCAGCACCGTGGTGCCGCCGCCGACGAGCGAGCGGACCGCCTGCCACACCTCCGTACGGCCGCGGGGGTCGAGGCCCGTCGTCGGCTCGTCGAGGAAGAGCACCCGGGGCCGCATGATCAGGCTCGCGGCCAGGTCGAGCCGGCGGCGCATGCCGCCGCTGTACTGGCCGACGGGCTTGTCACCGGTGCCGTCGAGGCCGAACTGCGCCAGCAGCGACGCGGCCCGCCGCCGGGCGCCGGTCCTGCCGAGGTGGTAGAGCCGGCCGAACAGCTCCAGGTTCTGCCGGCCGCTGAGCACCTCGTCGACGGCGGCGTGCTGGCCGAGCAGCCCGATGCGGAAGCGGACCTCGTCCGGGTCCCGCACGGCGTCGTGGCCCGCGACGCGCGCGGTGCCGGCGTCGGGGCGCAGCAGGGTGGCCAGGATCCGTACGGCCGTGGTCTTGCCGGCGCCGTTGGGGCCGAGCACGGCGTGCACCGTGCCCGCGGGGACCGCGAGGTCCAGGCCGGCGAGCGCCGCTTTCGCGGCGCCCTTCTTCCCGTAGGTCTTGCGCAGTCCTTCGGCGAGGATCGCCGTCATACGCCTCCTCCACTCCCTCAGGTAGTCAAATTTGACCACCGGCGCCGAAGGTAACGCGGCGCCCGCAATTAGTCAAACTTGATTAGCGGCTGTCCGGGGCGCCCGGCTCCTCCGGGCTCGTCGCCATCCCGGCCCACGGGTCGCCCTCGCCGGCCATCACGTACGCGCCGCCCTCCAGCCGCGCGATCAGGGAGCGGGTCCACTCGGCGCCCGCCTCGGCGGTGTGCAGCCACAGGCGCATGATCTCGCCGATGTGCCCGAAGTCCTCGTCGTCCTTCGGCGAGTAGTGCGCCAGGACCTGGGCGCGCCACGCCTCCATCGCCGCGACCCGCTCCTTGAGCAGCGCGACGGCCTCGGCGCGCGGCAGGTCGACGAGGAAGCCGACGCCCGCGGTGAGGAGGTCGGTCTTCTGGTCGTGGCGGCGCAGCGCGTCACGCAGCAGCCGGAAGTACTCGGCGTCGCCCTCGGCCGTCATCTCGTACTCGGTGCGCGGCGGGCCGCCGGCCGTGCTGGGCGCCACCTCGTGGGCGAGCAGCAGGCCCTGCTTGGCCATCTGCTTGAGCGCGTGGTAGATCGAGCCGGGCTTGACGTTCGACCACTCGTGGGCGCCCCAGTACTCCAGGTCTGCCCGGACCTGGTAGCCGTGCGCCCGGCCGTGCCGGCGCACGGCGCCCAGGACCAGGAGGCGGGTTGCGGACAAGGGACCCCTTTTCTTCCGCGGAGATATGTGCCCCCAGCCTAGTCAACCTTGACTAGCAGGGTCCGCGGGGGCACACGGCGCGGGGCCGGGCTCCCCGCGCGGGAACCCGGCCCCGGTCCGGTGAGGGGCGGTACGGGTCAGTGGTGGCCGCCCGCGTACACCCTGCGGCAGAACGTCGCCATCTGCTCGTCCGTCAGCCCGTTGGTCAGGTCCGACTCGCTGATCATGCCGACGAGCTGGTGGTTCTCGATGACCGGTACGCGGCGCACCTGGTGCTGCTCCATCGCGTTCAGCACGTCCTCGACCGGGGCGCCGGCGTCGACGTACACCGGACGTCCGGTCGCCAGCTCGCCGGCCGCGCAGGTCGTCAGGTCACGGCCCTGGGCGACGCACTTCACGACGATGTCGCGGTCGGTGATCATGCCGGTGAGCTTGCCGTCCTGGCCGCACACCGGCAGCGCACCGACGTCCATGGACTGCATCTTCGCGGCGGCGGTGGCGACGGACTCGGTCGCGTCGATGCACTCACAGCCTTCGTGCATCAGGTCGCGGGCGGTCCTCGCGGCGGTGGGAGCGGTCATCGCAGGTCTCCTGTCCTGAAGGTCCGGAAAAGGTCCGGGAGGGGGCACGGGGTACGGGAAGGGGATTCCGTCACCGCCATGCTCCAGGCCCCCGGGCGGCCGGGCGACCTGCACGCCGCCAAACGGATGACCCGCGCGGAAACCGGCCGTACGACCGCGTAACGGCCGTACGACCGCGTAACGGTCGCGTACGGCGCGTCAGAAGGGGAACTGCGTCCGGCCGTGCTGGACGGAGATCCACTTCAGCGTCGTGAACGCGTCGACGGTCGCCTCGCCGTTCAGCCGCCCCAGGCCCGAGCACTTCTCGCCGCCGAACGGCACCACCGGCTCGTCGTGGATCGTGCCGTCGTTGACGTGCACCATCCCCGACTCGATCCGCCCCGCCAGCCGCACGCCCCGCTCCAGGTCCCCGGTGTGCACCGCGCCGCTCAGCCCGAAGGGGGTGTCGTTGACGATCCGTACCGCCTCGTCCTCGCCCGTGAACGGCAGCAGGAACGCCACCGGCCCGTAGAACTCCCGCCGCAGCAGCTCGCTGTCCGCCGGCAGCCCGGTCAGCACCGTGGGCTCCACCAGCGTGCCGTCCGTGCGCCCGCGCAGCAGCGCGGTGGCGCCGGCGGCGAGCGCCGCGTCGACCCGGGCGGCGAGCTCGGCGGCCTCGCGGGCGCCGATGAGCGGGCCGAGCTGGGTCGCGGGGTCGGACGGGTCACCGACGGTCAGCGCGGCGGCCTTGGCGACGAACTTCTCCGCGAACTCGTCCAGCACCGCCCGGTCCACCAGCACCCGGTTGGCGGCCATGCAGACCTGCCCCTGGTGGGCGAAGCGGCTGAAGACGGCGGCGTCCACGGCGTAGTCGACGTCGGCGTCGGCGAGCACGACGACGGCCGAGCTGCCGCTCATCTGCAGCACCGTGCGCTTGAAGTGCCGGGCGGCGACGCCCGCGATGTGCCGGCCGGCCTCGGTGGAGCCGGTGAAGGACAGCACGCGCGGCACGGGGTGCTCGATGAAGGCGTCGTCGATCTCGGCGGTGTCCGTGACGACGACGTTCAGCAGCCCGGGCGGCAGCCCGGCGTCCTGGAGCAGCCACGCCAGCAGCGTGCCGCCGACGACGGGCGCGTAGCGGTGCGGCTTGAGCACCACGCCGTTGCCGAGCGCGAGCGCGGGCGCCACGGACTTCGCGGCCAGGAAGAGCGGGAAGTTGTACGAGCTGATGACGCCGACGACGCCCACGGGCAGCCGGTAGACGCGGTTCTCCTTGCCGGGCGTCGGCGACGGCAGGACCCGGCCCTCGGCGCGCAGCGCGTACGACATGGACTCGCGCAGCACGTCCTTGGTGAGGGCGATCTCGAACGCGGCCTTCAGCAGCGTGCCGCCCAGCTCCCGCACGATCGCGCGGGTGATCTCCTCCTCGCGCTCCTCCACCAGCCGCAGCG
This sequence comes from Streptomyces sp. CNP082, assembly GCF_059570535.1. Lineage (NCBI taxonomy): Bacteria > Bacillati > Actinomycetota > Actinomycetes > Kitasatosporales > Streptomycetaceae > Streptomyces > Streptomyces sp. CNP082. Next base: position 40,355 of record NZ_JCANSZ010000029.1, read on the forward strand.
CCCGCTCGAAGACCAGCCGCCGCTCGTACGGCGAGCGCTCGGCCCAGGGCCGCTGCGCCCGCTCGGCCGCGCGGTAGGCGGCGTCCACCTCGGCGGCGGTGGCGACGGTGACGGCCGCGAGCCGCTCACCGGTGTACGGGTCGAGGTCGATGACGTCCCACGCGCCGGCGCCGGGGCACCACTTGCCGTCGATGTACTGCAGTGCCAGGTCGGAGAAGAGAGACATGAGCTCGGCTGCACCCCTGCACACGGCGGACGGCGGGCACGGCTGTGCCCGCTGACAGGCCATCGTACTGGTGCGCGAACCGCGCCCCGCTAGACCTCCCGGATGTGCCGGTGCAGCAACTCCCGTGATTCCGCCTCGTCTTGGGCGGCTACGCGCAGCAGGTCCATGGCCTTCGTGTACGTCGCGACATCCTCCGGCTTGTCCAGGTAGAGCGCGCTCGTCAGGTGCTCCACGTAGACGACGTCGGAGAGGTCCTCCTCCGGGAAGTTCAGGATGGTGAAGGCACCGGAGTCGGGGGTGTGGCCGTGCTGCGCCAGCGGGATGATCCGCAGCGACACGTTCGGCATCTCGGAGGCGTCGACCAGGTGCTGCAACTGCTTGCGCATCACCTGCCGGCCGCCGTACGGGCGGCTGATCGCGGCCTCGTCGAGCACCACCTTGAGCTGCGCGGGGTGCTCGGCGTACAGCCGCTTCTGCCGCTCCAGCCGGGCGCCGACGCGCCGGTCCGCCTCGGCGGGCGAGACGGGCAGGCCCGCGGTCACGACCGCGTGCGCGTACTCCTCTGTCTGCAACAGCCCGTGCACGAACTGGACCTCGTACACGTCGATACCGGCGGCGGCCGACTCCAGTCCCACATAGGTGGGGAACCAGCCGGGCAGCACATCGCTGTAGCTGTGCCACCACCCCGCGGTGTTCGCCTCGCTGACGAGACCGACGAGGGCGTCGCGCTCGGTCTGATCGGTCACGCCGTACAGCGTGAGCAGGTCCTCCACGTCTCGGCTCTTGAAACTCACCCGGCCCAGCTCCATCCGGCTGATCTTGGATTCCGAGGCCCTGATCGCGTATCCGGCGGCGTCGCGTGAGATCCCCTGTTCTTCCCGCAACCGTCTGAGCTGTGAGCCCAGCAGGATACGGCGCACGACCGATCCGCTTGATCCGTCCACGGCCATCGGAGTCCTCCACCCACCTCGGCGACATGGCACTTACAACGACATGGCAACAGCACGCCCCCGGCGCCACCGGCCCATACTGCCATCACTCCGTATCATTGCGTGCCCGATCGGTTACCCAACCGAGAAAATCTTGCCGGGCAATGCCCATGAACCAGGAAGTTGCTAGACAATCCTCGCTCGTGCACGTGCATCTGCCCTTGCATCTGCCATAAGCATTCGGAACGATGGGCATCCGCACGGTGACGACAGACACGCACGCGACTGGGGAGTGCCGCGCATGGGGACCGAAGCAGCAGCCGTGCTCGCGCCCTTATGGCGAGGGCTGCCCCCGCTGGACTCCGGCGCCGTCGACGGCGCCGCCTCCTGTGCGATCTCCGGCAGCCATGAGTCCGTCAGCGGCGCGCGCGCCTTCACACACCACACCCTGCGGCACTGGGAGCTGACCGACCTCAGCGACGACGTCGCGCTGGTCGTCTCCGAACTCGTCACCAACGCGCTCCGGCACGCCCTGACCGGCCACACCGAGCACGGCCACACCGAGCACGAGCACGCCGGACACGAGCACGCCGGACAGGAGACAGCGGTGCGGCTGCATCTGATGCGCTGGTCGTCCCGGCTGGTGTGCGCCGTACGCGACCCGAGCACCGCGAGCCCGGTGGCCGGGGTCGCCGACGTGGGCGCGGAGTCCGGGCGCGGGCTGTACCTGGTCGACTCCTTCAGCGACAGCTGGGGCTGGCACCCGCTGGACGGCTCGCTGCACGGCAAGGTCGTGTGGGCCGTGTTCCACCTGCCGCGGCCGGCGGCCGACTGACCGAAGGGCCGCCCGGCCGCCCGGCCGCAGGGTCCCGCGCGGCCGTCCCCTTCCCCCGCTGTACGTCCGCTGCACGTCCGCCTGGACGCCCCCGGTACTCCCCCTGTACGTCTCGTCACCGCTGCCCGCTGCCCGTGGGGCCGGAGTAACGGAACCGGAACTCTCGGGCACGACGACGACACCGCACGGTGCCCCGGATACCGGGTGATTCACGCTCCGGAACCGTTCGCGGACGGAAAGGAAGCGCTCGCATTCCATACGGGCCGAGGGTGTGCAGCACGATCAGCGCCCGCTACGGGCGATATCTCATCCTGGATCCGTATGGCAGCCGGCTTGCCGTGTGACCCGAAGGGCGGCAGAAGCGCGCGGGGCAGCCGGGAAATGGGGGGTTGTCAGTCAGCTACAAGGTGGTCGAACTCTCCGTCCTTGACGCCCAGCAGCATCGCCTCCACCTCGGCACGGGTGTAGACGAGCGCGGGTCCTTCGGGGAATCGGGAATTGCGAACGGCTATCTCACCGCCAGGAAGTTTGGCGAACTCGACGCAGGAACCCTGCGAGTTGCTGTGCCGGCTCTTCTGCCAGGCGGCGCCGTGAAGATCTCTGGCCGCAATGCCGTTGTATGCGTGGGCCACAGCGCTTCTCCAAGGTGGTTGCCAGTGTCAACTGTCGGGGATCATAGCTGTGTTGGCGGCTAGGTGCACGCGCAAATGCACGTGCACACAGCGTGCCCGCTTGATTCCTATCAGGCGTCCACCAAGGTCCCCCGGGTGGTTCAACGCACAAGGCGGTACCGAATAGTTCCCGGTACGGCCACATTCACGGCCGGATGCTGCTCACCACGTTCGCCGTGGCCTGCAGACCGGACTGGATCGTGGGGGCCACGGTGGTCCCGGACAGATAGAAGCCGAGGAGCACGCAGACCACCGCGTGCGAGGTCTTCAGCGAGCCGCTGCGCAGAAACACGATGGCCAGCACGGAGAGCAGCAGCACGACCGACACCGACACGGCCATCGGATCACCGGTCCCCGGGTTCGCCGTCCACATACGTGGCAGTCTGTCCCACCCGTACCCCCTGTTCCGCGCGAGCCGTGCCCGCCATTCGGGTGCGAGAGGGACCGTCCGGGGCCGGGAGGCGCGCGCGGCGCGCCGTCGGGTGGCGGCCCTGCCCCGGGCGTAAGACTGGGCTGTACCGCCTACCCCCCTTCGTCGATGGGACGACGATGAAGAAGCAGGAGCTGGCCGACCTCGACGCCCACTGGCGCGCCCTCAACTACCTGGCCGCGGGCCAGATCTACCTCACCCGCAACCCGCTGCTCACCGAGCCGCTGACGCCCGGCGACATCAAGCCGCGGCTGCTCGGCCACTGGGGCACCTGCCCCGGCCTCAACCTCGTCTACACCCACCTCAACCGCGTCATCGGCGCCCGCGACCTCGACGCCGTCTGCGTCTGGGGCCCCGGCCACGGCGGTCCCGCCGTCTACGCCGGCGCGTGGCTCGACGGCTCGTACGGGGAGGTGCACCCCGACGTCTCGCGCGACGCCGCCGGGATGGCGCGGCTGTTCCGGCAGTTCTCCTTCCCCGGCGGGACGCCGAGCCATGTGGCGCCCGTGGTGCCCGGGTCGTTCCACGAGGGCGGCGAGCTGGGCTACTCGCTCGCGCACGCCTACGGCGCGGCCTTCGACAACCCCGGCCTCGTCGCGGCCTGCGTCATCGGCGACGGCGAGGCGGAGACCGGGCCGCTGGCGGGGTCGTGGCACGCGAACAAGTTCCTCGACCCCGCCTACGACGGCGCCGTGCTGCCCATCCTGCACCTCAACGGCTACAAGATCGCCGGCCCCACCGTGCTCTCCCGCATCCCGCAGAGCGAGCTGGACGAGCTGCTGCGCGGCTACGGCCACGAGCCCCTGTACGTCAGCGGAGATGATCCCGCGCGCGTCCACCAGGACATGGCCGCGGCGATGGACACCGCCCTCGACCGGATCGCCGAGTTCCAGCAGGCCGCGCGCGCGAAGGGCGGGCTGCGCGGCCGGCCCCGCTGGCCGGCGATCGTGCTGCGCACCCCCAAGGGCTGGACCGGCCCCGAGGACGTGGACGGCACCCCGGTCGAGGGCACGTGGCGCGCCCACCAGGTGCCGCTGCCGGAGGTGCGCGAGAACCCCGAGCACCTGGCCGAGCTGGAGCGGTGGCTGCGTTCGTACGAACCGCAGCGGCTCTTCGGCGCCGACGGCAGGCCCAGCGGCCAGGTGCTCGCCTGCGTGCCGCACGGCGACCGCCGCCTCGGCGCCAACCCGCACGCCAACGGCGGCCGGCTGCTGCGCACGCTGCCGCTGCCGGGGCCCGACACGTACGCCGTCGCCGTCGACCGGCCCGGCGTCCGGCTCCACGAGCCGACCCGGGTGCTCGGCGCCATGCTGCGGCAGGTGATGGCCGACACCGCCGAGCGCCGCGACTTCCGCGTCTTCGGCCCGGACGAGACCGCGTCCAACCGGCTGCAGGAGCTGTTCGAGGTCACGGACCGGGCGTGGCAGGCGCAGACGGAGCGGACCGACGAGCACCACGGGCCGCACGGCCGGGTCATGGAGGTGCTCTCCGAGCACCTGTGCCAGGGCTGGCTGGAGGGGTACGTCCTCACGGGCCGGCACGGCCTCTTCTCGTCGTACGAGGCGTTCGCGCACATCGTCGCGAGCATGGCCGCGCAGCACATCAAGTGGATCCAGACCGCGCAGGAGGAGCCCTGGCGCGCGCCGGTCGCCGGGCTCAACTACCTGCTGACCTCGCACGTCTGGCGCCAGGACCACAACGGCTTCAGCCACCAGGACCCCGGCTTCGTCGACCACGTCCTCAACAAGAGCCCGGGCGTCGTCCGGGTCTACCTGCCGCCGGACGCCAACACCCTGCTGTGCGTGGCCGACCACGTGCTGCGCACCCGCGACGTCGTCAACGTCGTCGTCGCCGGCAAGCAGCCGTCGTTCGACTGGCTGACGCTGGAGCAGGCCCGCGCGCACTGCCTGCGCGGCGTCGGCATCTGGGAGTGGGCCGGCACCGAACGCCCCGGCCAGGCCCCGGACGTGGTCCTCGCCTGCGCCGGGGACGTGCCGACGCAGGAGGTGCTGGCCGCGGCGGCGCTGCTGCGCGAGCACCTGCCGGAGCTGGCGGTACGGGTCGTCAACGTCGTCGACATGGCCCGGCTGATGCCGCACGAGGACCACCCGCACGGGATGACGGCGCGGCAGTTCGACTCGGTGTTCACCCGCGACACCCCGGTCATCTTCGCGTACCACGGCTATCCGTGGCTGATCCACCGGCTCGCCTACCGGCACGCGGGGCACGACCAACTGCACGTGCGCGGCTACAAGGAGATGGGCACCACGACCACGCCGTTCGACATGGTCGTACGCAACGACCTCGACCGCTACCGGCTGGTGATGGACGTCATCGACCGCGTCCCGGGGCTGGCCGTGCGGGCGGCGGCGGTGCGGCAGCGGATGGAGGACGTCCGGGGCCGGCACCACGCCTGGATCCGCGCGCACGGCACGGACCTGCCGGAGGTGGCGGACTGGGCGTGGCCGGGCTGAGCCTCCGGCCGGGCCGGGGCCGGGTCCCTGCCGGGTCCCGGGCGGGGCCGGCGCGGTCGTCTCCGCCGCGCCGGCCGGACGCCCGCCCGTACGGGTCAGTTGCCGCCGATCTGGACGTCCTCCAGGATGCCGAGCGCGTCGGGGACGAGCACCGCCGCGGAGAAGTACGCGCTCACCAGGTACGAGATGATCGCCTTGTCGCTGATCCCCATGAACCGGACGTTCATCCCCGGCCGGATCTCGTCCGGCAGCCCCGTCTGGTGCAGCCCCACCACGCCCTGGTCCGCCTCGCCGAGCCGCATCGCGATCACCGAGCTGGTCCCCTCCGGGGTGACCGGGATCTTGTTGCAGGGCAGCAGCGGGATGCCGCGCCAGTTGTTGACCTCGCTGCCCAGGTACTCCGTGCGCGGCGGGTAGATGCCGCGCTTGTTCCACTCCCGGCCGATGGCCGCGATCGCCCGCGGGTGCGCCAGCAGCACGCGCGTCTGCCGGCGGCGGGAGATCAGCTCGTCCAGGTCGTCGGGCGTGGGCGGGCCCGAGCGGGTGTGGATGCGCTGTTTGAGGTCGGCGTTGTGCAGCAGGCCGAAGGAGCGGTTGTTGACCAGCTCGTGCTCCTGGCGTTCGAGCAGCGCCTCGACGGTCAGCCGCAACTGCTGCTCGACCTGGTTCATCGGGTCGTTGTACAGATCGGCGACCCGGCTGTGGACGCGCAGCACGGTCTGCGCGACCTCCAGCTCGTACTCCCTGGGCGTCAGCTCGTAGTCCACGAACGTGCCCGGGAGGTCCTGCTCGCCGCGGTGGCCGGAGGCCAGCTCGATCTCGGCCTCGCCCTTGCTGTTCTGCCGCTGCCGCGGGATGTCGCGGAACGCCTCCAGGTGCTCGCGCAGCGCCGGCGCCTGGGCCAGCAGCTCCTCCAGCGCGGCGCGGGTGAGGACCAGCACCGTGCCGCGGGTCTGGGCCCGCACCGTGAACGGCCAGGTGCCGCCGGCGGTGAGGAGCACCTCCCCGCCGACGCAGTCGCCGCCGGCGAGGACGCCGAGCACCGTCTCGTCCCCGTACTTCCCGGCGCCGACCCGCTCCAGCCGCCCGTGCGCGATGAGCACGACCTGGTCCGCCGCCGCCCCGGCGGACACCACCGCGTCCCCCGGCGCCACCTCCCGCTGCGCGAACCGGCCGGCCAGCGCCGTCAGCACCTCCTCGTCCTCGAACGCGCGCAACTGCGGCAGCTCGCGCAGCTCCTGCGGGATGACGCGCACGTCGTCGCCGACCGAGGTGAACTCGACCTGTCCGTCGCCGAGCGTGTGGGTCAGGCGCCGGTTCACCCGGTACGCACCGCCCTTGACCTCCGTCCACGGCAGCACCTTGAGGAGCCAGCGGGAGGAGATCCCCTGCATCTGCGGGGGCGTCTTGGTGGTGGTCGTCAGGTTCCGCGCGGCGGCGGTGTCGAGGCTGAGGCGGGCGGGGGGTTCGACGGACGCGGACGTTTCTTCTGGCGAGGTCGTCATGGCACCGAAGCTAGGGTTCGCCGCAAAGCGGCAGCAATCGCTCGAAGGAGTAGGAATATCTGCCTTGATGCTGGATAGGGATGCCGCCTGCCCGGGTCCCACCAGCGAGTCTTACCGGAGTGTGACGGCGGGCGCGGCAGCGGCCGTCCGCCGCGGCCGGCGACCCTAGGCTCGCGGCATGCGCGTACTCGTCACCGGCGGCGCCGGGTTCATCGGTTCGCACGTGGTCTCCGCCCTCGCGGAGCGGGGGCACGAGGCGGTGGTGCTGGACGTACGGGACCCGGGCGGCGCCGAGCCGCCGGGCGTCCCGTTCCGGCGCGGCGACGTGCGGGACCGCGACACGGTCGCGGCGGCGCTCGCCGGCGTCGACGCGGTCTGCCACCAGGCCGCGATGGTCGGCCTCACGGAGGACTTCGCGGACGCGCCGGCGTACGTCGGAGTCAACGACCTCGGCACCGCCGTGCTCCTCGCCGCGATGGCGGAGGCGGGGGTGCGGGCGCTGGTGCTGGCGGGGTCGATGGTCGTGTACGGGGAGGGGCGCTACGACTGCGCGGAGCACGGCACCGTACGGCCCCTGCCGCGGGCGGCGGCGGACCTCGCGGGCGGGCTCTTCGAGCCGCGGTGCCCGCGCTGCGGCGCCCAGTTGCGGCCGGGTCTGGTGCGGGAGGACGCGCCGGCGGACCCGCGGAGCGTGTACGCGGCGACGAAGCTGGCACAGGAGCATGTCGCGGGCGTGTGGACGCGCGTCACCGGCGCGCGTGCGGTGTCGCTGCGGTACCACAACGTCTACGGCCCCGGGATGCCCCGCGACACCCCGTACGCCGGCGTCGCGTCCTTCTTCCGCTCCGCGCTGGCGCGGGGGGAGGCGCCGCGGGTGTACGAGGACGGGGCGCAGCGGCGGGACTTCGTCCACGTACGGGACGTCGCCCAGGCCAACGTCCGGGCGCTGGAGGCGGTGGCCGGGGAAGGCGGCGAAGGCGGCGAAGGGGCGGGGGCGGTGCCGGGGACGCTCGCCGCGTACAACGCGGGCAGCGGGGACGTCCGCACCGTCGGCGAGCTGGCGACGGCGCTGGCCGCGGCGTACGGCGGGCCGGCGCCGACGGTCACCGGCGAGTACCGGCTCGGGGACGTACGGCACATCACGGCGGACTCCGCCAGGCTGCGGGCGGAGCTGGGGTGGCGGCCGGCGGTGGGGTTCGAGGACGGGGTGGCGGAGTTCGCGAAGGCGCCGCTGGGGGCGGCGCCCTGACGGGGCGTGCGGCGGTCAGCCCACCGCCGCGGGGAGGGTCACCTCGAAGCGGCAGCCGCCCGGCACGTTGCGTACCTCCGCGCGACCGCGGTGCGCCTCGACGATCCCCCGCACGATCGCCAGCCCAAGACCCGCCCCCGCGGGCGGCACCGGCGTACGGGCGTGGTTGCCGCGCCAGCCGGTGTCGAAGACCCGCGCCAGGTCCTCCTCCGGGATGCCGCCGCACTGGTCGGTGACCGAGACGACCACCGCCGCGCCGTCCCGCTCCCGGAACCCGACCGTCACCGCGACCGTGCCGTCGGCGGGGGTGCGGCGGATGGCGTTGACGAGGAGGTTGCCCAGCACCCGGGTCATCTCCTTGCCGTCGACCTCCACCGGCACCGCCGCCCCCGGCGCCGGCGGCTCGCCGACGAGCCGTACGCCGTGCTCGCGCGCCAGCGGATCCGCGCCCGCGAGCGCGTCGCCGACGAGGTCGTACACCGACATCCGGGTGGGCGCGAGCGCGAGGCTGCCCGCGTGGATGCGGGAGAGTTCGAAGAGGTCGCCGACCATGGCGTCCAGGCGCTCGGTCTCGGCCCTGATCTGCCGGTGGTAGCGGCCGGGTTCTGCGGCCATGCCGTCCTCCAGCGCCTCCGCCATGGCACGCAGCCCGGCCAGGGGCGTACGCAGATCGTGCGAGATCCACGCGACCAGCTCGCGCCGGGAGGCGTCCAGCGCCCGCTCCCGCTGCCGCGACTGCGCCAGCCGCTCGGCGGTCGCCGCCAGCTCCCGGCTCAGCGCGGCCAGCTCGGCGGTCGCGCCGCCCGCGGGGGGCGCGAAGGAGCCGCCTTCGGCGAAGGCGTCGCCGAACGAGCGGGTGGCCGCCGCCAGCGCGTTGCTGCGGGCGACGACCCAGCGGCCGAGGAGGACGGCGGTGACGAGGGCGACGACCGCGGCCATGAGGATGACGATGCTGACGACGGTGAGGTCGTGGCCGGACAGGAACATCGCGTTGGCCACGGCGAGGGTGCCGAGGAGCATCGCGGTGACGGCGGTCGCGGCGACGACGGAGACGGAGACGACGAGGGAGCGGTTGCGCAGCAGGCGCAGGGCGACGGCGCCGAGGAGACCGGCGACGGCGGCGCCGAGGAAGGCGAAGACGGCCATGAGGAGGATGTCGTTCATGACGGGGCGCCTCCGGGGGTGTCGCTTCCGGGGGCGTCGCCTCCGGCGGTGTCGCCCCCGGCGGTGTCGCCTCCGGCGGTGTCGCTTCCGGCGGTGTCGCTGCCTGCGGTGTCGCTTCCGGCGGTGTCGAAGCGGTAGCCGACGCCCCAGACCGTGGTGATCAGCCGCGGCCGGGCCGGGTCGTCCTCCACCTTGCCGCGCAGCCGCCGCACGTGCACGGTCACCGTCGACAGGTCGCCGAACTCCCAGCCCCACACCTCCCGCATCAGCTCCTCCCGCCCGAACACCCGCCCCGGGTGCCGCAGGAAGTGCGCGAGCAGGTCGAACTCCCGCAGCGTCAGCGCCAGCTCCGCCCCGTGCTTGGCGGCCCGGCGCGCCGCGGGGTCCAAGGTGAGCCCGGCGCCGGTCAGTTCGCCGCCGCGCGCCGCCGCGGCGTGGCTGCGGCGCAGCACGGACTCCACGCGCAGCACCAGCTCGCGCGGGCTGAAGGGCTTGGTGACGTAGTCGTCGGCGCCCAGTTCGAGGCCGAGGATGCGGTCGTCCTCGTCGCCGCGGGCGGTGAGCATGATCACCGGTACGGGGCCGGTGGCGCGCAGCTTCGCGCAGACCTCCAGGCCGTCCATGCCGGGCAGCATCAGGTCGAGTACGACGAGGTCGGGGCGCGCGGACGCGGCGGCGGCCAGCGCCTGCGGGCCGTCGGCGGCGCGGTCGACGGCGTAGCCGGCGCGGTCGAGGTAGCCGGCGACGACCTCGGCGACGGTGGGGTCGTCGTCGACGACGAGCACGCGGGCCGGGCGGCCGGGGGGCCCGGGCCGGGCGGGCGGGACGGGGTCCATGACGCCAGCGTGGCACGGCCGGGGCGGCGGGTGGAGGCCGAACGGACGGCGGCGGGCGACGTCCGTGATTCGTAAGAAACTTGCGTCCGATATGCGGCTTTTGCGCTCGTAGGGTGGTGGCCATGACCGACGTCGTACTCCCCTGTCTGGACGAAGCCGCCGCGCTGCCCTGGGTCCTGGCCCGTATCCCCGCAGGCTGGCGCGCGATCGTGGTCGACAACGGCTCCACGGACGGCTCCGGCGAGCTCGCCCGCGCCCTCGGCGCCACCGTCGTACCCGAGCCGCGGCGCGGCTTCGGCGCCGCCTGCGCGGCGGGCCTGCGGGCGGCCACGGCCGAGTTGGTCTGCTTCTGCGACTGCGACGGCTCCCTGGACCCGGGCCTGCTGCCCCTGCTCACCGGCCGGATCACGGCGGGTACGGCGGACCTCGTCCTCGGCCGCCGCCGCCCGACCACGCGCGGAGCGTGGCCCCTGCACGCCCGCGCGGGCAACGCGGCGCTGGCCCGCATGCTGTACCGCCGCACGGGGGTGCGGCTGCACGACCTGGGCCCGATGCGGGCTGCCCGGCGGGCGGCGCTGCTGGGTCTTGAGGTGGCGGACCGGCGCAGCGGGTACCCGCTGGAGACGGTGGTACGGGCCGCGGACGCGGGGTGGCGGATCGCGGAGCTGCCGGTGCCGTACACGCCGCGGACGGGGAAGTCGAAGGTGACGGGGACGTGGCGGGGGACGTGGCAGGCGGTCCACGACATGAGCGGGGTGTTGCGGACGGCGCCCGGGGAGGGGGGCGCCGGGGGCGCTGCGGGTGCGGGGGGCGCCGCGGGTGCGGGGGGCGCCGGGGGGCCCGGGGGGATCAGGGATGCGGGGGCTGGTAGAGGGGCGGAGTCTGCCGCCGGGGCCCGAAGGGGCGGGGGTGCCGGGGCAGGTGGGGCGGTCGGCGGAGGCTCGGGGCCGGCGGCGGGGTCGGAGGCGGGCGCAGGCCCGGACTCCGGCGTAAGCCCGGAGATGGCCGCAGGCCCGGACACGAGCACAAACGGCGCAAGCCCGGATACGAGCCCAAGCCCCGGCGCGGGCGCAAGCCCGGAGGCGCCAGCAGGCCCGCGTACGCCGGCGGGCCCGCGTACGCCGGCGGGTTCGGGTTCCGCCTCGGGCTCGGGCGGGGAGTCCGCGGTCGGCCGGGGCGCGGGGGTGGAGCGGTGAGCGGGGGCGTCACCGTGCTGGTCATCGCCAAGGAGCCCCGGCCCGGCCGGGTCAAGACCCGGCTCACGCCCGCGTACACCCCCGCGGAAGCGGCGCAGCTCGCACGGGCCGCGCTGGCCGACACCCTCGCCGTCGTACGGGACCTGCCCGCCCGGCGCCGCGTGCTCGTGCTGGACGGCGCCCCCGGCGACTGGCTGCCGCCCGGCTTCACCGTCGTACCGCAGGTGGCAGGCGGGCTCGACGAGCGGCTGGCCGCCGCGTTCGGCGGCTGTACGGGGCCGGCGCTGCTCGTCGGCATGGACACCCCGCAACTCACCGCCGGCCTGCTGGCACCCGCCCTGGCCGACGACGCCTGGTCGGCGTGCGACGCCTGCCTGGGCCCGGCGCTGGACGGTGGCTTCTGGGCGCTGGGCCTGGCGCGGCCGGACCCGGAACTGCTGCGCGGCGTACCGATGTCGACGCCGTACACCGGCGCGGCGCAGCACCGCCGGCTGCGCCAGGCGGGCCTGCGCGTACGGGAGTTGCCGCCGCTCCGCGACGTGGACACCCCGGCGGACGTCCCGCTGGTCGCCGAAGCCGCCGCCCCGGGCAGCCGCTTCGCGGCCACGGCACACCGCCTGGCCGCCCGGAACCGGGCGGCCCTGGCCGACACGGTGGTCGGCAGCCCGGCGGTCGGCACCCCGGCATCCGGCAGCGCGGCACCCGGCAGCCCGGCACCTGGCAGCGCGGCAGTCGCGCCGACGGCACCGGGCGGCGCGGCGCGAGCCGACGCGGCACCGGACACCGCAGCGCAAGCCGACACGGCACCGGACACCGCAGCGCAAGCCCACGCAGCACCCGACACCGCAGCCGGGCACAGCCCGGCACCGTACAACCCGCCACCGGACACCGTGGTCCCCGAGTCCCCGGCACTCCCCCGAGCCGCCGGATGATGGCCCCGCCCCCACCCGGCCGCCCACCCGGCCCTTCCGCCCGCCCCGCGCCCGCCGCCGTCCACACCGCCGACGCCGCCGACGCCGCAGATGACGCCGAGACCGGCGCCGCCCCGGCCCCGCTCGCGCGCCGTACCCCGCCGGACCGCGGGGCGGACGCCGAGGTCCACGGCGGCATGCCCCGGCCGCGTCCCGGCACCGCGCCGGACGGCACTCCGCGGAACGGCACCGCGCCGGACGGCACCGCCACCCGGCCCGGACCACCCACCGGGCAAAGCCCCCCGGACATACCGGCGCACGCTGCCCCACCCCACCCCTCTGCCCCCGCACCGGCATCCGGCATCCGGCTCACCACCGACCCGGCCCCCACCGCGCCGCCCGGGTCCGGCACAGGCGTCCGGCCGGGGCCGACCAGTGCCGCCGCGCGCCCCGCCGGCCCGGCGACGGGCCTCCCGGCCCCCCGCCCCGCCGCCGCGCACAGCGCACCCCGCGCCGAGGCGATCGGGCCGTACCTCCGCCAGCCTCCGGCGGCAGCCGACCCCGCAGGCGGCCCCGCACCCGGCACCGCAACCGGCACCGCACCCGGCCCCGCACCCGGCCCCGACGACGCCTGGGACGGCGCCGACCCCTACGCGCACGCCCTGCGCAGCGGCGGCGGCCCGCTCTTCCTGCGCCGGCACGACGGCTGGCTGCTCCCGCTCGAAGTGGAGCGGTGGTGCGGGGTGCCGGACGGCGCCGACGTGACCGTGCTGCGGCGGTGTACCGGGCCCGTGCTGGACATCGGCTGCGGCCCCGGGCGGCTCGTGGCCGCGCTCGCCGCGCTGGGGCGTCCCGCGCTCGGGGTCGACGTCAGCTCCGAGGCCGTCGCGCACGCCCGGTCGCGGGGCGCCGCGGCGCTGCGCCGGTCGGTGTTCGAGCCGCTGCCCGGCGAGGGCCGCTGGGGTACCGCGCTGCTCATCGACGGCAACATCGGCATCGGCGGCGACCCCGCCGCCCTCCTCGCCCGCGCCGCCGCGCTGCTGCGCCCCGGGGGGCGGCTGGTCGTGGAGGCCGCCGCGGACGACGACGTGGACGAGCGTGTACACGTACACGTCACGGACCGCGTGCACGTCCACGTAGCGGACGAGGCCCGCGGCCACCCCGCGGCCCCCCGCCCCGACCGCGCCCGCCACGCCTTCCCCTGGGCCAGGGTCGGGCTGCCCGCCCTGCTCAGGTACGCGGCGGCGGGCCGCTGGCGGGAGGAGGACCGCTGGAGCGCCGGCGGGCGGCGGTTCGCCGCGCTGCGAGCACCAGAGCGGACGCCGCGAACAGCGCGGCGGTGAGCAGCAGCCAGCGGTGGAGGTAGGCGTCGGCGGGCAGCGCGGTGACGCGCTCGTATTGCCCCACCTGGCGGGTGATGAGCGGGAAGTAGACGAGCAGCAGCAGCCCGGAGACGACGGCGGGGAAGCGGACGTAGTTCACCAGCCGCGGCCCCAGTACGCGCTGTGCGCCCCGGTCGGCGAGCGTGTACAGGGGCACCAGCGCGAGGTCGTGCAGCACCGCGGCACCGGCCAGCCACAGCGCGACGCCGAGGGGGTCCTTGTCGAAGAGGCGGACACCGGCGTAGCCGGTGAGCGCGAAGGAGGCGAGGAGGAGGACGAGGGTGGGGAGCGGACCGGGCGCGAGCAGGCGGCGTACCGCCGCGGAGGGGCGGGCACCGCGGGCGAAGGTGAAGAGGTGCCGGGCGGACCGGGCGGTGGGTCCCGTACGGCCCTCGCCCGCTGCCCCGGCTCCGCCGCCGCGCCGCCCGGCCGGGGCGGCCGTCCCCGGCGGGCCGGAGCCCCGGCGGTCACCGGGCTCACCGTCGCCGTCGGGCCGCCGCGCACCGTCAGGTTCCGGTCCGTCGCCCGACTCCGGTCCGCCGTCCGACTCCCGCACACCATCCGGCTCCCGCGCACCGCTCAACTCCGGTCCGCCGTCCGACTCCCGCGCACCGCCTGACTCCGGTCCACCGCCCGACTCCCGCGCACCGCCCGACTCCCGCGCACCGTCCGACTCCCGCGCACCGTCCGACTCCCGCGCACCGTCCGACTCCGGTCCGCCGTCCGACTCCCATGCACCGTCCAACTCCGCACCACCCGGCTCTTGCACACCGTCCACCTCTTGCGCACTGCCCGACTCCCGTGCACCACCCGGCTCTTGCACACTGCCCAGCTCTTGCGCACTGCCCGACTCCCGTGCACCGTCCGACTCCTGCACACCGTCCGACTCCTGCGCACCGCCCGGCCCTCGCCCGCCCTCCCGGTCCCGCGCGCCGCCTGGCGCGCCCTCCGCGCTCACGGCAGTTCCCCGAACGTCAGCCCGGTGACCCACTTCGTGTTGTGCACCCCCGGGTTCGCCGGGACGATGATCCGCGCCGGATACCCGTGATCCCGGGACAGCGCAGCCCCGTTGACGTGGAGCGCCAGCAACGACCGTGGATCGCGTACCTGGTTGGCCCGCAGCGACGCCGCCCGGAACGCCCCCCGCGGCTGCGCCGACTCCGCGAACACTCCGTCTCCTTCCACCGCCCCCACCAACGCCGCCAGGTCCGCGAGCCGGACCCCGCGCCACAACTGGTCGTCCGTCGACCACCCCTCCACACACGCGATCGGCAGCGCCGCCGTGTGCTGCGGCAGCGCCAGCAGCTCCGCCCTGGTGAGCACCGCGCGGCGGCCGTTTCCGGCGCGTACGACCAGGCGCCAGCGCTCGCCGATGTCGGCCGGCGCGACACCGAGGGCCGCGGCGGTCTTGTTGATCTGGAAGCCGTTCGGCCCTTCGCCCGGGTCGCCGCCGCCGTGCGGGGCGAGGAGCGCGGTGCGGCGCAGCGGACCGCCGATGCTCTGCCCCGCGGTGACCGCGACCAGCCCCAGCGATCCGGCGCCCACCAGCGCCGCGGCGCCGCGCCGGGAGATCGTCGGCGGCGCGGGGTCGGGGGCGCGCAGGTCGTCCATGCCCTGGTCGCGCAGCCCGCGGCGCAGCTTGCCGACGCGGGTGGCGAGGTGAACGGCGAGGGCGGCGAGGAACACCCACGCGCCGTAGAAGTGGAGGGTGTAGAAGGAGCCGGGGAAGACGTAGAAGAGCTGCATGTTGAGGATGCCGGTCGCGAACTCGAAGAGCCCGCTGCCCACGAGGAGCAGCGTCGAGCCGCGCTCCAGCGCGTGCCGGGCGTCGTGCAGCGCCGGCCAGGCGAAGAGGCGGGGCAGGACGGACCAGAGCTTGGCGAGCAGGACGGGGACGAGGGCGATGCCGAGGGTGACGTGGACGCCCTGGTTGAGGCGGTAGAGCCAGTGCGGCTCTGTGGGCCAGGCGAACAGGTAGAAGCCGAGGAGGCCCTTGCCGGGGGTGCGGTCGTTGCCGGGGAGGCCGGGGTTGTAGGCGGCGTACGACAGGAGGCCGGTGAGCAGCAGCACCGGGAGGCCGACGAGGAGGACCGTGCCGAGGAGCGCGGTGAACCACGGGCCGCGCAGCGGGCTGCGCCAGAAGGCGGGGCGGAACGGGCCGGGCGGAGGGAGGAGGCCGGACCCGGGGCCGGCGGCGGTGCCGGGGCTTGGGTCGGGGCGGGGGCCTGGGCCGGGGTCCTGGTGGGGGGCTGGCGGGCGTACGGCGGACATGGACTGACCGTAGGCCGCGGATACGCCCGTATCACCGCACCGACTCCTGACGAAAGCATGACGTCGCCGCGTGCTCCGGCCGCGAGCGGGCCCCGAGTGCCTAGCGTGGCGGCGTGACCTCCTCACCCGCCCGGCCGCCAGACGCCGGTACGGAGACAGCACCCGGAAGCGTGACCGGAACTGGAACCGGCACCGAACCCCCGGCCGTGCCCACCGCCTCCCCGGCTCCGTCTCCGGCTCCGTCTCCGCACACCGCCCCCGCCGCCGGCCGCCGCCGGGACCTCGTGGCCGCCGGCCTCGCCGCCCTGCTCATCGCGGTGGCCGCAGTCATCGGCCGGGCCGTCAACGGCGACGACATCCTGCACGTACGCTTCCCGCCGCTGTCCGCCACCTGGGAGCCGCACTACGGACCCGGCACCCCCGCGGCCCTCGCCGTGGCCGCCGCCGTCGTCGCGTACGGCCCGGCGCTCGCCGGCCGGCTGCCGTGGCGGCGGCTGCTCCTGGCCACGTGGGGGGCGTCCATGGCGTGGATCTGGTCCCTGGCGCTGATCGACGGCTGGCGGGACGGGGTCGCGGAGCAACTGACGCAGCGGAACGAGTACGCCAAGCCGGAGACCGTCGCCCGCTTCGCCGACCTGGGGCACGCCGTACGCACCTTCACCGACCACATCCTCATCCAGACCCCGGACAACTGGCCCGCGCACATCGCCGGGCACCCGCCCGCCGCGATCCTCACCTTCGTGGGCCTCGACCGGGCGGGGCTGGGCGGCGGGGCGTGGGCGGCGGCCTTCTGCGTCACGGTCGGCGGCTCTGCGGCGGTCGCGGTGCTGGTGGCGCTGCGCGCGCTGGGCGGCGAGGAGCGCACGCGGCGCGCGGCGCCGTTCCTGGTCCTGGGGCCGTGGGCGGTCTGGGCGGGGGTGTCGGCGGACGGCTACTTCGCGGCGGTGGCGGCGTGGGGCCTGGCGCTGCTGGCGCTGGCGGCGACGCGGACGGCCCGGCGCCCGGCGGTGGCGGCGGGCGCGGGGGTGCTGCTGGGGTGGGCGGTGTACCTCTCGTACGGGCTGACGCTGCTGGTGCTGCCGATGGCGGCGGTGCTGTGGTGCGCCGCGCGCGGGGGGCGCGGCGGGCGCGGGAGCGGGCGCGGGTGGGGGGTGCTGCGGACGGTGCCGTGGGTGGTGCTGGGTGCGCTGGCGGTCGCGGTGGCCTTCACGGCAGCGGGCTTCTGGTGGTGGGAGGGGTACGAGCTGCTGCACGAGCGCTACTACCAGGGCTGGGGCGGAGAGCGCCCGTACGGCTACTGGGTGTGGGCGAACCTCGCGGTCGCGGCGCTCAGCGTGGGCCTGGCGGCGGTGGCGGGCACCCGGCGCGCGGTCGGCACCGCCTGGCCACGGCGCCACCGCGCCCCCGGCACGTACCGCGACCCCGGCGCGTACCGCGACCCAGGCACGTACCGCGACCCAGGCACGTACGCCGTCGCGGCCATGGCGGTCGCCGGGCTCGCGTGCCTGGTGGCGGCGACGCTCTCGGGGCTCAGCAAGGCGGAGACGGAGCGGATCTGGCTGCCGTTCACGCTCTGGCTGCTGCCGGCCGCGGCTCTGCTCCCGGCCCGGGACCACCGCACGTGGCTGACGGCGCAGGCCGCGGTGGCGCTGGCGGTGAACCATCTCCTGGTCACGAGCTGGTAGCCCGCCCGCTCACCTCCTGATGTCAGTGGCGCGGCGTACCGTCGTACATATGTGCCGAAGCATCAAGACCCTGCGCCCCCCGTTCGCCGACACGGTCACCGAGGACGACATGCGGGCGGCGGCTCTGCAGTACGTACGGAAAATCTCCGGCTTCCGCCACCCGGCGCCGCACAACGCCGAGGCGTTCGACAAGGCGGTCGAGGAGATAGCCGCGGCGACGCAGGAGCTGCTGGACTCGCTGGTCGTCCGGGGCGGAACCAAGGGCGCGGCGTAGCGCGGCGGACGGTCAGCCGGCGGTCAGCGGTCCTTGGCGAGGTCGCTGGGGCGGCGGACGGCGAGGTCGGCTGACGCGGCGAGGGCGGCGAGAGTCCAGGTGCCGGCGAGGCCGAGACCCCAGAGGACCGGGACGGCGGGGTCGAGGTAGTGCGCGGACAGGGCGAGGGAGGCGGCGGTGGCGGACAGAGCGGCGCTGCCGGCGGGCAGGTGGCCGGTGATCTGCTGCGCCGGCCCGAGACGGTCGAGCGGCTGCCGGCGCCCGAGCGGCTGCGGGTGGTCGAGGACCTGACCCGGGACCCGGAGGTCGCGACCCAGGCGGCCACGAACTTGCTGCGCCGACCGCAGGTCGCCGAGCAGACCATGCGCGACGACGGCGCTCGGCTGCGGGTGAACCGGGCGCAGTTCGACAACTCAGCCCGTACCCGCGAGCAGATCCGCGAACGCACTCCCGCCGTCCGCCAGGTCGAGCACACCATGGAGTACCTGGACCTGGTCGGCTCCTGTCACCAGTTCGGCTGTGTAAGTGCAACTTCGCCAGGGAACGCGCCTTCGTGCAGCGCAGCCGAAGCCGCCCGCCACTGCGAAGGTACCCCTTCCTGGTCCTGTACTTCGTGATACGCCTGCCGATGTACGCGCTTGCCTTCGTAATTGAACTCTGGCTCCTGTGGCTGCTTATACTCCTCTCCTTTGACGGACTCGGCCTCCTCTTCTAGTCCCGGCTCGCCAGGCCCCGGCCGTCCCCGCACGATGGGCTTACGGCCGGGGTCCACTGCCAAGGTGCGGGCCTTGACCGACGCCATGCCCGACTCCGACATCCCCCGGGTCATCCGGCGCATGAACGTCCGCGCCGGGGTCGCAAGACGACACATGACCCCGCGCTACGAGGCGGAGGGATACTCGATCACCATCGGTTGCCGAGAGACGGGCAGCATCAGAACGCTTTCACCAGTCGCGGCGCCTACTGATGGTTCCCAAACACCTTCTGACGGCGGACAGGTCCCCCGAGGCACGGGCCGCGGTCCTGCCCGCGGCCAACTCGGCACACCGTCCGCATCCGGCGACCGGCTCGGGCTCCACGAGCGGCCAGGCGTCGGGCAGTTGCACCGGATCCGCCATCCGCGTCCACGGACCGTCGCTCACGGCCGCGCCCTTCGCGGCAGCGGCGCGGTCACGGTGATCCGCCCGTGGCCGAGTTCGAGGTCGTTCTCGCCGCCGGTGGTCATGCAGTACCCGCCGGCCTGGTGGACGGCCAACCGCAGGACGGCGCTGGCCTCCCGGTCCCGGCTGATCCGGTCCCACGAGTCGACCAGGCACACGGCGCGAGCGGCGGCCTGCCGCATGGCGTACGCCATCGCGTCCCACTGTGGCCGCGGCCAGTTCGTGAGCGCGGCATCCCCGCGGTCCACCCACTCCCCGGCGACCGCCCAGCCCTGCTCGGCGGCGTACCGGCGGCATCGCGCTATGCGCTCGTCCAGGGCGGTGGTCGCCAGCGTGGCGTGCCGGTCGTAGAGGAACGCCAGAGCAGGCCGGACGGGGGTGGCGGGGCTGGGGGCGGGGGGAAGTTCCATGACGCTCGCCTGTCGTCCACGATCAGGTCGTCACCGACCGTAAGGCCGGCACGAGCGTGGCCACCATGGCACTCTGACCCGCCCCACGCGCGGGGGTGCCACGGAGCGCTACATCGGGGTCCCCAAGGCGTCGGCCAGCTCTCGCATTTCCGGTGTCAGCGTCCGCCGGCCTTCGATCACGCGGCCCATGATGTCCTGCGCGTACCTCTGCGCGGTGATCCACTGCGGGGCGTCCTCCCACACCTGCTGGAGGACCTGCACGCACTGTTCATCGCTGTGGAGACGCAAGTGGGCGTCTGCGACGTCCAGCAAGTGCCGGCACCGGCCCGACTTTCCGCCGCCCTTGGCGGGTCTCCAGGTCTGCACCGTGTGGTGGAGCTTCAGCACACGATGCGGGTTCCGTTGGATGGCGGCGTGCTCTGCTCGCTGGTGGGTGACCGTCGCCGGTCCGAAGTGCCGTAGGTAATCGGGGGCGGTGACCACTTCCTGGCCGAGGCCGATGGCGGCGATCCGCGCCATGCGCAGGGCGTGTGCGGCCTCGGGCTTCCTGTTGTCCCGCACAGCAGCCGCGCCGACCCGCAGTTGCAGTCCGCCCCACACGGCAAGTTCCTGCGGCGTCGCCTTGGACACCCGGGGTTCGACGTCGTCGGCCCATCGGCTCGCCAACTCCGCCACCTCGGTCAAGTGGCCGCCACGGAGGAGCTGCTGGCACTGAGCCACCACCGCGGCGGCACCGTCGAGGGCATCCGTCGATGCGTCAAGCGTCCGTTGAGCGGCGTCGGCCGCCGCTTCGTACTGCCGTACCTGGCCCAGGAAACTGACCGTGAGCTGCATCGTCTGATAGAGCAGGCGGCGCGCCTGCGGGCCCTCCAACCCACGCACGTCCCGCAGGAGCGCGGGCAGCATTCTGCCCAGGTCGTCGTACCGTTCCGTGGCGAACAACGCCCGCCCTCCGGCCAGGGCGCCACTGACACCGGCCGCGGTGGGCGGCTCAGGGAGCTGCGGCGGGGGCGCCGCCAGGGCGGTCACGACCGGCTGCCAGATGTCGGCGGGGACATTCGGCCGCCACGGGGGCGGGGCAGTGGCGAGCAGGTGCATCGTGGGGACATCGAGCGCGCGGGCGAGCTGGTGCGCCGTCTCCATGCGTACGTCGCGCCGCTCGCCCTGTTCCATCTTGCGGATGAGGGAGACCGACATGTCGGCGGCAGCGGCCAGTTCCCTCTGCGACAGCCCGCGGCGCTTCCGCACAGATCGCATACGGTCGCCGATGTGCTCTTCGGGATGGTCGGGCATGCTGACTCCCGTTCTGTGGTGACACCAGAACCGTACCCACGAGACATCCCGCGCGTACCCGAAGTTCCCCGCACACCCGCCCAAGGGTATGCCGATGCAGTGACATTGCCGGCTCGCTCCCGCCGGGACGGTTGGGTGCGTGTCGGGAGGCGAAAGTCGGCTCGAGTGGGCGATTTGACCCGTTTTTTGGGGCGGATTGCGGCGAGTTTGTCACGGTGACGTTCATCGGCGCGGTTATCGACGCCGCCATACCCCGACACCGCACCCCCGGAACCGGAGAACCCCACCCCGCACGGCCGGCGGCACGTCCCACCGGGCCCGCCCCCTACCGGGCTGCCGCCCCCGGCTGCCGTGGTCAGCCGGCGCTGTCAGTGGAGCCGCATACCCTTGGGCGGGTGTGAGGGGAGATGGGGGCGGGGCTTCGACCGCCGGGAGGGACGTTGGGCACGTCCCCGGTCCCGGGCCGCCCGACGCCGCGCCCGCGGCCGGGTCTTCGCCGGCCGGACCAGCCCCTCGCCGGGCCGCCGCCCGGCGGCCAGTGGTGCGGCTGGGGTGGTGTCTGGGGCGGGGAGCGCGTGGGCGGACGTCGGCCTTCCGGCGGCGGTTCGGGTCGAATCGGTGGGCGTTACCGCGAGTTGCGGCCAGATTCCTCCGCGGCGGCGGTCGGGGGCGGGGTGGTGGTGCACGGCGCGCGGCCACAGGATTCGCACGGCGGGCGGGGGCGGCCCCCGGCCGGTCGCGAGCCCCCGGCCCGTTCACCGCGCCACCCGCCGCCGTCCGCCGCTCCGCCAACCGCCGTCGCCCGGCGGACGCCGAGCCTAGTGATCCGGCGCGTCGTCGAGGTGTGCGTTGACACGGCCCAGCAGGGCGAACAACTGCGTGCGCTCGTCGGCGTCGAGCGGGGACATGATGCGCTCGTTGACCCCGTCCAGTACGCGGCCGAGTTCGTCCAGGCGGCGCTCACCGTCGTCGGTGATGGTGATGACGTTGCGGCGCCTGTCGGCCGGGTCGGGGGCGCGGCGGATCCAGCCGCCGTCCGCGAGGTCGTTGAGAACGGCGACGAGGTCGCTCTTGAAGATACGGGTGCGGCCGGACAGAGCCGCCTGACTCGCGGGGCCGAACTCGGCGAGGGCGGCGAGCACCACGAAGTGGTCCTTGTGGGCGCCCACCGCCCGGAGTGCGGCGCCTGCGACGCGCCGCGTCTGGGCGGCGGTCATCCCCACGAGTCGTGAGAACTGGCCCTTGAGGCGTTCCGGGGTCTCGTCGCCGCGGTCGAATCGCAGCTCGTCGCCGGTCTCCATGCGCACACCCTACCCGCTTGCGTTAGTGACACTAACGACCTATATTCGTTCGCGAGGCGAACGTTAATAAGACTAACCCTTTGAAGGAGAGCGTCATGACCGGCACCGAAGCCCTGATCCGCAACCTCGCCGACCGCGCAGAGCTGGCCGACCTGGTCGCCCGCCACAGCCTGTGGATCGACGAGGGGCGCTACGACGAGACCGGCCGGCTCTTCACCCCGGACGTCGTCGTCAGGTCACTGCGCGGGGAGGCACACGGCGCCGAGGCGCTCATCGGACTCGTCCGCGCAGGCCACGACACCTACGTCCGCACCCTCCACAACAAGTCCAACCTCGTCATCGAGGTCGACGGCGAGACGGCCACGGTGCGGGCACACGACATCGCCGTCTTCGTCATCGACGACAAGACGGAGGCGATCGCTGCCGCGATCCACCGCTACGGAGCGCGCCGCACCGAGGACGGCTGGCGCTTCGACCGCCTCGAAATCACACCGCTCGCGCTGACGAAGGGCCTCGCCCGGGCTCTGTAGACCATGTCCTGTGCGGCGAGGCGGACGGAGTCGTCGGCAGCAGCACGGGCTGCGGCGAGGCCGAGGCAGACAGTCGCGCCGCAGGAGCGGCATCGTGCGCTGCTGGCCGTGGCCGGGATCACGGCGACGGTGGGGGCGCTCGGGGAGCCGGTGGTGGAGGCGATCCGACCGGCCTCAGGCGCGGGCCGCGCCCGGGGGCCAGATGACGTCCACGGGGATGCCCAGTCCGCGGGCGTAGGCCACCAGGTGGGCGGTGACGTCCCGGGGGGTGGAGGCCGAGCCGTCCCAGACTGCCAGGACCCGGCGGCAGCCGCGGATCAGGCGCTCGTCGACGGTGATGCGGGCGTCGCGGTCGCGGGGGTCGAAGTCGACCAGGCGGACCTGGTCGGCGAGCATCACCATCTCGCCCGCGGCGACGGCGTCGCGGCGGGGCAGCGGGAGGGGGAGGTTGTCGGCGGCGGGGAGCACCGTCACCAGTTTCAGGCCCACTTCGCGCACCGCTCGGGCGAACGTCACCGGGAGTCCCGCGCCCGCGCGGGCCAGACCGCCGACCGCGAGGCGCGGGTCCAGCCGGCGCAGTTTGCGCCGCACTTCGGACTGCACCAGGCGCAGCGTCGACTCGTTGAGATCCGCATGGCCGATGAACCCGATCACCGCACCGACTCCTCCCGCCTGTTCCATGGCTGACCGCGAACACCTCGGCATTGCGCGTCGCCCCAGAAGATCAAACACCATGTGCTGTCGACATGGGCCGAACGGCCCTGCCGGACATCCCTACCGGACATCCTTACCGGACATCCTTACCGGCCAGAGTCTCGTCCAACACACGGCCGACGGCCAGGGGCGGGTGTACTTCCATGGTGCGGTGACACCGGAAACGGATCCGCGAGTACGCCCCAGGCGGTCAGGGTGCGGTGCTGTCCTGGGCCAGGACGAGCATCACGTGCTCGTCGTCGCCGTTCCACTCACTGCCCGTGCGGCGGAAGCCGAGCTTTTCGAGCAGGCGGACCGAGCCCTCGTTGCCCACGTACGGGTCCGCGTGCAGCGGGCGGTGGCGCTCCAGCTCCAGGAAGCGGGCCACCGCGCGCGTGCCTATCCCCCGGCCCCAGAACTCCCGGCCGAAGACATAGCCCAGGAACCGGCGGTCGCCGTCCCACCACGCCACCACGTTCCCCGCGAGCCGGCCGTCGACCTCCACGGCCTGCACCAGGCCCGTCGGGTCGGCCAGGACCCGCTCGCGCCAGTGCGTCAGGAAACGCTCCCGCTCGCGCGGCGGGAAGTGTGACCGCCGTACGTTCTCCGGGTCGTGCTCGTGCGCGAGAAAGACCTCCAGGTCCTCCTCCGTCACGTCTCTCAGCCGCAGTTCGTCTGCCATGCCGCGAGTCTCGCACCCACCACTGACATCGCCCCCGCCGCCTTGTTGAACCTGTGAATCGCTGCTTCAATCCTTCCCATGCCCTACCGCCGCACCCCCGCCGTCCAGGCGCGGATGGACGACCGGCGGCACGCCCTCCTCAACGCCGCCCGCGCGCTCCTCGCCGACGAGGGGTACGCCGGCTGCACCGTCGCCGCCGTCGCCGCCCGGGCCCGTATCGCCGCCGGCAGCGTCTACCGGCACTTCCCCAGCAAGTCCGTGCTCGCCGTCGAGCTGTTCCGCAGTGTCGTCACCGCCGAGGTCGACGCCGTCTCCGCCGCCGCCCGGGGGCCGGCCGATCCCGCCGAGGGCGTCGCCGCCGGCGCGGAGACGTTCGCGCGCCGGGCGCTGGCCAGTCCGCGGCTCGCGTACGCGCTGCTCGCCGAGCCCGTCGACACCGCCGTGGAGGCCGAACGCCTCGTCTTCCGGCGGGCGTTCCGCGACGTGCTCGCCGCGCGTGTCGCCGAGGGCACCGCCAGCGGGCGGCTCCCCCGGCAGGACCCGCTGCTGACGGCCGCCGGCGTCGTCGGGGCGTGTGCGGAGGCGCTGATCGGGCCGCTGTCCGGTGCCGTCGCGGGGGCCATGGGCGGTACGGGGGGTGCGGGGGCTCCCGGACCGTACGGGCCCTACTCCCCCGGGCCCCAAACCCCCGCCCACCTCGCCGCCTTCACCCTTCGAGCCCTCGGAGTCCCCCATGCCGACGACCCATGAGGTCACCAACCAGCCCCCGCCCCTCACCTCCTACGACGTCGCCGCCTACCCCGCCCTCCTGGAGTCCCTCCGCGCCCACGGCGCCGCCTGGGCCGAGGCCGACGTGCGCGAGCTGGGGCTGCTCGCCGGCGGTGCGCAGGCGCAGGAGTGGGCCCGCAGCGTCGAGGAGCAGCCGCCCGTGCTGCGTACCCACGACCGCTACGGGCACCGCGTCGACGAGGTCGAGTTCCATCCGCACTGGCACGAGTTGATGCGTACCGCCGTCGCCCACGGGCTGCACGCCGCGCCCTGGCGGCAGCGCACGCCCGGCGCGCACGTCGCGCGCGCCGCCAAGCTCTTCGTCTGGGGCCAGACCGACGCCGGCCACCTGTGCCCCGTCTCCATGACGTACGCCGCCGTCCCCGCGCTGCGCACCGCGCCCGGCCTCGCCGCCGCGTACGAGCCGCTGCTGACCTCCGCCGACTACGACTTCGGGCTGCGCCCGCCCACCGCCAAGTCCGGCCTCATCGCCGGGATGTCGATGACGGAGAAGCAGGGCGGCTCCGACGTCCGCGCCAACACCACCCGCGCCGTACCGACCGGCGACGGGCTCTATGCGCTCACCGGGCACAAGTGGTTCACCTCCGCCCCGATGTCCGACGTCTTTCTGACGCTCGCGCAGGCGCCCGGCGGCCTGTCCTGCTTCCTCGTCCCGCGCGTGCTGCCCGACGGCACCCGCAACGCCCTGCGCCTCATGCGCCTGAAGGACAAGCTCGGCAACCGCTCCAACGCCTCCTCCGAGATCGAGTACGAGGGCGCGGTCGCCCACCTGGTCGGCGAGGAGGGCGCCGGCGTGAAGACCATCATCAAGATGGTCAACATGACGCGCCTCGACTGCGCCCTCGCCACCGCCGGCGGCATGCGCCTCGGCGTCGTCCAGGCCCTGCACCACGCCGGCCACCGACGGGCGTTCGGCGCCCGCCTCGCGGACCAGCCGCTCATGGCCAACGTGCTCGCCGACCTCGCCGTGGAGGCCGAGGCGGCGACGGTGGCGAGCATGCGGCTGGCGGGCGCCGTCGACCGCGGCGAGACGGGCGCCGCGGACGGAGCTGACGACGAACAGGAGGCGCTGTTCCGCCGGATCGGGCTCGCGGTGACCAAGTACTGGGTGTGCAAGCGCGGTCCCGCGCACGCCGCGGAGGCGCTGGAGTGCCTGGGCGGCAACGGGTACGTCGAGGAGTCCGGCATGCCGCGGCTGTACCGGGAGGCGCCGCTGCCGTCGATCTGGGAGGGCTCGGGGAACGTCGCCGCGCTCGACGCGCTGCGCGCGATGGCCCGTACGCCGGAGACGGTGGCGGCGTTCTTCGCCGAGGTCGACGCCGCCGCGGGCGCCGACGCGCGGCTCGACGCGGCGGTCGGGCGGCTGCGCAAGGACCTGGCGGACGTGACGGCGGTGGAGTACCGGGCGCGGCGGGTGGTCGAGTCGATGGCGCTGGTGCTCCAGGGCGCGCTGCTGCACCGGCACGGGGACGCCGCGGTGGCGGACGCCTTCTGCGCGGGGCGCCTCGGCGAGGACGGCGGCGGCGGTGGCGGGCTGGCGTTCGGCACGCTGCCGACGGGGGTGGACACGGCGGCGATCCTGGCGCGGGCGCGGCCGGCGGGGGGCGCGTACGGGGAGAGCTGAGGCGCGGCGGGGCGCAGGGGACGGAGGCCGGTCCGGCGCGGCTCGTACGGGGCCCCCCGCCCGGGCCTGCGCACGCCAACTCCCGTTCACCGCAGGCACCCTGTGCAAGTCGCCCCGCGCCGTCGATACTTCCGTGCATCCCGCACGACTACCAGGGGAGGAACCCTTGTCCGCCTACTCCAGACGCCGCGCCGTCGCCGCGCTCTCCGCCGCCGTCGCCGGCGGCGCGCTCGCCGGGGGGCTCCCCGCCACCGCCCAGGCCGCCGACCGCGCCGCCACCGGCCGGAGCCGCGGGCCCGCACCGCTGAAGCGGGCGCACGCGCACAACGACTACCTCCACGAGCGCCCGCTGCTCGACGCGCTCGACCACGGCTTCGCCAGCGTCGAGTCGGACATCTGGCTGGTCGACGGCCAGCTCCTCGTCGCCCACGACGAGTCGCAGCTCGACCCGTCCCGCACCCTCCAGCGGCTCTACCTCGACCCGCTGGCCAGCCGCGTCAAGGCCAACGGCGGCCGGGTCTACCAGGGCCACAAGCTGGATCTGCAACTGCTCATCGACCTCAAGACCGCCGGCGACCCCACCTACCGCGCGCTGTCCGAGGTGCTGCGCGGCTACGGCTCGATCTTCAGCTCCGCGTCCGGCGGCCGGGTCCGGCGCCGCGCGGTGACCGCCGTGATCTCCGGCGACCGCGGCGCCCGCGCCCCGATGGAGGCCGAGAAGCTGCGCTACGCCTTCTACGACGGCCGCCACGACGACCTCAACACCGGTGTCCCCGCGTCGTTCATCCCGCTCATCAGCGGAAACTGGAACTCCAGCTTCACCTGGCAGGGCGACGGCACGATGCCGGCCGCCGAGCGCAACTGGCTGAACCTCATCGTCTACACCGCCCACCAGCAGGGCCAGACCATCCGCTTCTGGGCCACGCCCGACGTCCCGGGCCCGGCGCGCGACAACCTGTGGCGCACGCTGCTCGACGCGAACGTGGACTGGATCAACACCGACGACCTGGCGGGCCTGCAGGCGTTCCTCCGCGAACACGACGCCTGACGCCCGCCACCCCGCGCCGCGCCCACGGCGCGGGGTCACCCCCCAGCCCGCACGTCCCCCATCCACACCCGCCGCCCGAGTTCGTCCAACTCCGCCTTGAGCTCCCGGCACTCCGGCAGCGCCCGGGCCAGCAGGCGCCAGTAGTCCGGCCCATGGCCCGCCACCCGCACGTGGGCGAGTTCATGGGCGACCACGTAGTCGACGAGATAAGCCGGCAGTTGGAAGACTGCCCAGTGCAGGGCCAGCGTCCCCCGGCCGTCACGCCCCACGCGATACGAACCCCAGCGGTGCCCCAGGTCCCGCACCTCTACAGTCGGCTCCCTCACCTCCATCCGGGCCGCCCACGGCTGCAGCCGGCCCCGCAGCCACCGCTCGCCCGCTCTGCCGTACCAAGCGGCGACGGCCTTCCGCGCCCCCACCGGGTCGGCCGCCACCGAACGGCTCATCCGCAGCCGCCCCGCGACCAACCGCACCGAGGTCTCACCCGCGCCGCGGTCCTCCTCCAGAAGCAAGCGGTACTCACGCCCCAGGTAGCGGTGGATCTCACCGTCATACAGCGTACGTACGGGATGCAGTTGCCGGCGTGCCTCACTCAGGTGCAGCTTGTCTTCGATCCACCTCCGGCTCGCGCGCACGAACTCCTCGGCGCGGTCCACGCTGCACACGCTCGGAGCCCGCAGGGTGAGGGAGCCATCGCGCTCGACGACCACCCCCAACCGGCTTCGCCGAGCGCTCAAGACCACGTGCAGGACCAAGCCGTCCGTCTCCAGCATCTGGCCCTCAGTGAGAGCTGGGCTCCCGGGGCCGGACACCGGAGAGGCGGATCGTGCGGGCATCCTCCTATTGTCCCCGGGCCTCCGACCGGAACCCCTCCACGTGCTCGTTTGCGCGCCCTGCCACGTACTCCGCCAGCTCTTCGAGCACGTCGTTGCCCCCGCTGGAGGGCCGAAGCCCTTCCCGCTTCAAACGCCGCCACACGAACGCGGAGAGCTTCGTCGCGTGCCGCTCCCTGCCGCGGTACGAGGCACTGACCACCTGGTTCGTGATCTCCTCGTGCAGTGCGGACACCAGCCCCCGCAGTTCGTCAGCGTCCGGGAGGTCGAAGCGGGCGTCGGCGTCGAGGCGTTCGCGCAGCCACCCGTACAGCCGTTGCTCCATCAAGGACAGGTCGGAGATCCCGGGGTCGGCGGCCTCCGCTCTGCGGAAGCGGTCGACCAGCGGCGCCACGTGCTCCCTGATCTCCTCCCAGCGGCCGGCGAACTCCTCAAGCACCCGCTCCAGCTCGTTGGCAAGCCCGCGGTACACGGGCCGTTCTTCGCGCTCCAGGCGCTCGTACAGGTGATAGCGGAGCGCCTGCACCTGCTCGGCTGCGGCCTCGTCCACCGGCAGCCGATCCACGATGTCGTCGAAGTCGGGCGCCAGCAGCGACACCGGCGCGATGGTCTGCTCGATCTCCTGCACCTCAAGGTGGCGCGCGATCAGCGCTCGCACCTTGCGGCCGTAGCCGGACAGGGAGAAGCCGCCGCCCACGGCGTCCCTGTAGTGCCTGCGTACGCGCATCTGGAGCACGCTCCAGCGGCGGAGGTCCGGGATCTGCTTCAGCGCCTCCTCGTGCGGGAGTACGCGCTCCACCGAGCGCACGAAGTCGCCGAAGAGCCGGTCGAACTCGGCACGCAGCTCTTCTGTGTCCAAAGCCCGCACCGCGCGAGGCAGGCCGGTCCCGTCCCGAAGGTCCTCGTCGGCGACCTGTGCATACGCCAGGAAGTCCCGCACCCCGTCGGCGGCCAGCCGCATGCCCGGCACCTCGTCCGCCATGCTGCGCACCCCGTCGAGCGCCGGTGGGTCGTTCTGGTACGCGGCCAGCGAGACAGCAAGGTCGTTGAGCACCCCGTGGTAGTCGACGACCAGCCCTTCCTTCTTCCCCGGCGCGGGCCGGTTGACCCGGGCGATGGCCTGAAGCAGCTCGGCGTTCTGGATCGGCCGGTCCAGATACAGGACCTGCTCGATCGGCGCGTCGAACCCCGTGAGCAGCATCGACACCACGATCAGAAACGCGATCGGCGGCTCGTCGCCCTCCACCCCGGCCAGCGGCGGCAGACTGCTCCAGGGATTCATACTCCCGATACGGCCGGCCAGCGGAGGATCAGGCTCAACCGGCGTGGCAGCGAGCTGACCGGCCCAGGGGTTGTCGGGGGGCGGTTTCGGCAGCGGCCTGAGGAACCGGTCGACGTGGTCGAGCCGCCGCGGCTCGTCTGTCCACTCCCGCCACTTGCCCGCCTTGTACTCCGGCCCCGCGGAGATGACCGGCACGAAGTCCAGCCGCCGCAGGATCTGCTGGCGGTGCCAGGCCCGCAGCAGCAGGACCTCGTCCTTGGTGTACGTCACGGGATCCCGGTCACGCAGGGCGAGCCGGGCACCGCAGTCATCGAACTCACGTACCCGGCCGAGGAGTTCTGCCCGCACGTCCCGGAACGCCGAACGGTAGTGCACGGCCGCCTGCCTGCTGACCACGGCGACCTGAGCCTTGAAGCCCTGGGTGAGAGGGCCCGTCACGTAGTGCGCAAGCATGTCGGCGGCCTTGGCGCGGATGAGCGGGAGGGATTCAGCGACCTCTCTCCCGGCTGGCTTTCCCCAGCGCTCCCGGATCCGCTCCTTCTCCGAATCGGGCAGATCCTCTATGAGATCTTCGAACCCCTTGTCGAGCCCGTCCCTCTCCCGCACCTCCGCGGTCGTGGCCCGGCCCTCGTACCGTACGGGCAGGACGACCCCGTCCCTCTCCGCCTCGTCCATCCGGTAGGTGTCAAGGAACTCGGGCCGCCCCCCGGGCGTACTCGCCGGCTCGAAGCCGAAGATCCTGCCGGTGTCGGTGAGTCTGCCCTGCATGATCGGGGTGCCGGTGAACCCGATCCGGGCGGCGTTCGGCAACGCCTGGCGCAGGCAGGCGTGCAGCACTTTGGTATGCGAGCGGTGCGCCTCGTCCACCAGGACCAGCACCCGGACCGAGTCGCTGCACTCCGGGAACACCCGCTCGGCCTTCCGCAACGTCTCCTCGTCCGGCGACGGATCCGCCACCTCTTCCGGGTCCTCCCCGGCGGCGACGCGGTCCCGGGCCCGCTCGAAGTCGGCGGTGAGGGAACGTTTTTCGCCCTCGGCGGAGTCGTCGGCACCGTCCCGCTCTCCGGCCGACTCGGAGAGTCCCGGCAGTTCGCCGAGGAACTTCTGGATCGTCGCGAAGATCACGGCCCGGCCGCCGGGCCGCCCGGCGCGCTCCAGCATCCCCTGCAGGTCGGCCTGGGACGTCGCCTCCCGTACGGTGCTGCCGCTGAGTGCCACGGCCCGCCTCAGTTGCAACTGGAGATCGTTGCGGTCGGTGACCGCGACCAGAGTGATCCCGTTCAGATCCGGGTCTTCGCTGAGGTGCAGCCGGCGGGCCAGGAACTGCATGGTGAAGCTCTTGCCCGCACCTTGCGTATGCCAGATCACACCCCCGCGCTCGTCCCGTTCCGCGCCCGGGTGCAGCCGGGTCCGCCCGGTCCGCAGCTTCCGCACGATCTTCTCGGTGGCCCGGTACTGCTGATGCCGGCACACGACCTTCGATGTCTTGGGCGCCGTCTTGCCGGCCAGGCTCCCGTGCCGCGGCTTCGTCTCACTCTGGCGGGGCTTCTCGAAGAGGTAGTGCCGGATGATGTTGAGCAGATTCTGCGGCTTGAGGACGATCGCGGTCAGCCGGTGCTGCAACGTCACCGGCGCGTCGGCGGCGATGAGCCCCCACTGCCGCAGCTCCCGGTGCAGTTCCTCGGCCTTGCGGTAGTCAGGTTCCAGGCTGGGCCACAGCGCGTAGTGCTCCTCCTCGGACGAGAAGGTCCCGACGGCGGCCCGCTCACCGTCCGCCGCAACCAGTAGCTGGGCGAGACCGAAGAGTTCGGGGACGCTACGCGGACGGCTCGACTCTTCGCGTACGTCGTCGTCCAGCGGCCTGCCACTGTAGGCGCGCAGGTCGGTGATGGCTTCCCCGAGCGGGTCACGCCTGTCCGGCGACTTGCACTCGACCACCACGACCGGGATGCCGTTGACGAAGAGCACCAGGTCGAGAACGGCGTCCTTACCTTCCCTGTTGCGGACGCGGAACTGGTCCACCACAAGGAAGTCGTTGCGCGCCAGAACCTCCTGTCTGCTGCCCTCCAGCGCCTCCGTGGACCAGTCCGCATACTGCACGGTCTCCTCCCGCTCGCGGGAGCCGCGTTCGAAGGTGCCGCGGAGCAGCAGCGTGGTGGCCTCCCGGTTGGCCGCGCGCAGCGTGTGACCGCTCGCACCACGCACGGCCCGTTCCAGAGTGTCGGCCGCCCGGTCGGCGTCGTCTTGAGACATCCACCCGGCGGACTCTCCGGGAATCTTGTTGATGCGCCGCAGCGCAGCGGTCAGCCGACGGGTCACTACGACATCCGTGTAGGCGCGGCCTTCGGCAGCCTGGAGATCGGGCCCGCGGAGGTGCTGCCAGCCCATCGCCTTGAGGTGCGCGAGCAGCGGCTGCTCCGCTTCCTCCAGCTCGGCGTCTCTCCTGAGCTTTCCGACGGCCATGCCCCTGCGCCCCTCCGGTGTACCGGCATTGAGATGGTGCTGGCGGTGCTTGGCAGACCATCTTGCCTGAAGGCGGAGGGGCGCGGAGGCACACCCTCCGTTGCGTGACGGGGCGTATCCCGCAGACGGCCACGTGCGCCCCGGTCCCGTACGCCCGGCTACGCCAACTCCAGAAGCGCCCCCTGGACGGCGCGCACCATACGATCCGGCCGCCGGAACACCTCACGCGCCGTGAACCGCAGCACCCGCCGGACCTCCGGACAGCGCGCGAGCGCGTTGAACCTCTCGACGTCGTTCTCATGCGCGGCGCGGCTGCCGTGGAAGGCGTACCCCTCGATCTCGACGACCAGTCCGGCCGCAGGAAAGAAGAAGTCCACCCGCATCCGCCGGCCATGCGGCTCCGCGAGCGGTACCTGACTCCGCGGCGTCAGCCCCGCGTCCCACATCCGCAGCCGGGCCACCGTCTCGGCCGGCGACCCGGCCAGCGGATCGACGAGCCTCATCCGCTCGCCCACGTGCTGAAAGCCGCGCCGCTGCCCGTACGCCGGCAGCACCTCCGCGAGCTCCCCCAAGTCGGTGAGCGTCCCCCGCCGCCCCCGGGCCGCCGCCCCCCGCGCGGCCGTCCCGCCCAGGCCGTACGCACCACCCGACAGCGGTCTTCGCGTGAGCGCCGACTCCACCGCCACCAGGCTCTCGTCCCGGGACGCCGTCATCAGCAGGTCGGCCAGCGTCCGCACCACGGTCGTCACCCGCAGCCCCACGACCGTCGTCACCTCACCCGCCGCCAGCGGAATCCGGTGCAGCACGCCGCCCGCACGGGCCGGACGCTGCCGACTCCGCGCATTGGTGAACTCCGGCCGCGCCGACAGCACCTCGATCCCGTGCACCACCGCCGCCGCGCTGTGGCTCACCACGAGATCCGGCCCGCCCAACTGCTCGGCCCTCAACCGCAACCCGAAGTCGACGGCGCGCCCCCGTTCGACCCACACCCCGCGGCGCACCTGCCGCCACGCGCCCCTGCGCAGCTCGCCCTTCAGCGCGTCCACCGTCCACCCGGCCGCGGCGGCGCCGGCGGTGGGCAGCAGCCCGTCGTGCTCGGCAGCGAGCTCGCGCAGCGGCCTCCGTACCCCCGTCATGCCGCCAGGATGCCGCGGCGAGGGAGGGGCCGCATCCCCCTGTGGATAAGGGCGTCTGACCAGTTGGGGGCCGGTGCGGCGGCCGGGGAGGCTCCCCCCCAACCCCCAACTGGTCAAAACCGTTTGCGGCTACGGCCAGCGGACTCGGGGGAGGTCGCCGGTGGTGCGGCGGCAGTCGGGGATGTGGTCGGTGCGTTCCGGTACGGGCTCGTTGTCGAGCGCGTAGCAGAGCTGCGCGTGCAGCAGCTCCGCCTCGTCGGCACTCAGCCGGAGCGGGACATCGGCATTGAACCGGCCGTCGCGCTGGAGCCAGAGGGCGATGGTGAGGCTGCCGTCCTGGTCACGGCGGACGGGCCGGTTGGGCACGCGGTTGATACGCAGCCCGGGTGTGACGACGTTGCCGTCGCCGGGCGGAGTCGGTGGGTTCTTCACGCGGCTGCCTCCAGGGATGCGGGGGTGGGTGCCGGAACGGAGGCGGGGGCGGGGGCCGGGGCGGGCCCCGGAGTGTCGGGGGTGTCGGGGGTGACGGGGGTTCCGATGCGGTGGCCGTGGATGACCGAGGGGCCCACGTCGATGCCGTCGAGGGCGAAGGCGAGCGCGAGGCGCCGGGCGCGTTGGGTGTGTTGGGTGTGCTGCTCGTGGGCGAGGAGGTAGGGCCGCACCTGAGGGCTGTGCGGGGACTGCGCGGCCGACGTAAGGCGGGCACCCGGCGTCGAGCGGTAGGGGCGGCGGGCAGCCGCCACGCCGCGGAAGTAGCGGGCAGCCGCCGAGGTGCGGGCACGGCGGGGGTCGGCCACCTCACGAGGGGGGTGTCCGGGTGACGGGGTGTGGGTCGGGCGGGCCGCCGCCGGGTGGCGGGGGTGGCGTGGCGCAGCGGTCACGTCCACGGGGGCGCCGTGCGGCGGCCGGGCCGTCTCGACGGGGTGAGCCTGAGCCGGGTACACCTGAGCACGGGGCCGGCGCCCCGGGCGTCCCGGGTGCCCCGGCTCGGGGTGGGGCTGCGCGCGGAGCCGGTCCGGCAGCCGCGGTGGCGCGACGGCCAGGACGACGAGTCGCCGGGCGACGGGCGCCGGGGTCCGGCCTGCCCGGTGCCGCCCGCGGGGCACGCTGCGGTGCCGACCGCGGCCGGGGCGGCGGAGGGCGGGCGGGAGGAGGAGGGCGAGGGCGGCGAGGATACGGGTGAGTGTTCGTTTCCGGGCAGGCCGGATAGGCTTGGGCATGCTGACGCTCCTCTTAGCGGAAGGCGTTGGCCACGCCCCGGGGTGCTGCTACACCGCCGGGGCAACTTGCGGCTCACCTGTGTGAGGCACGACACACAGTAGCGCCAACTGCTGCTAACTTACAACACTTTGTAAGTTGCGCCCGGGGGCAGCGGAATCCGCTACAGCCTGCCGACAGCCCCGGCAGGCACGTCGCGCCGCCGATGAACACGCCTACGTCAGGTGGTCGAACTCGCCGGCCTTGACGCCTGCCAGGAACGCACGAAGCTTCTCCGGTGTCGTCCGGACGATCACGTTCGGCTCGTCGCTTTCACGGACCAGGATGACGCCCCCCTCCGAGGCGACTTCCAGACAGTTACCCTCCGGCTGTTCCGAGAAGGATGACTTGCGCCACTCAACATCCACGTATCTCACGCCTTCATAGCTGCTGCACGATCTCGTTGATCAGGTCACATGACGCCGCCGGGGCAAGTGCACGCCCCTCCATGCGGTCAAGAATCGCACGATAGTTCGCGAGATGTGTTTCCGCATGCAGGAACGAAGATCCTACTGGGGTGTCAGTCTGAACGGTGTCCAGATGCGTAACAGGGCCGTAGGCGTACAGCGTTGAGCTTGCAGCAGCCGGGAAGCCGCCAACGGAGAACGGCAGCACGCGAATCGACACGTGCTCGCGCGCGGACTCTTCCAGCAGGTGCTTCAGTTGCGCCTTGACCACCCCTTGCCCGCCGAACTGTATGCGCAGGGCGGCCTCGTGGATGATGAACGAACAGCACGGCGGCTGTTCCCGGTCGAGTACGCAACTCCGCTGGAGGCGGAAGGCAAGCTTGCGCTCGAAGTCGTCCGGCGCCAGAGGCGGAACCGCCTCCTCGAAGACTGCCCGCGCGTAGTCCTCGTGTTGCAGCAGGCCGGGCATGTGCGTGATCTGCGCCGTCCTGAGGGCGGTCGCGTGATACTCCAGTTCCGCCAGATCGAGCACCGGCGCAGCCAGCATGTCCCGGTACTCATCCCACCAGTAGGCCGTCGTGGCGCGCCGCTCACGGGCCATGTCAGCAAGCGTGTCGATGTAATCGCGGTCGTAGCAGGAGTAGTTGGCGGCCCACACGCGGACACGGTCCGGACTGACCCCGAATCGGCCGGACTCGATGTTGCTGACGGTAGTCCGATCGGTGCGGTGCATGGCAGCGGCCTCAGCGGGTGACAGCCCCACATGCTCGCGCATCTTGCGTAGCTCGGCACCGAGCCGCCGCTGCCGCTCGGTCGACGGCTTCCTCACGGCCATAGGCCACGCTCCTGAAAGAAAAAGATGCAGCCATTGTAAGCCGAATTCCGGCCCATGGCCCTCTACGCCACCTTACCTACCGAAATCCGCCCACCCAGGAGGTCCCCGGCAACCGCCCGTCGCAGAGTCTTCAACCTAGCAATATTCTGCCGCCGCAACGAGAGCGCGGAACGTGCTGCATCCCAGGCCCTAACAAGCTCCCGTTGAACACCTAGAGGCGGAACGACAATTTGATGACAACCGAATTCCCGAGCACTAATATTCCGCTGCCCCACTTCACGGACATTCCGCGCAACCCAGGCGCAAAACTCGTCACCGCGCGTCCAAAGGAAAGCATATTCGGGTAGCATTTTCTCAGGGTCGACCCTAAAACGCACCAGATACCCGGCGAACGCGCAAACACCATCTGACTCTCGATAGAGATAAGACTTTCCGGTTGTGAATCCTGTACGAGCAATCAGCAAGTCGCCCTCACCAAGAAGATACGACCTCGCATTCACCCAAGGAAGGCTTGCCGCCATCGAGAGATCCGTTGACAGGAAACCTTGATCATCAATATCCGTAATTCGAACATACCGCGCCAACTCTAGGTTATGCGCCACGGCCGCCGCGTTACTGCCGTACGTTCCACCCCCGCGGCTCACATCACACAGGTTGACTTTAGCGTACTCATTCGCATGTCGGTCCAGTTGACCATTAATGATGCCGGCGAGCAGACGTTGCTCTTTCTCGAAGGCTGCGTTCTCGATAACGATCCGCTCATCGAGAGCGTCGAGCACCTCAACGATCCGACACTGATCATCTGCACTAAAATTGGGAACCCGCAACCGAGAGACAATAGACGCCGAGATCTTCACCATACTCTCAGACGTCCCCTGCGCTCTAGCTCTCAGCAAACAACGAACTTCGTCAGATCGCAGCAAGTGCTCCAGAAATCTAGGAGAAGTGTCCTTATTCGGACGAAGTCTCATCATCAGGTCAGGATAGATGCACGGCGAGCCCACATTGCGATACCTACCAACAAGGCCAACAAGCTCACGGGTGTTTGCACGACTCATGAGTAGATCATTTTCACGCAGTATCGCAGGGTGGTTAATACCGATACCTACCGGGGCATTCTTTAGCTGCCGAGGAATGAACCCGTCAAGCGTAAGGCAGCCAAGCCCCAACATTTGAACACCGGTCCAATCGACACTCTCAGTCGGCGAATAACCATTCCGGATCGAGCCATCGAGATAACGACTCAATGGAATTAGGCCGGATTGTTCATTGGACATAACCCAGCTCCCTCAGGAACCCCTCCAGCCGCTTCGCGGCAGCCGTCCTCCGGGTCTCGATGTCGCGGAGCGATACCGCGTACTTATCCTCCCACCGCCGGTACGCGTCGATCAACTCGCGCCGTCGCCGCACCACATGACCCTCCAGCTTCGCGGCCAGATCGTCGTGCAAAATGCCCAGCACCATATCCTGGCAGTCCGCCTCGTCCTGGGCGCGGTACAGCCGCGGGGTGGGCGGTTCCGCACCGCCAGCGGCGTCGGCCGCACCCTCGGCAGGGAGTACATCCAGGGCCGTCTGCCCCGACTCCGCTCCCGCCGCCTCCGCCGCCATCGGTACCGCGTCGGCCTCCGACTCCTTCCGTCTCGCCGCGGCCTTCTTCTGCTCTCCCGGGTCCAGCGGCCAGAACTCGTTTTCCAGCCCCTTCACCGCCTTGCCCGCCGCCGTCCGGTCCTTCTTGAGCTGCTTCAGCTCCTCCGGGCTCAGCAGCGCCTCCGCCACTGCCGGGTCCAGACCACCCCCGGCCTCGTCCGCATCGCTGCCGCCCTCCGCATCGCCCTCCCCGTCGCCCTCGCCCCCGGCGGTCAACACGCCCGCCTCCGCTGCCTTGCGGGCGGCCTCCGCCTCCTCCGCCGCCTTCACCTTCGCGTCCAGATCCGCCTTCCGGCGGTCCGCCTCCGCCAGGTCCGCCGGGAACTCGGGGTCGATCCGGGCGACCACCTTGTGGTCGTACGCCTGCCGCCGCTCCGCCCCCGACCGCTTGCGGGCGCCGCCCGTCCAGGGGTCCGGCTCCGGGGCCAGCATCGTCTCGACCGTCTCCACCCACCCGGCGACCACCCCCTCGAAGCCGCCCACGAGCAGAGCCTTCAGGTCGTTCTTCGCCTCGTGCCACCAGCCGGCCACCGCGCCCGCGAGCGCATGCTCATCAAGCAGCCCCACCCCCAGCAGGTGGTCACGGAACGAATCGATCAGCTCCGCCCGCAGCCGCGCCAACTGCCCCCGCTTCTCCCGCTCCGTCCGGTCGTCACCGTCACGCGGAACCAGTGCAGCGATCTTCTCGGCCTCCGCCTCCCACCACTTCCCGAACGACTCCCGCAGCGCCCGCTCCCGCTTCTCCGCCAGCCCGGTCAGACGTTCGGCGTCGGGGCGGCGGTCCTCCGGGAGGAAGTCGACGTACGCGGAATCGGCCATGCCGGACTCGTCCACACGCTCGGCGAAAAGATCACCGATCCGCACCCCGTACGCGTCCAGCAGCGGCTTCTGTGCCTCGATCTCCGCCTTCGGCACCCCGCCCTCCAGGTGGGCCCGCACGTCCTGTGGCTCGGGCGGCGGGGTGTTGTCCACGTACCTGCGGATGTTGAGGTTGAAGTCGTTCTCGGCCAGGGTCTTCCGGGTGACGACGGCCGAGAACCGGTCGACCTCCGCGAAGTCGTGGAACGTCGAGACGATCTTCTCCACATGCTCCGGGAGCAGCACGTTCTGCGCCCGCTCGGCGTGGAACTCCCGGTCCGCGTTGATGAACAGGACCTTCTCCCTCGGGTCCGGCCCCGGTTGCCCGTCCCTGCCCTCGCGCCGCTTTTTCGCTCCCGTTGCCCGCAGCACCAGCACGCACGCCGGGATGCCGGTGCCGTAGAAGAGGTTGGGGGCGAGGCCGATGACCGCTTCCAGCAGATCGCTCTCCACCAGTTTCTTCCGGATCTCCTGCTCCGCCCCGCCGCGGAACAGCACCCCGTGCGGCATGACCGTGAAGACCGTGCCCTTCCGCCCTTCGACCATGTGCAGCATGTGCTGGAGGAACATGAGGTCGGCCTTGCCACGCTCCGAGGTCTGGCCGTACGGCATCCGCTCACCAAGGTGAAGCACGTCCGCCGCGCGCCAGTCCATCGAGAAAGGCGGGTTGCTGAGCACGATGTCGTACGACTCGTCCAGATGCTGCGGTGTGCTCAGGGTGTCGCCGGTTTTCAGGCTGTACTCGTGGGCGCCGTGGAAGAGCATGTTCATGGTGGCCATGACCCACGACCCGCTGTTGGCGTCCTGACCCGCGAGGGCGAGGTCGTCCGGCTCCTCACCGTGCTCCTCCACGAACTCCCGGGCGTGGATGAGCATGCCGCCGGAGCCGACGCAGGGGTCGTAGATGTGGTCTCCCGCCGCCGGCCGGGCCAGCTCGACCATCATCCTCACCACGGCGCGCGGGGTGTAGAACTCACCGCCCTTGGCGCCCGCGGAGTCGGCGAACTCCTTCAGCAGGTACTCGTATGCCGCACCGATCACATCCGGGAACTCGAAGTCGTCGCCGCGCAGCCGCAAACTGCCGAAGTGCTCGATGAGGGCCGTGAGCCGTTTGTCCGCCAGTTCGGCGGAGGCTCGGCCGTTCCCGCCGCCGCCGATGCGGTTGAAGTGCACGTGGCCGAAGAGACCGCGCAGCCCCTCGTTGCCCTTCTGCTGCTCCAGCTTGTCCAGCGCGGGTTGCAGGTATTTCGAGGCCACGTCGCTGACGCCGGTCGCCAGCCACTCCCAGCGAGCCTCCGGGGGGACGTACATGACCTTTCGGACCACGTAGTTCTTCGGGTACGCGGCCTCCTCGGCGGCTTCCTCCTCCGACGCCCCCTCCGCGAGGGCTTCGGCGACGATCTCTTCCCGGGCGGCGTCGAACTCGTCGTTCACCCGCTTCAGAAAGAGCAGGACCAGGATGAAGTCCCGGTACTCGGCAGCGTCCATCGTGCCGCGCAGGATGTCCGCCGCCGCGAAGAGGTGGCGCTCCAACTGGGCAAGCGTGATCTTGGCCACGTAAGACTCTCCCCTGGTCCTGATTCCCTCCGTCCCGGGCCGCCCGCGGGCCGATGCGCCGGGCCCGGCACCCCCGCAGCTTAGTAGCCGCTGAGCAGCAGCCCGTCCTCGACGAAGCGCCACACGTCGGTGTACGGGTCCCAGTGGTCAGGGTTGTCCGAGGCGTGTCCCTTGTTGATCTTCTGTGCGTACTTCTTGGCCTCGGCGTACCGATCCCTGTCGTCATCCTGGAGGATCTGCTCGGCCTTGACGTGTTTCGACTGCGTCTTGTTGACCCGCTGCACGTTCTTCCCGTACGTCTGCGCGAAGCCGGGCTGCCGGCGCAGCCGGTCGCTCGCGTCGTCGCACACCCCGCCGAACGTGCTGGTGTAGTTCTGGTAGTGCAGCAGCCGCCACAGTTCGAAGCACGGATGGGAGTATGCGACCCGCACACCCTCGTCCTTGGCGAGGTTCATGGCACGGTGGATGGCCGGGTGGTCGTCGCGGTCGAAGAGCACCCACACCTGCGGCCAGTTCCAGTCCTTCTTCTTGTTCAGCCCGCTCGCCTGGGCCTCGCGCTCCTTCTGGCGCAGGGTGCGGACGGCCTTCTGCACCAGCGGAAGGGGCTTGCGGTACTGCGAAGGGTCGCGCGTGTTCTCGTAGTGGACCTGCACACTCCGGCCGGCCTGGGCACGCACACCGTGTTCCACGATGATGTCGATGTACTCCGGCTCGGTGACCTCACCCTCGGTGAAGACGTACACCTGCCGCGGACGCTTCTCCAGGCCCTTCGCGCCGTGCTTCTTCCGGTGAAGATCGTCCCCGCCCCTGGCCTTGGCCATCAGCCCTCTTCCGCCTCCGTCTCCGACATCGCATCCGCGTGGAGGAGCCGCCTGCCGACCTGCCCCTCGGTCACCTTGGGTACGCCCCCGAAAGAACCGGCCAGGTAGGAGGCCATCAGGTCCTCTTCTTCACCCGGCTCCCAGTCCGAGACCGGGAACAGCTCGGTCGCGCCGCGCTTGTCCTTCTGCGTCAGCCACACCTGTCCGGGGTCGAGCAGCCGGCCGCCGCCGGGGGTGCGCATGAGGGACGGGTCGTGTGCGGTGAAGACGAGCTGCGCCCCCCTGGGATTCACCCAGGGAGTCTGGAAGAGACGCACCACCTCGGCCGCGAAACGCGAGTGCAGGCTGGAGTCCAGTTCATCGACGAGCAGGATCGCCCCCCGGTCGAGCGCGAGGAGCACCGGGCCGATCAGCGCGAACCACGACCGGGTCCCGAAGGATTCCTGCGCCCAGTCCAGCGGCACCGCCTCCGTGCCCTCGCCGGCGTGTCGCAGGCGCACCTGTGGCCGGCCGTCCTGGGCGCGCTCCACTTCGGCCCCGGCGATGCCGAGGTCGGCGACGCGCAGGAGTTCTTCCACCCGGTGCCGGGCCTCCTCGCTCTCCAGCAGCCGTCGGGCCGTGTACGCCTCTCGCTGCTCGCGCTCCGTTTCCGGGGTCACATCCCAGAGCCTGCTGAACCAGTCGTAGACGGGGGTGAGCTGGGGGTGGCCGTCGTTGGCCGCGCGGGTGAGCAACAAAGCGTTGGCCCGCGTGGTGCGGGCGAGGAGGTTCCTGTCGTGGAGGCGGCCGGCCGGGAAGTCGTAGACCCGTTCCCGGGAGGCGTCTCGTTCGTACCAGGTCCGCCGCTGGCCCTTGGGGTACTCGTAGAGCCACTCCGCCTCCACGCGGCGGCGGCTGAGTTCGAAGCCGTACGTCCAGCGCACGTGGTCCAGGACGAAGTCCACTTCGTAGTACGTGTTCTCAGCGGCGGCCTCGGGGTCGAGAGCGAACTCCTCACGCGGGATGGCGTCCTTTGACGTCCAGTCCGCGTACGAGCTGAGGACCGCTTCGGTCATCTTCTTCAGCGCTTTGATGACGTTGGACTTGCCCGAGGCATTCGCACCGAAGATCCCGAGCACGGTGTAGACCGGCAGGTGCGTGTCGTCAGAGAGACGGATCCGGCGGGCGGCCGTCCCCTCGTCGCCGGGCGCGACGAAGGACAGCTCCTGCACGTCGCGCAGCGACCGCACATTGGCCGCGCGGAACCTCAGCAGCATGCCGCCTCCCTCACGGTCCACAGCGTATCGGGGCTGATCGGCCTGCGCTCGCCGCTGTGCGGGACTCTTGCGCCGGGGCGGACACCGGCCCTCACACGACGTACGCCCCCTCCCGCGCCGCCACCGCCGCCGCCTGGGCGGCGCGGTCGGCGGCTTCGCGGTCGAGGGGGTCGCCGCTGGCGAGCATGCGGTAGTACAGGGGGGCGGAGACGGCGCGGACGACCTCGTACGGGTCCGTCCCCTCGGGGAGTTCGCCGCGGGCCACCGCCTGCTCGACGCAGGGGGCCCACTCCGCGATGCGGACCTCGTAGAAGCGGTGCAGGGCCGTCGCCGTGCGTTCATCGCAGGTGGCCGCCGCGATCATCGCGCGGAACAGCGCGCCCTGCCGCGGGTCGGTGAGGGTGTCCAGGACGAGGCGGGCGTTGGCGCGCAGGTCGCCGAGGAGGGTGCCGGTCTCGGTCCGCGGCACCGACTGCTCCGCCATGTCCACGAGCAGGTCGGCGATGAGCGCGGTGGCCGAGCCCCAGCGGCGGTAGACGGTGGTCTTGCCGACCTCGGCGCGGCGGGCGACGTCGGCGAGGTCGAGGTGGGCGAAGCCCTGTTCCGCCAGGGCGTCGCCGGCGGCCCTGAGGACCGCCGCGCGGACCCGTGCGGTACGGCCGCCGGGCCGCAGGGTGCCGGGGTCGTGGGCGGATTCCGTATCCGGCTCTGCCGCTGCCATTAATGGACCTCCAGTTTCATTAGCTGCGGATCCCTGCTACCTTCGACTCCAGCTTAACGGAACATAATTCCCGTTAACCCGTCGAAGGGAACCTCCATGTCCGTGCTCGACCAAGCCGCCGGCGCGCCCCCTGCCACCGCGCCCCGTATGATCGGGCGGCAGAAGCTCGTGCTGACGCTCCTCCTCGGCGCCCAGTTCATGGTCGCCGTGGACTTCTCCATCCTGAACGTCGCCCTCCCCGTCATCGGTGCCGGCCTCGGCTTCCCCCTCGCCCGCCTCCAGTGGATCGCCACCGCCTTCGCGCTCGCCGCCGCCGGCTTCACCCTCCTCTTCGGCCGTATCGCCGACCTCTTCGGCCGCAAGCGGCTCTTCCTCGGCGGCATGGCCCTGCTCGGGCTCTCCTCCGTCCTCGGCGGCCTCGCCACCTCCCCGGAGATGCTGCTCGTCGCCCGCGTACTGCAGGGCCTGGCCACCGCCGCCGTCACCCCCGCCGGGCTGTCCCTGCTCACCACCGCCTTCCCGGAGGGGCCGCTGCGGCAGCGGGCCCTGGGGCTCAACGGGGCGCTGATGTCCGCCGGGTTCACCGCGGGCGCCGTGCTCGGCGGGCTCCTGACCGACCTGCTCTCCTGGCGCTGGGCGTTCCTCATCAACGTGCCCGTGACCGCCGCGATCCTCGCCGTCGCCCCCGCCGTCATCGCCGACTCCCGCCCCGCCGGCCGCCCACGGCTCGACGTCCCCGGCGCGGTCGCCGTCACCGGCGGTCTGCTCGCCGTCGCGTACGGGCTCACCCACGCCGGCGAAGCCGGCTGGACCCGGCCCGGCACACTCGCCGCGCTCGGCACCGGCGCCGTACTGCTCACCGGATTCTGGTTTATCGAGAAGCGGGCACAGAAGCCGTTGGTGCCTGTACGCATCCTCAAGCGGCCCACCGTCGTGTGGGGCAACGCCGCCGGTCTCGTCGCCTTCCTCACCGAGACCTCCCTCGTCTTCCTCCTCACCCTCTATCTGCAGGAAGTCCTCGGCTACACCCCGCTCGCCACCGGCCTCGCCTTCGGCGTCCTGGGCCTGGGCACCGTCCTCGGCGGCACCCTCGGCGGGCGCGTCGTCGGCCGCTTCGGCAGCCGCGCGACCATCGTCTACGGCGGCGTGGCCCAGGCCGTCGCCACCGCGGCGCTGCTCGCGCTCGGCACCTCCGGCGCGTGGATCTGGCTGCTGCTGGCGGCGACGTTCGCCGGCGGGGTCGGCAACATGCTGGTGATCACCGGCTTCATGGTCACCGCCACCTCGGGGCTGCCCGACTCGGAACAGGGCCTGGCCACGGGCCTCGCGACGATGACCCAGCAGGTCGGCATCACGATGGGAATCCCGGTGATGAGCGCCCTGGCCACCGCCCGCATCACCGCCGCCGGCGGCGAGGGGCCCGAGGCCGTGCTGTCCGGGGTCAGGGCCGCGGTCGGCGTCAACGCCGCGCTCGCCCTCGCGGGGGCCCTGGCCGCCGGGGCGCTGCTCGGGCGGCGGCGGAAGCCGG
This sequence comes from Streptomyces sp. CNP082, assembly GCF_059570535.1. Lineage (NCBI taxonomy): Bacteria > Bacillati > Actinomycetota > Actinomycetes > Kitasatosporales > Streptomycetaceae > Streptomyces > Streptomyces sp. CNP082. Next base: position 84,524 of record NZ_JCANSZ010000029.1, read on the forward strand.
CGGCGCCGGGCCGATGAGTTCGCCGAGGACCCGGCGGAGCCGGCGGGCGCGGACGGCAGGGAGAGCGCAGGCGCCGACGGGAGTTGAGCGTGACCGCAACCAGACAGCGGGCCCCCTGCGCCACGAGGCGTGCAGGGGGTGCGTTCCGGCTGCGCCCCAGGGTCCGGGCTCCGGGCGGCAGGCGCCCGGCGGCCCGCGTCAGGCGGCCCGCGTCAGGCGGCCCGCTGGGCCAGCACCCGCTCCACCGCGTCGCGCGTCAGCTTCCGCACCTCCGCCGCGTCGTCCAGGTCGTTGCCCACGACGAGCCCGTCCCGCAGCACCAGCAGCAGGTCCGCCGTGCGCTCCGGGTCCGGGTGCCCGTCCGCGGCCAGCAGGTCGCGCATCAGCCCGCGGAACCACCGCCGGTAGTCCGCCACCGCGCGGCGCACCGGGTGGTCCGGGTCGGGGTACTCGGCGGCGGTGTTGATGAAGGGGCAGCCGCGGTACCCGGGCCCCGCGCCCGCGGCGCCGATGTAGTCGTAGACCGCCAGCAGCGTCTCCCGCGGCGGGCCGGCGAGCGCCGCGGCGGCCTGCTGCTGGCTCCGGCACTGCTCGGTCACGTATGCCGCGACGAGGTCGTTCTTCGTACGGAAGTGGTGGTAGAAGGTCGCCTTCGCCACGCCCGCCTCGGCGATGATCCGGTCGATGCCCACCGTGTGCACGCCCTCGGCGTAGAAGAGCCGGGTGGCGGCGTCGAGGACGCGGCTGCGGGCGGGGGATTTCGGCGGTGCGCTCACGCCTTGACAGTACCAGACAGGTCTGTCTAGGCTGAGCGCAACCAGACAGAATGGTCTGTATATATCCCAGAGAGGCTCTCCCATGAGCGTTCTGTACACCGCCGTCGCCACCGCCAACGGCCGCGACGGCCGCGGCGCCACCTCCGACGGCAAGCTCGACGTCAAGCTCGCCCCGCCGGTCGAGATGGGCGGGAGCGGCGAGGGCACCAACCCCGAGCAGCTCTTCGCCGTCGGGTACGCCGCCTGCTTCACCAGCGCCATGGGGCTCGTCGCCAAGGGCATGAACCTCGACGTCTCCGACGTCTCGACCACCGCCGAGGTCGGGATCGGCCCCAACGGCTCCGGCGGCTACGGGCTGGAGGTCACGCTGCGGGTGGAGATGCCCGACACCATCTCCGCCGAGCAGGGCCAGAAGCTGCTGGACGCCACCCACCAGGTGTGCCCGTACTCGAACGCGACCCGCGGCAACATCCCGGTACAGCTCGTCGTGGAGTGATCCCGGCGCGCCGTTGCCCGGACGGGGCCGGGACGCACCTAGCGTGACGCCGTGCCCACGAGACGTCACCCCCTTCCCCGAAGGCGGCGCACCGCCGTCGCCGCCGCCCTTGCCGCCGTGCTCGCTGCCCTCGCGGGAGCGGGCACGGCGGGCGCCGCACCCGCCGCCCCGGCCAACGCGCCGGTCAACGCGCCGGCCACCGCCCCGGCCGGCACGCCGTCCGCGTACGCCGCGCAGGCCCCCGGCGCCGTGCCCGCGGCGCCGAAGCCGCGCACGTACCGCGTACGCAAGGGCGACACCCTCAGCGCGATCGCCCGCAAGCTGCGGGTGCCGCAGCGGCAGTTGTACAAGGCCAACAGATCTGTGATCGGCGCCGATCCAAACCTCCTGCGGCCCGGCCAGGTCCTCGTCGCGCCCGCGCGCGGCTGGGCCGCCCCGGTCACCGTCGAGTACCGGATCTCCGCGCGCTACGGCATCCCCGGCGACGCCTGGATCGCCGGCCACCACACCGGCGTCGACCTCGCCGTGCCCACCGGCACCCCGGTGTACTCCGTCGGCCCCGGCACAGTCCACCGCACCTCCACCGAGGGCGCGTACGGCAATCACATCCTGGTCCGCATGTCCGACGGCCACTACGTCCTCTACGCCCACCTCGACCGGATGTCCGTCGCCGAAGGCGACCGCGTCACCGGCGGCACCCGGATCGGCGCGTCCGGCAACACCGGCAACTCCACCGGGCCCCACCTGCACCTGGAGGTGCGCACGGGCACCGACTACGGCACGGACATCGACCCCGTCGGCTACCTCGCCGAGTACGGCGTCAACATCTGAGCACCCCCGAACGCAGCACCATGCACCCAGCGCCACGCGCACACAGCGGCGCCCCGGGCCTCACCGCCCGGGGCGCCGCCGTCCGTTCACCTCCCGGTGACTAGCCCAGCGTCACCGAGTCGACGTCGAACGAGTTGTTCTGCGGCGAGGTGAACCGCAGATACAGCTTGTGCGACCCCGCCAGCGCCTCGACCGGCACCGCCGCCGTGGCCTGGTAGTTGTCCCAGCCCCCGGTGTTCGGCACCGGCGTCGTCGCCAGCAGTTGCCCGTCCGGGGCGTCGGCGCGCAGTTCGATGGCGCCCACCCCGTACGGCGACGAGAGCTTGTACGAGACCTGGCTCATGCCCTCGACGGACATCGGTTCGAAGGCGATCCAGTCGCCGTCGGAGACGTCGCCGATGCGCTTGCCGTTCTCGGCGCCCGCCTGGCTGATGATCCGGGTGCCGGACTGGTCGTCGTAGTACTCGGCCTGCTTGTGCTTGGGCTGCAGGACCGACTTGGCGTACCCGGTCAGCGAGCCGGCGCCGTCGCCGCCGCCGTCCTCGTAGCGCGCGTTGAGGACGTACGTCAGGTCCGCGCCCTCCGGGTGGCCGCCGAGGTCACCGGTGTCGACGGTGCCCTCGCAGCCCGGCAGGTCGGTCGTCGCGTGCTCGTGGTCGTCGTGCCCGAGGGCCGGGTTGACGAAGACCTTGGAGCAGTCGATCTCGCCGTCCTCCGGGTCGGTGACGGTGACCTTGTACGGGACCTGGTCGCCGAACTCGATCGCCTTGCCGTTGACCGGGGTCTCGATCGTCACCTCGGGCGCGGTGTTGCCCGCCGTGATCGGGATGTTGGCGTAGCCGGTCTTGCCGGTGGAGTCGGTGACCTTGAGCTGGGCGGTGAAGTCCCCTGCCGTGTCGTAGGTGTGGCTGGGGTCGGCCTCGGTGGAGTCGAAGGTGCCGTCGCCGTCGAAGTCCCACTCGAAGCTGAGCGCGTCGTTGTCGGCGTCGTGGGAGCCCTCGGAGGAGAAGTCGACCGCCAGCGGCACGGGCCCGTTGGTGACCGACGCGGTGGCCTTGGCGACCGGGGCGCGCTTGCCCTGGCTGTAGTCGATGCGGTAGAGCCCCGAGTCGCTGTTGCCGCCGCCGAACGCGCTGCCCCACTCCAGGACGTAGAGCGAGCCGTCCGGGCCGAAGGTCATGTCCATCGGCTTGGTGAACTTCGCCGAGGACAGGAAGTCGTTGATCTTCAGCAGCTCCTCGTTGTCGTCGAAGCGGATCTCCTTGACGTAGTTGCGGGTCCACTCGTAGAGGAAGCTCGCGCCGTCGAAGTACTCGGGGAACTTCGTCTCGGAGGGGTTCTTCGGGTCGTAGTTGTAGACCGGGCCGCTCATCGGGCCGGAGCCGCCCTCGCCCATCTCCGGGAAGGTCTCGGAGGGGCCGTAGCCGTACCAGATCTCCGGCATCTGGACGTCGGGCAGCTCGGTCAGGCCGGTGTTGTTCGGCGAGGGGTTCGTCAGGTTGTCGCAGTCGAACTTCTCGCCGACCTCGCCGGTGTCCGGGTTGTACGGGGCGTAGGGCTGGTTGTTGCCGTGGCAGAACGGCCAGCCGAAGTTGCCGGGCTGCTTGATGACGTTGTACTCGACCATGCCCTCGGGGCCGCGCTCCGTCGTCGGCAGCCCGCGGTCGGGGCCGTAGTCGGAGACGTGCACGTAGCCCGTCTCCTGGTCGACGGTGAAGCGGAACGGGTTGCGGAAGCCCATCGCGTAGATCTCGGGACGGGTCTTGTCGGTGCCCTGGGCGAACATGTTGCCCTTGGGGATGGTGTACGTGCCCTTCTGGGTGGGCTTGATCCGCAGGATCTTGCCGCGCAGGTCGTTGGTGTTGCCCGCGGTCCGCGCCGCGTCCAGCATCTCCTCGCCCTCGCGCCAGTCGATCGGCGAGTAGCCCTGCCAGTCGGGGCTGAGGTTCGGCGGCACGTCGTCGCCGGTGCCCAGGTACAGCGTGCCGTCGGGGCCGAACTCGACGGCGCCGCCGGTGTGTCCGGGCTCGGGGTAGGTGCGGTCCCGGTACGCGGGCACGTCGAGCAGCTTCTTCTCGCTGGCGGTGTCGAGCTTGCCGTCCTGGATCGTGAAGCGCGACAGCCGGTTGACGTCGTCGGGGCTGTCGGCCGGGGCGTAGTAGAGGTAGATCCAGCCGTTCTTCAGGAAGCCCGGATCCAGCTCCATGCCGACGAGGCCGTCCTCGCCGCCGGTGTAGACGTCGAGCTTGCCGGCGGTGGTGGTCTGGTGGGTGGCCGGGTCGAAGACCTGGACCTGGCCGGCGCGCTGGACGTAGTAGACGCGGCCGTCCTTGGCCACGTCCAGCTCCATCGGGTCGGCGGTGTCGTCGTCGAGGGTGACCTTCTCGTAGCCGTCCCAGACCGTGCCGCCGCAGTCGCCGGGCTCGGCGCCGGCGGCCCACTTCACGCCGCCGATGACGTGGTCGCGGAACTCCGGCTCGCTGTACGAGGCGGAGTCGTGGCCCATGGCGGTGGCCCAGACCTTGCCGCCCTCGGCGTTGCGGCACCAGGAGATGGGGTGGTCGGCGCCCATGGCGTCGCCGCCCGGGTTGTACGTCGTCTCGTCGGCGGTGACGAGGACGTGCACGTCGCCGCGGGGGTTGGCGTCGAAGTTGTACCACTCCTCGGGGCGCTCCCAGCGCTCGGGCAGGCCCTTGGTCGAGGGGTGGACGGTGTCGGCGACCTTCGCGGTGCCCTGCAGCACGCCGGGCGAGTGGCTGGGCATGTGGGCGCCGCCGTTGATCAGCTCGTCCCACCACGGGAACTCGTTCTCGATCCCCATGTCGAGCGTGTTGTGGATGGCCGCGACGCCGCCGCCGTTCTTCACGTACGTCTGCATGGCGGCGCGCTGCTCGTCCGTGTCCCAGACCATGCCGGAGTTCTGCAGCATGATGATGACGTCGTACTCGGCGAGCGCGGCGTCGTTGAAGACGGTCGAGTCGTCGGTCTGGTCGACCTCGAACCCGTTCTCCTCCGCCTCCTCCTGGACCATCTGGATGCCCGCCGGGATGGAGCCGTGGACGTACCCGACGGCCTTGGTGAACAGCAGCGCCTTGAAGGCGGGCGCCTTCTCGGCCGCTGATGACGGCAGTGCGGTGAGTGCGAGCAGGACGGCGGCCAGCAAGGTGACCACCGATCTGCCTATGTCACGAGCATGACAGCTCACGCGTCGATCCTCTCCTTCGGTGTGCGGAATGTGTTGGGCGTACCGGTCGGTGAGAGGGGGGTCGTGGGGCGCGATGCGCGCTCGGGCGCGCGCAGGGGTGGCCCGCCGGGCCCGGATCGGGGGCCGGGACCTCCGGGCCCGGCGGCGTGTGACGCGGGGGTGCTAGTGGTGCGTACGGTGCGTACGCGGTCAGGGTGCGTACGGGATGGCGGGTACGGCCGGAGAGTCGGATACGGCCGGGTACGTCAGGTGCGTAACGCGGCGCGCAGGAAGGCGAGGCCGTCGACGGCGATGGCGTCCTGGCTCGGCGCCAGCGCCCGCCACACCGACGCGGCGACCGCGATGGTCGCGTTGTGCGCCGTAAACGACTCGATGCACAGCGGGCCGCGGTAGCCCGCCTCGTCCAGCGCCCCGAGGAAGCCGGGCCAGTCCAGGTGGTCCGCGCCGGGTGCGCCGCGGTCGTTGGCGCAGACCTGGACGTGCGCGATGCGGCCCGCCGCGGCGCGTACGGCGCCGGGCAGGGAGTGCTCCTCGATGTTCTGGTGGTAGGTGTCGAGGGCGACGCCGATCGTCTCGCCGGGCAGCCCGTCCAGCGCCGTCACGGTCTGCGCGACGGTGTTGAGCAGGCTCGTCTCGTACCGGTTGAGCGGTTCGACGGCCAGCAGCACCCCGGCAGCCGCGGCGTGCGCGACGACCGGCGCGACGTTGTCCCGCCACTCGGCGTACGCCGCCGTCCGCTCGTCCGCGTCCATCCGCCAGGTCCGGCCCACCGCCGCGTACATCGGCCCGGCGACCACCGGCGCGCCGATCTCCCGCGCCGCGTCCACGCACCGGCGCAGATAGTCCTGCGTCGTACGGACCGACAGCGGCTCGGCGCGGACGAGCCCGCGCTCCGGCGGCATCACGGCCACCACCGCGGCCGGCGCGAGGCCGTTGGCGTCGAGCAGCTTCGCCGCGGCGGCCGGCTGCCAGTCACCTGGCTGCTCCAGCGGCAGCTCCGCGCAGTCGAACCCCCAGCCCGCCAGCCGCGGGAGCACCGCGGCCAGCGCGCGTTCGGTCACCGGGGAGTGCCAGATCCACGGGTTGGCGCCGATCAGCCGTCTTCCGGCCGGCATTATTCGCCGCCCCAGTCTTCGGGGTAGCCGGGCAGGTCCTCGCAGCCGCAGGCGCCGTAGTGCAGCGGGGGCATGCCTTCCCTGTAGTACTCGTCGAAGTTCTCCTCGGTGACGACGGGCTGCGGAAGCGTCCACTCCTTGGGCACCTCTTCGCCGTTGAGGATCTTCAGCGCGGCGATCACGGGCGTGCGCCACTGGAACGTCGGGTACGTCGGTGCGATGGCGGTCAGGTCCTTGTCCTGCCACGCCTGGAGGAAGTCCTGCTGGTCCTCGCCCGTGATCGGCGGGATGTCCTCGCCCGCGTCCTCGAACGCCTCGACCGCGGC
>NZ_JCANSZ010000030.1:0-89590 GCF_059570535.1 Streptomyces sp. CNP082
CGCGACGCCGTCTGCGACTTCGCCGCAGACTCCCGCCACGCCAACCCCTGGGCCGCCAGCCTCTACAACCGCGCCCGAACCCGCGGACACGACCACCCACACGCCGTCCGCATCCTCGCCCGCGCCTGGCTGTTCGTGATCTGGCACTGCTGGCAAGACGGCGTCGCCTACGACCCCACCCGGCACAGAGCCCTCCAGACCCTCCTCAACCAAGATCAACCGAACGCGGCTTGACACAGGGCTACTCATGCGGCAAGCATGCCAAGCCGGGGATGCGGCACCCGGCGCGGGTCCGCGGACCGCGGGAGGTCAGCCGGTGACCGGGACTCCGGGGTTGACCAGGCCACGGCCGCCGGTGACGGTGTTGTCGCCGGAGACGGTCACCGGGCAGTCCCGGGCGTCGTAGTCGGTGACGTTGACGGCGTACTGGTCCGGGCCCGTCGCGCCGCTGAGGTCGGACCTGTTGCCGCGGAACGTCGCGCCGCAGCCCCAGCCGTCCTGCACCTCGTGGGTCTGGTAGCCGTCGTTGGTCGTGCCGCGGCCGGTGTTGTCCGCCACGAGCACGTCGTTGCCCTTGATGTCGACCCACGAGTCGTCGTAGTTGGCGCCGGTCAGGCCGCTGCCGTCGAAGGTGTTGCCGATGATCCGGGTGCCGGTGGTGCCTTCCTTGACGTCGATGTTCTCGCCGCCGACGCCGGGGCCGATCGTGTTGCCCTCGATCAGGATGCGGTCGCTGCGGTCGCCGGTACCGCCCGCGCTGCCGACGTAGACGCCCTCGCCCATGCCGCGGCCGTCGTGCCCGGTGTCGTGTATCCGGGAGTCGGTGATCGAGCCGTCGGAGCTGGAGTTGCGGAAGTGCACGGCCTCCATGTCCAGGTCGTGCACGGTGACGGAGGCGATGTCCACGTGGTCGGCGGCGTCCAGCACGATGCCCTTCTGGCCGCCGGTGACCGTGAATCCGGTCAGCTTCCAGTACGAGGCGCCGTCCAGGTGCAGCCCGTAGCCTCCGCCGGCGACCAGCACGGCGTCGGCGGAGCCGGTGAGGGCGGCGGGTGCGGAGCCGCTGCCGGAGGCGGTGATGTCGAAGTTGCCCCGGTACGTCCCGTCGGCAAGGCGGATTGTGTCGCCGGGGCCGGCGGCGGCGAGCGCCGCCTCTAACTCGTCGGCGGTGGCCATGTCGATCACCTCGGCGGCGTCCGCGGGCCGGGCGGCGGCCGTCGTCTGGATGCCGCCCAGGAGGGCGGCGGCGGACAACAGGGTGCCCGCGATACGGGTGAGGTGCGCTCCGTGCATGCTCTTCTCTCCTCGCGTCCGGCGGTCTCACGGTGCGCGGCCCCTGCGCGTACAGCATTGTCCTGCACCCGTGCCGCACGCGGTACGGGGCCGTCACGCCGCCGCCGTGCGGGGCGCTGCGCGTGGCGGCGGCGTACGGAGTCGGCCGGACGGGCGGGAGATCGTCCGGTAGGGTCGCCCGAATCGGCTCCGGACCTGCTGGAAGGGGAAAGCACATGGGTGAATCGGTTCTTCGGGCTTGTGTCGGCTCGTTCTCCAGCCGCGGCGGTGCCGGGATCACCGTCGCCGACGTCGACCCGGACTCGGGCGCCCTCACCCCGCGGCACTCGGCCGACGCCGTCACGGACCCGTCGTTCCTCGCCGTCGCCGACGGCGGCCTGCTCTACGCCGTGAGCCAGACCGAGGGCGGCAGCGTCGCCGCGTACCGGCTCACCGCCGACAAGCCCGAGCCCGTCGGCGACCCCGTGCCCGTCAGCGGCGACCACCCCACCCACCTCGCGCTCACCGGCGGTCACGTCGTCACCGCCAACTACGGCTCCGGCAGCTTCAGCACCGTCCCCGTCACCTCCGGCGGCGCACTCGCAGGACCCGCCGCACTGCTGCAGCACGAGGGCGGCGGTCCGGTCACCGACCGCCAGGAGGGCCCGCACGCCCACCAGGTGGTCCCCGACCCCAGCGGGCGCTGGGTGCTCGGCGTCGACCTCGGCACCGACTCCGTGCTCGTCTGCGTACTCGACGCCGACCGCGGCTCCCTCCGCCTCAACCACGAGGTTCCGCTGCGCCCCGGCACCGGGCCGCGCCACCTGGCCTTCCACCCCGACGGTCACCGCGTCTACGTCGCCTGCGAGTTGGAGCCCGTCGTGACCGTCTGCTCCTGGGACGCCGCCACCGGCACCCTCGAACCGCTCGCCGAGGCCCCGATGCTGACCGCCGAGCCGGACGCCACCCCGTACGCCTCCGGCATCGTCGTCTCGCCGGACGGCCGCTTCTGCTGGACCGCCGTCCGCGGCCCGGACGTCATCGCCACCCTCGCGCTCGACGAGGAGGGCGGCGTCCGCGCACCCGTCTCCGACGTGCCCTGCGGCGGCGTCTGGCCGCGGGACCTCGCGATCGACCCGCAGGGCCGCCACCTCTACGCGGCCAACGAACACTCCGGCGACGTCACCTGGTTCGACATCGACGCGGAGACCGGCACCCCGATCCCCGCCGGCTCGGCCGCCGTGCCGGCGGCCTCGTGCGTCGTGTTCGCCTGAGCCCGGCCCGCCCGGCACCCCGGGCCGGTGACGCGGTGGAGCTGCCGGTGAGTGCCGGCGGCTCCCTCTCAGTCGTGTACGGGGCCCGCGCCCCGCCCGTACGTCTGCGTCAGCGCGCCGGCGACCCGGCGGGCTGCGGCGCGATGCCCAGCGTCATCGTGTACTGCGTCAGCGCCAGTTGCCCCACCGACGGGTACGGCCCCAGCGGCTCCGCCGCCTCGCACGCCGCCTCCCGCGCCGCGGTGGCCAGCATCTCCGCCGGCAGCTCCGGGCCCAGCGCGTACGGCGCGAGCGCGAGCCGCGCGGAACCCGCACTGCGCAGCGACTCCGCGACCTCGGCCACCGCGCCCGCCCGGTCCAGCGGCGCCGCCATCACCGGCACCGCCAGCCGCGCCGAGAGCAGCATGCCCGTCACACCCGCCGCCTGCACGGCCTCCTCGCCGCCCACGGCGCCGAGGACGATGCCGTCCGCCGCCGTCGCGACGGTGAACAGCCGCGCCCGGTCCGCGCGGGCGAGGCCCGCTTCCGAAAGCCGCACGTGCAGCGCCTCGGCGAGCAGCGGATGCGGCCCCAGGACGTCGGTGAGCCCGACCGCCGTCCCGCTCGTCGCTATCGCCTCGCGCAGCCGGTCCAGCACCACCGGGTCCGGGCCCGCCAGCAGCGGCACCACGACGGCCACCGGCACGTCCTCCGCCACCTCCAGCGTCCCGGCCTCGGCGAGCGCGGCGCGCTGCGCCGCGGCCTGCGCGAGGACCGCGGTCAGCGGCGGGAACTCCTCGCTGTCGCCCTCGACATAGGCAACCCGGCCGTCGAGCCCCGGAAGGTCGGAGCGGGCGATGCTGAGCACCTCCTCGGCCATGCTGCGGATGGCCGCGGAAGGCTCCCCGGGCACGGCCAGAACCAGCGCCGGCGCGCCCTCGGGCGCGCTCGGCCGCTCCGGCTTGCGATGCCGCCCCGGCTGACGGCGGGGCATACGTACGGGCAGACCGGCTGCGTGTCCATCGGCAGAGCTCATGGCGCCGCATGCTAACGCGTCACCGCGGTCCGCCACATGCCCGGGGTCGCCATTGGTCTCCGGGCGTAACCACCGGAGCACACCGGCGGACAGGCGGTGACGGACCTCGTACGGACCGTCTCCGCGCCGCCACGCATGGTCGCCGGGGCGGGCCGGCCGCCGGCCGGACAACCCGGCCTACCAGACGTCGAGCATGCCCCGTTCCACGGGCAGGGCCAGCTCCCCGGCCGCCAGCGCGGCGGCGATCCGCAGCGCCCCCGACAGCGGCGTACCCGTCGCGGTCGACACCCGGGCGCGTGGAAGCCGTACCGCCAGCTCCGCGCGCACCGGCGCGAGCAGGGGCTCGCCGATGCCGAAGAGCCCGCCCGTGAGGGCGACCGTGCTGCCGGGGTCCGCGGGGCAGACCGCGACGGCCGCGGCGGCGATGTGCTCGCCCGCCTCGGCGAGGATCCCCGCCGCGACCGGGTCGTGCGGTGCGCAGCGGGCGACTTCGGGGGCGAACGCCGCGAGCACCGCCGGGCGGTCCGGCCGCGGGTACAGCAGGCCGGGCATCTGAGTGCCGGTCCCGAACACCGCCTCCATCCGGGCCAGCAGCGCCGCGGAGCCCCCGCGGCGGCCGTCGAACGCCCGCATCGCCGCCTCCAGCCCCGCCCGCCCGATCCACGCGCCGCCCCCGCAGTCGCCGAGCAGGTGCCCCCAGCCGTCGGCCCGCCGCCACCCCGCCGCGTCGAGCCCGGTGCCGACCGCGATCATGCCGGTGCCGGCGGCGACGACGGCGCCGGGGTGCTGCCCGACGGCGCCCGCGTACGCCGTGACCCCGTCGGCGGCGAGCGCCAGGTGCCGTACGCCCAGGGCGTCTCTGAGGGCGTGCGGCAGCCGGGCGCGCAGATCGTCGCCGAGGCTGGCCATGCCGGCGGCGCCGACGCACACGGCGGCGAACGACTCGGCGCCGCGGTCGTGAAGGAGCCGGTGCGCGGCGGGCAGCACCTTGCCGAGGAGGTCGTCGGCGTCGAGCCCGTTGTCGCCCGTGGCGACGGGCCCGGCGGTCTCGGTCCCGGCGGCGGCGGTGCTCTCCGCCGGGCCGCCGCCGTCCGCGGTCAGGGCGGCAGCGGCGATGCGCAGCCCCGAGCCGCCGGAGTCGATGCCGAGCACCCATCGGGCCGTGTCGCTGGTCATGGCGGCTATCCGTTCGTGGGCAGCGTCCAGTCCACCGGCTCGGCACCCTGCTGCTGCAGCAGCTCGTTGGCCCGGCTGAAGGGGCGGGAGCCGAAGAAGCCGCGGTCGGCAGACATGGGGGAGGGGTGGGCGGACTCGATGGCGGGGTAGTCGCTGAGCATGGGGCGCAGGTTGCGCGCGTCGCGGCCCCACAGGATCGCCACCAGCGGCCGGCCGCGGGCGGCGAGCGCCCGGATGGCCTGCTCGGTGACCTGTTCCCAGCCCTTGCCGCGGTGTGCGGCGGGGCGCCTCGGCGCGGTGGTGAGCGCCCTGTTGAGCAGCAGCACGCCCTGCTTGGTCCAGGGGGTGAGGTCGCCGTTGGCGGGGCGGGGGTGGCCGAGGTCGTTGTGCAGCTCGCGGAAGATGTTCTCCAGGCTGCCGGGCAGCGGGCGCACGTCGGGGGCGACGGAGAAGCTGAGGCCCACGGCATGGCCCGGCGTGGGGTACGGGTCCTGGCCGACGACGAGGACGCGCACCTCGTCGAACGGCTGCTGGAAGGCGCGGAGCACGTTCGGCCCGGCAGGCAGATAGGTGCGCCCCGCCGCGATCTCCGCGCGCAGGAAGTCGCCCATGGCGGCGATCTGTTGGGCGACCGGTTCCAGGGCCTTGGCCCAGCCGGCTTCGACGATGTCGGGGAGAGGACGTCCAGCCATGGCCGGTCACTCTACTGGCTCCGCGACCCCCCTCCCGCCACACCTCGGCCGCCCGCGGCCCGGACGCCCGCCGGGCCCCGGGGCGTGCGCCCCCTCAGACCGCCGCCGCCCGTACGCACAGCACGTCCGGCAGGTGCGAGGCGAGCTGCGTCCAGCTCTCCCCCTCGTCGGCGCTGGCGTAGACCTCCCCGTTGCGGTTGCCGAAGTACACCCCCGCCGGGTCGGCGTCATCGGTGCAGAGCGCGTCCCTCAGCACCGTGCCGTAGTGGTCCTCCTCCGGCAGCCCCGCCGACAGCGGCTCCCAGCTCGCCCCCGCGTCCTGCGTGCGGTAGACCCGGCAGCGGTTCTCCGCGGGCACCCGGTCGTCGTCGGCGGTGACGGGGAAGACGTAGGCGGTGTCGCCGCGGGAGGGGTGCGCGGCGACGGCGAAGCCGAAGTCCGAGGGCAGCCCGGCGCCGATGCCGGTCCAGGTGGCCCCGGCGTCGTCGCTGCGGTAGACGCCCCAGTGGTTCTGCAGGTAGAGCCGGTCCCGGTCGACCGCGTCCCGGGCGACCTTGTGCACGCACTGGCCGAACTCCGGGTACCTGTCCGGCTGGAAGACCACCTGCACCCCGGAGTTCGACGGGGCCCAGCTCGCCCCGCCGTCCCCGGTGCGGTACACCCCGCCGGCGGAGACGGCGACCGTCACGGACCCGGCGTCCCGCGGGTCCGTGACCACCGTGTGCACCGCGAGCCCGCCGCCGCCCGGCTCCCACTTCTCCCGCGTCGGGTGGTCCCACAGCGACCGCATCAGCTCGAACGTCTCGCCGCCGTCCGCGGACCGGAACAGGCCGCCGGGCTCCGTGCCCGCGTACACCACACCGGGGGCCTCGGCCCCGGCGGGCTGCAACTGCCAGATCCGCTCCAGCGACGTGCCGGTGTCCTTCGGGTACGTCACCGGCTGCTGCCGGGGCTCCGTCCACGTGGCGCCGAGGTCGTCGGAGTGGAAGACCGACGGGCCCCAGTGCGCGCTGTCGCCCCCGGCGAGCACCCGGGGCGCCGCCCCGCGCGTGTCTATGCCCACCGAGTAGACCGCCTGGGCCCTGAAGTGCGGCCCCTGCAGCTCCCACGCACCGCCCCGGCGCCGTCCCAGGAACAGTCCCTTGCGCGTTCCGACCGCCAGCACCACGTCCTGCATCGAGAACCACCTCCGTGTGACATCGTCGTCGAGTACGGGCCAGTGTGCACCCGGCCACTGACACCGCCCACGGGACGCACAGCGCCGCAGGCCGGGGCTAGGCCAGCTTCTCCATCCGCCCGATCTCGCTCAACTGCTGCGCGATCACGCCGGTCGCCAACTGCTCGACGTACTCGTTGTTGCCGTTGCCGAGCACCTCTTCGGCCATCGTCACCGCGCCCTCGTGGTGGGCGGTCATCAGCTTCAGGAACAGCGCGTCGAACTCCTCGCCGCGCGCCGCCCGCAGCCGGCTGAGATCCGCCTCGCTCGCCATCCCGGGCATCGCTTCGTGGCCGCCCTTGTGGCCGCCCGCATGGCCGCCGCCGTCGCCCGGGTTCTCCTCCAGCCACGCCTCCATCACCGCGATCTCCGGCTGCTGCCCGGCCGCGATCCGCCGGGCGATCCCGCGTACGTCCTCGGAACCCGCGCGCTTCTCGGCGAGGCCGGTCATCACGATCGCCTGCCCGTGGTGTTCGATCATGTCGCGCATGTACGCAGTGTCGGCCGCGTTGGGCCCGTCCTCACCCCGCGCCTCGCCGACCTCGTCGGCGGGGATCGTGGCGGCCTGTTCGCCCGGCTTCCGGGGGGCGATGACGGATGCCTCGCCGCCCCCCGGGTCATCGGAGGAGTCGCTTCCGGTGCAGCCCGCGAGGAGCAGCGCGACCGTGAGCGGGACAAGGGAGGCGAGTGCCCGGCGGTGCCGCAAAGTGACCTCCGTACAGGTCGTTCCGACGAGTGCCGGATGCGTCCCGGCAGGGCCTGCCAGGACGTCTCCAGAACCTGTCATTTGTGTTTCCCGTCTTTTGTTCTGTACATGCTTGGCGAGATACTGACGTGATTTCAACTGCCGAGGCCCCACCACTGGGAGGGAATCACGTGACGTCGTTGCACAGATCACGCACGCGGCGCAGAGGCCTGGCCGCGACCGCGGCCCTGATCGGGCTCGTGGGTTCGCTGCTGACCGCCGGTTCTGCCGCGGCCGTCCCGGACCCGGGCGACGGGCCGCAGGTCCCCGGGAAGGTGAGCAGCAGTGAGCGGTCCCAGGCCCAGGCCGCCATCGAGCGCGGTGACGTGCCGGGCGTGGACGAGATAGACAAGAGCGACAACATCGAGCATGTCGCCCACCTGGACAAGCGCGCCCTGCAGGGCACCAACTCCGACATCGCCTTCCAGGGCCGCTACGCCTTCGCGGGCAACTACGACGGCTTCGTCATCTACGACATAGCCGACCCCGAGAGCCCGGAGATCGTCAGCGAGGTGCTCTGCCCCGGCTCGCAGAACGACGTGTCGGTCTCCGGCGACCTGCTGTTCCTGTCCACGGACTCGTCGCGCAGCGACGACTCCTGTGAGAGCACCACCCAGCCCGCCACGGAGAAGGACTCCTGGGAGGGCATGAAGGTCTTCGACATCAGCGACAAGCGCAACCCCGAGTACGTCGCCGCGGTGGAGACCGCGTGCGGCTCGCACACCCACACGCTGGTGCCCGAGCGCAGGAACGTCTACATCTACGTCTCTTCGTACTCGCCCAGCGACACCTTCCCCGACTGCCAGCCGCCGCACGACGGCATCTCGATCGTCAAGGTGCCGCGGTCCGCGCCGGAGCGCTCGGAGGTCATCGACTTCCCCGTGCTGTTCCCCGACGGCGGCAACCCGGGGAGCACGGGCAAGTCGGCCACGACCGGCTGCCACGACATCACCGCCTACCCCAAGCTGCGCCTCGCGGCCGGCGCCTGCATGGGCGACGGCATCCTGATGGACATCTCCGACCCGGCGCAGCCGGAAGTCATCGACCAGGTGCGTGACTCCGAGAACTTCGCCTTCTGGCACTCGGCGACGTTCAGCCAGGACGGCGAGAAGGTCGTCTTCACCGACGAACTCGGCGGCGGCGGCGCCGCGACCTGCAACGAGGAGATCGGCCCGAAGCAGGGCGCCAACGGGATCTACGACCTCAAGCGGCGCGGCAACCACTTCGAGCTGGTCTTCCGCAGCTACTACAAGATCCCGCGGCACCAGGCGGACACCGAGAACTGCGTCGCGCACAACGGCTCGCTGGTCCCCGTGGCCGGCGGTCGCGACATCATGGTGCAGGCCTGGTACCAGGGCGGCGTCTCCGTCTGGGAGTTCACCGACTCCCGCAAGCCGAAGGAGATCGCCTACTTCGAGCGCGGCCCGCTCTCGGACAGCGAACTCGTCACCGGCGGTGCCTGGTCCGCGTACTACTACAACGGCTACGTCTACTCCAACGACATCGCCAAGGGCCTCGACGTCCTGAAGATCAACGACCGGCGCACCGACAGCGCGAACGGAGTGCGGCTGCCCGAGCTGAACACGCAGACGCAGCCGGACTACCGCTGATCCGCTGATCCGCACGCACCGCTGACCGGCACCCGGCCGGTCCGCGTACCGTCCGGTCCGGACACCCGGCGGCAGCCGCGTCCCGCGGCTACCGCTGGTGTGCGGCCTTGACCGGTGTCCCGTCGGAGGGCAGCACGCCCTCCGGCGGGACACCGAGGTGCCAGTCGAGCCCGTAGCGCCGGAACAGCTCGCCGCGCAGCCGGTCGAGCGGCATCGGCACCCCGGGCAGCAGCAGCGCGAAGACCGCGCCCATGAGCTGTGCGCGCAGCATCGGGTACTCGGTGTCCGGGTCGGGCGAGCCCCAGCTCGCGACGGTGTCGCGCAGCAGGACCGCGAGCCGCTGCTGCTCCGCGCACTGGATGAAGCCGTCGGCCTGGAGGATGCCGGCCATGTGGTGCCGCATGAGCACCGGGTGGTCCTGCGACAGGCCCAGAATCGCGTCGATGGCGCGGGCCAGCAGCTCCTGTCCGTCGTCCGTGTGCGGCCGGCGCTCCAGGGCGGCGGCGAGCGTAAGATGCATCAGCCTGTGCACGGCCGACTGCACCAACTGGCGTTTGCCGGGAAAGTAGTACGAGATGAGGCCGCGGGCGGAACCTGCGCGCTGCGCGATGTCTCCCAGGGTCGTGCCCTCGAAGCCCCGTTCGTCGACCAGCTCCACCGTGGCTTGCAGCAGACGCTCCCGGGAACGGCGTCGGAGTTCTTCATTGACTGCGGGCCTGCGGGGGGACATCCTGAAACTCCTGCCTTCACTGGCTGAGAGCCAGTATACTCAGTGAAGCTTCCGGCACCGAGGCGAGCACGTCCAGTGCCGGGAGGCGGGCTCGGGCGATGCGGGGGATCGCCTGAGCCCGCCATGCCTCGGAGCAGAGATTTCTGATCCCGCCGGGAACCCGGAGCGCACATCGGCCGTTTGACGATGTGAGGCCCCGCGCTCCCCCGTCGCGGGGCCTCACCAATTGCCGTGCCGGATCCTCTCCGGCGCCGTGCCCCGGGGGGGACGCGTACGGAGGGAAGCGCATGCTGACACCGGGCCGCGAGGTCGAGGTCACGCTGGTCAAGCAGCTCCGGCCGGGTCTGAGCTACCCGGCCGTCGTCGTCCGCGACGACGGTGACCACGCGGTCGTGCGCGCTCCGTGGGCGGGCCCGGAGGAGCGTGACGCCGGGTACGTGCGGTTCGAGCGGGGCGACGTGTGGACCGAGCACTTCTGGCGCGACCGCTGGTATTCGGTCAAGGAGATCCACGCAGCCGACGGCCGTATCAAGGGCTGGTACTGCGACGTGGCCCGGCCCGCCCGCATCGAGGACGACCGGGTCACCGTGCACGACCTGGAGCTCGACCTCTGGCTCTCCGGCGACCGGCAGACCCTTCTCCGGCTCGACGAGGACGAGTTCACCGCCAGCGGTCTGCCCGAGCGGGACCCCGGGACCGCCGCCCGCGCCCGCGCCGCGCTCGACGAGCTGGAGGAGCTGGCCCGCGCCGGCTTCGACGAGCTGCTGGCCGGCTGACGTGACCGCACGCGACGCCGCCCGGCCGCTCCTCGACCGCTTCCTTGCCGGCCTGCGCACCGCCGTGCCGCTTGAGGCGCTGTGGGCCCACGGCTCGCTCGCCCTCGGCGACTACCGCCCGTACCGCAGCGACCTCGACCTCATCGCCGTCGTCCGCGAGGACCCCGGCCCCGCCGCCCGCCGGCGGCTGGAGGAGCTTCACCAGAGCCTCCACCGCGAGGTGCCGCTCGCCGCGAAGCTGCACTGCTCGTACATGGCCGCGGACCGGCTCGCCGACGCCGGCCTCGACCACGTCACCTGGGCCCACGCCGAGCTGTACAGCCGCACCGTCTCCCCGGTCACCCGCCGCGAGCTGCACACCGGTGCGCTGGTGCTGCACGGCCCCGGGCCCGGCGGACTGCTGCCGCCGCTGTCGGACGGCGAGCTCGCCGCGTACATCCGCAAGGACCTCGGGGAGTACTGGCTGCCGGTGACGGCCAAGCGGCGGCTGTGGCTGCGCGACGTGTGGGTCGACCTCGGAATGATCACCGTCGCCCGCGCGGGCGTCACCCTGCGCGAGGGCCGCCTGATCACCAAGGGCGAGGCTCTCGACGTGCTCGCCGCGGCGGGCGCCCCCGCCCGCCTCGTCGCCGACATCCGCGACCGCCGCTACGCCGAACACCCGGCCCGTACCGCCCCGCACTGGCGGCTGCGCCGCGCCATGATGGCACGCCGTTACGTCCGCTCCCGCATCCCGGCCGTCCTCGCGGAGTCCGGCGCCACTCCTTGACAGGTGCGCTTCACGGAGTCCACTGTTCCGTGCACTTCCCCACCCCGGACGGGAGTCGCATGGCTGTCTACATCTGCTCGCTCATCGTCAACGATCCCCAGGTCATACCCGGTGACGGCGAGTACCACATCGTCCGCTTCCCCTACGGAAGCCACGAGTCCTTCGACGCCCACGGCATGCACCAGGCGGCCCAGCCCGACGGCGAGCGCTCCTCCTATCCCGACCGCCGCTCCGGCCTGATCTGGCCGAGCCGGGAGGGCTGGGGGTCGCTGACGGCGATGGTGTACTGGGAGAACGGCGCATTCACCGAGGTCCGCGACCGGTTCGTCCGCGACCCCCTCGGCCTTGCCGGCGGCTACGACGCCACCGCGACCGAGGACCACGCCGGCACTCCCGGCGGCGAGTACCGCCACAAGCACCACGAGATCTTCGTCCGGCCGCGCACCCCGCTGGGGTTCCTCGTCCGCCACAACGGCGCCGGCAGCGCGCGCATCACCCACGCCCAGTTCAAGCTGGCCATCCACCCGGCCGCCGAGATGCCGGCCGCCGGAAGCTGAAGTCCCGTGCGGGCGGCGGCCGTACGCCCCGGCTCAGCCGACGAGCCCCAGCACCGGCCGCAGCCCGTCCGGGCGGTCGGCGGCCGGCAGGTGGTCCACCGGGTAGTAGCCGCAGCCCACCGCCGTGGCGCCGCCGTCGGCGCGGCGGTCGTCGCCGACCATCAGTACGTCCCGCGGGGCCCGCCCCAGCGCCTCGCACGCCGTCGAGAAGAGCCGTGCGTCCGGCTTCTGCACCCCGTGCTCGTACGACAGCGTGTACGCGTCCACGTACGCGTCGAGACCGTGCGCGCGGAACACCGGCCGCAGGTCCCAGCCGATGTTGCTGACCACCCCCACCGGCACGCCGCGCTCCCGCAACTCCCGCAGCACGTCCCGCGCGTCGGGGTACGGGTCCCACGCCGCCGGCGTCATGTGCCGCTCGTACAGCGCGTCGTACAGCCTGTCGGGCAGCCCGCCGGACAGCCCGTCAGACCAGGGCAGCGGCACCAGCCGGGCCAGGCCCGTGTACGCGGCCCGGTGCTGCTCCATACTCCGGTCCCGGGTCCGCCACACCGCCTCCAGCGCTTCCGGTACGCGCGCAGGGGGCCTGCCGCCCGGCAGCGCTCCGGCGTGCTCCAGCGCGGCGGCGTGGCGCGCGCACTCGGCGTCGCCGGCGGCGATCCCCGCGGCGTCGAGCACGCCGCGCAGCCAGCGCACCGCGGGCTCGACGCGGAACAGCGTCCCGGAGAAGTCGAAGAGCACGGCCCCGGGGCTCAACCGCGGACCTCCGCCCGCTCGTCGCGCGCGGCCGGTGCCACCGCGTCGTACCCCGCCGCCGCGATCGCCGCCACCGCGGCCCCCATCAGGGTGCCGCCCACCACATCGCTCAGCCAGTGCACCCCGAGCCAGACCCGGGTGAAGCACACGCCCGCCACCGACACGGCCGCGGCCGTCCACGCGGCGTACCTCAGGCCCGCGGGCACGCGGCCGGCGCGGCTGAGCAGCCACAGCAGCAGCCCGCAGACCAGCGCGACGGTCATGGCGTGCCCGGAGGGGAACGCGGCGTGGGACGCGGAGTCCACCGGGTCGCGCCACTGCGGCCGGTCGCGGCCGACCGCCGCCTTCAGGCCGTACTGCAGCACCCAGCCGACCGCGGCGGCCCCGGCCAGCCACAGCGGCAGCAGCCGCGCGCCGCGCCACAGCAGCCAGAGGATCACGGCCAGGATCAGCAGGCGCATCGTCGCGGGGTCCCAGACCCAGTCGGTCAGCACCCGGTTCGCCTCCGTCAGGCCGGGTTCGGCGACGGCGGCGGAGTGCAGCTCCCGGGCGACGCTCCGGTCGGCGTCCGTCAACGGCTCCCAGGAGACGGCCACCAGCACCGTGAGCAGGACGCTCAGCAGCGTGAGAACGGCGGCGGTGGTGCGCGGGACGGGGGAGGGGCGGCGCGGCGCGGCGGCTGTCACGCGGCCGACCCTACGCGAGCGCGCTGAGCCCGGGGCCGAATGTCACGAGCAGCGGTACGGCGGGCGCCGCCAGCGCGGCGAACGTCAGCCGCAGCCGGCGGCCCGGGGTGAACCGCGGCGCCGCGGCGAGCAGCCGGTCGACGCGCTGCGGGACGTGGGCGTGGTGGCCGTGGCCGGGGCCGGGCGCGAACACGCCGCGCTCCTCGTTGAGTTCGAGCAGGGCGGTGGCGAACGTCATCCGTCCGAACCGGCGCGAGGCGACGTCGTCGGCGGCCAGCTCGCACAGCCGGTGCACCTCGTCGCAGAACGCCCGGAAGACCGGCATGCGCGGCACGCCCGCGAGCGCGCCCGCGCAGTGCTGCAGCCAGTGGTGGCGGGCCCGGCTGTGCCCCAGCTCGTGCGCGAGCACCGCGTCGAGTTGGCGCTTCTTCAGCCGGCGCAACGCGGCGGTGGTGATGATGAGCTGGTCGGCCTGGCCGCCGGGCAGCCACCAGGCGTCCGGCCGCTCGCCCTCCAGCACCACCAGCCGCTCGGTGCCGGTGTCCTCGCCGGGCAGCAGCGGTGCCCGGCGGCGCAGTTCCTCGCGGCGCCTGCGGCGCTGCGCGCGTGCGGTACGCACCTCGCGTACGAACATCACGGCCGTCCACAGCCCGCCCGCCGCCAGCGCCACGGCGAGCGCCGCGGCCCACGGTGCGCCGGTCGTGCCGCCGTACGCGTCCCGCACCGCGGCCGGCGCCGGGGCGAAGACCCCGCTGTGCACCTGTGCCCAGGCCACGGCGGCGCTCAGCGACATGGCAAGACCGCAGCACAGCAGCACGGCGGCGACGACGCACTGCCACACCCACAGCGCGAGCACCGGCTCGCGGTCCGCCCACGCGGCGCGGGTCAGCAGCCGGGGCGCGACCGCGGCGATGAGGGCGGCGAAGGCCAGCAGCGTGAGCGGGATCACCATGAGGTCAGCGTACGGAGCGGGGACGCCGGCCGGTACGTGCGGGCCCCTGAAGTGACGGACGACACCGGGGAGTCAGAGGGCGAGCAGCATCACGACCATGCCCGTGGTTGATGGCCCTATCTGGCCCTGACCTGCGGATTACCCTCGGCGCAGTGATCCACTGGGGGAGAGGTGGGAAATGGGGGCTGCCACTGGTCCCCCTCGGAGCCCATGAACTTCTCCCAGCGCTCCTGCAACGTCTCCATGATACGGATCTCCATGCCCGGCGTCAGGTTCGAATACAGCCCCCGCACCCCCGCCAGTTCATGCCCCATCCGCGTCTCGATCGCCGTCTGGCTGTGCCCGTCCTCCTCCAGCCACTCCCGGTGCCCGTGCCTCAGCAGATAGATCCGCTTGCCCGCCATCTCCTTCACCGCCGGGATCGCCGGCCGCAGCCGATCCCGCCGCTTGCTCCACTCCTTCGACCCGTCCCGGATCGCCGACCAGTAGCCCTCGTACCACTGCGACGTCATCTGCCCGCCCGTCTTACCCACGAACATCCACTCGCTGTCGTGGGACGCCAGCAGCGCGCAGTGCATCTCATGCAGGAAAGGCGGCAGCACCAGCGTTCGCTGCGACTCGTACTTCGGCCCCACCAGGGCCCGCTCGCCGTCGACGACCTGGCTCTGGTACTGCACCCGCAGCGCCGGCATCCTGCCGGGACCGTATCGCTCGGCCGCCTCGCCGCGCCGTTCCTCATCCGGGTCACTCGCCGGCCAGGTCGCGGAGGCGAACTCGCGCCGCATCCCGAAGGTCTCCCCGGGCGGGCGCATGCCGGTGAAGGCGAGCGTCCAGATGTAGGTCCATCCGGCGAAGCCCCACACCGTGTAGGCGTTGGTGGCGAGCTGGTGGAGCACCCGCATCTCCTGCGGCCGTTTCGACTCGCGCCGCTTCTTCCGGTACTTTCCCCGCCGTCGCTGCGTGATCACCGGAGACTCGGGGCGCAGCTTGTACTTCACCACCGCGTCCGTCATCAGCATGCGGAACAGGCCCAGCAACTGATCGACGTAGTGCTGCGATAGTTCCCCCCTGGTCACGGCCGCATCCAAGCCGTTCTTCCACGCCTCGTACTCCCATGCGGTGATCTCGCCCACGGCATGCTCACCCCAGTAGGGCACGATGCGTGCTCGCAGCCGGGAGGCGTAGCGGCCCATGGACATGGGCCGCAGTTGCTGCGCCTCGTGCCACATCCAGCAGTAGTCCTTCATGAGCGTCTTGGCATCGGCGCGACGAATGTGCTTGCCGTGACGGACCTCGTGCTCGCGGTCCAGCCCGAAGTCGTAGGCCTCCTCTTCGGACTCGAACCTCACACCCGGGGCGGGCCCGGAGGCGGACTCGTACTTCTTCCGCTTCGTGGGGCGGCCCTCGTCATCGAGGTGATACTCGCCGCCCCACCACTTGACACGGATGCTGCCCCCGCGGATCTCGACAGAAGGCATACAGCCCCTCGATTCCTCGATCGTGCACGTCACTGCCCAACTCGTCTCCCATTATGGAGCAGTTACAGCAGGCAGAGGCCGTCGATGTGGAGGATCGGATTGAGGTTGACGGTGAGGCACAGCAGCCCGCCGTCGGGCGCCGGCTCCTCGGGCGGATCGCCGCCTCCGGTCGCGGGGCCGCCCGCGTCGGTCCCGCCGTCGGTGCCTCCGTTCGTGCCGCCGGTGTCATCGCCGGGCGGAGGCTCGTCGCCCCCCGTGCCGCCGCTGCTTCCGCCGACAGCGCCGTCCGTGGGCTGCCCGCTGCCCCCGCCTTCCGTGCCGGGTGCGGTGCTGTCGCTGTCGCCGGCTGGCGTGGGCTCGTTCACCGCGGCCGGCTCCGTCGGCCCGGGCTCGCCTATGGGTCCGGTATCCGCCGGGCCGGTCGGCGATGAGGTGGGCGAAGGGCTGCCCGACGCTGGCGGGTTCGTCGGGCGCGGTGAGGGGGTTGGCGCGGGCGAGGGGGGAATCGTTTCTTCGCTCGGGGTGTGCGGCGCCGTCGGTGCTGCGGCCGGCCGGTCTTCCTCGCTGCCGGGGTCGATGACCGTGCTCACGCCCCACAGTAAGGTCGCGGCGGCAAGGCCGGCCGCGGTCGCCGTGACGGTCGTGGCGGTCGCCGTGTGCGTCTCGAACGTATGCCGCAGCCGGCCGGCGATGACGGCGCCGATACCCAGGCCGATGGGCGGGACCAGCCGCAGGCGCCGCTTGCCGTCGTCCGGCTCGTCCGGCCCGGGGTCCCCGTTGTTCTTTACGGGGACCAGGCGAGTCAGCCGCTCCCGCTCGACGTCCCGCCGCAGATCGGCCAACTGCTCGCCGACCAGGGATGCGCGCCTCTCGGCCCGGCCCACCCTCCGGTAGAGCATCACCACCAAGGTCGCCAGCGACCCCAGCACCCAAGCCGTCGCGAACCATAGAACCTCGGCCACGTGCCACCACCCCCGCGACTCACGTAGAACTCCACCCGTCCCAGGTGTTAGATACGTGGCTACCGCAAGCGGTTGTGCGCGTGAACCCCCCAAATGGCTGAATCTGCCTGTTACCCGGCGTCACGCTCTCCGGGTAGCTCGGAGTCGCGGGCGCGGCGGAGATCGGCCTCCACGAGGTCGCGGATCATCCGCTCCTTCTCCTCGTAAGGCAGCGAGGAATCGATGATCGCCTGGTAGCGGGGGTCACGGAAGACGGGTTCCTGTGCCGGACTGCTGGGCGCGGGCCTAGCTGCTGCGGGCTGCCGCACCTTCGTGGGCTCGCCGCCCTCGGCGATGGCGGTGCAGCTACCGATCTCCCACCCGAGTGCGCGATCGATCTTCGCGTAACTGCGGTCCCAGACCGAGCGGGGGGCTGTGTCGGGGTAGTCGGCCGGCTCGACTTTCTTCCACGTGTCCTTGCTGATGCCTGCTTTGCGTGCCGCCGGCTCGACGCCGAGGCCTAGTTCGAGGCGGCGTGTCTTCACTGCTCTTGCCAGCCGGTCCAGGTCGCGGGGGGTGCTCATGTCACAGAGTCTGCCAGGACCCGCTAGGTCCAGCTAGGTCCACCCCTGGGTTCGGCCTAAACGTATCAGCCCACCTGGCGTGACTCGCCCGCTGCATTCCGCTAACTCCCGCCAAACTACCTGCTAACCACCGCTAGACATGGCCGCTAGAGTCCGCTAGCTTCTACCCATGCACAGACCCCAACCCTTCTTCGAAGTGGACAGGGACGCGATACGGCAGAAGCGCATGGACCTCGGACTGGACACCGAGGAGCTTGCCGAGAAGGCCGGGATCAGTCGTCGCTACCTGAGCCACCTCGAAAACGGCACCCGCCGGCGGATGCGACCCAGCAGGTACGCAGCACTCAGGGCCGCACTGGGAGCCGGAAAGACCGAGCTACTGCTCGCCCCACCGAGTACCGACTCCCCGAAGGAGTGACATGGCCGGCACGAAGTACGAGAGGTACGGCCGACCGACACCGCCCACCGACATCAACCAGGAGTACATGACGGTCCAGGAGACCGCCTACGTCCTCCACATCAGCGTCACGACCGTCCGGCAGCGCATCAAGCAGCTCGGCATCAGATCCACACCGGGCGCCCGGATCGTAACCAGTGCCGCCGACCGGAAGCGGATCCACCAGGCCGGCCGCAAGAGCCGCGCGGGCCTCAAGCGCCCCCGCCGCACCTCCGCCGCTTGAGCGGCGATGCGGCCCCAACCGCCGGGCTCTGACACACCGGCAGCCGGGGCCACTGCGGCTCACGCCGCGTGATCCACCCGCATCCCGAATCACAGAGAGGTGGACCAGTCTCATGGTCTCATCTGCAACTCCCGTACCCGAACCCCTCGACGACCTGACCCCGCAGCAGTGCCCGGAGGGTGTGCACCCGGACTGGGCTGTCGACTCCGAGGACACCCACACCTGCCCCTGGTGTGAGATCGACCGCCTGCGCACGCAGGTCCGGTTCCTGCTGGAGCAGGTCCGCCGGAAGGACGCCGCGTCGGGCCAGGGCGACCGCGCGCTCACGGACTTCCTCGCCGCTGACGGCGAGCCTGATCGAGCCGCCGCCGAGCGCAACTTCGCCCGCTGTTCGCAGCGTTGGTCGTCGGCCCACAGCTCCAGGAACTTCCGCACGGCCCAGCAGGACGAGGCCGACCGCAAGCTGACCGCGCGCATCCGGCGTGTCTTCCGGGGTGGTCCCCGGTGAGCGCCCGCCAGCCCGAGCCGGAGCGGCTGGAGGAGATCCGGGCGACCCTCACGGAAGAGTTCGTCGCCTGGCTGGTGAAGAAGGCGCGCGAGCACCGGGCGCGCGGCCCGCAGTACGCGAAGCAGGCTGACGTGATCGGGGTGCTCGCCAGCAAGGTGGCCCGTGGCGCTGTCCGCCCTGACAACCTCGCCGCTCTCCCCGCTCAAGGTGGCCCGGAGGACGTGCCCGCGCTGCGTGCCGAGGTGGCGGCGTACCGGTCGCTGGACCTTGGCGCCGTAGACGGCCGCGTCTCGGCTTCGTGCGACGACCCGGACCACCCGACGTGGCTCCGCGCGCCGGACGACAGCCGCGGGTGCCCGTGGTGCGAGGTCGACCGCCTGCGCGCCGAGGCTGCCGCTTCCCGCGCCGCCGTGCTGGACGAGGCGGCGGACGAGCTGCTGCGTGTGCGGCTGGCCCTGCTGGACCTGCACCCGAAGACCGAGAACCCCACGCACGGCTGCTGTGGCCGCCCCAAGCTCTGCAAGGGGCACCCGCCGGAGTGCCGCAGCCGCGAGCACACCGTCGGCGGCGGGGAACTGTGGCCGTGCGCGACGCTGCGGGCCGCCGGGATCACCAGCGACGAGGACGCCGACGCTGTGCGCTCCATGGCCGCTGAGGCGCGCGCCGCCCAGACGGGCGGTGAGGCGAAGCCGCCGGTGTGTCCGGTGTGTCAGAACCCGGGGTGCTGCTGCCGCTGCTTCGGCAAGCAGCCCGCGTCCGACTGCCCGCACCAGAAGCAGACGGGCGGTGGTTCCGGTGAGTGACCTGGAGTTCGATGCGATCGCCGAGAACCTGGACCACACGCCGCTGTGGCGGGTCGTGTGGGAGGAGTCCGAGACCGACCTCAAGGCGAACGGTGTAGACGAGGCGTTCGGTGAAGACATCGGCCGGATCGCCTGGGAGCGGCTGACCGAGGAGGAGCAGCGTCAGGCCCGCGACGAGCTGTTCTACGTGTACTGGCAGGCCGCCGTCCACGACGAGCACGAGAAGGCCCGGCAGCCGGTCAAGGCCGAACTGACCGCCAGGCTCGCCGCGTACCGGGAGTACCGCCGCTACGGGGACCCCATGCCCGCCGGGCTGCTGGACGACATCGCCCGCCTCGCCGACGTGCTCCACGGGGGTGGGGACCGTGGCTGACCTCCACCCCCGCCGGGCCCGGCTCCTCTCCGAGGTCCGCACCTCCCGCGACCTATGGACTGAGCTTCCGCTGTCGCCCGAGCAACTGACGGAGATTCGGGCCCGGTACGAGGCGACGGGCGCTGTCCGTTCCAGCGACGCGGCTGCCCTCCTCGCCGAGATCGGCGAGCTGTCGGCCAAGGTCTACGCCGCCTCCATCGAGGAGTACCCGGGCGAGCTGGCGCACCTTAGGGAGCTGCTGCGCAAGCTCTGCCGCCTGGAGAACGAGATGCCGGACGGCGGCCCGCTGCGGGAGCTGCTGATCGACCACTACTCCGACTCCCGGATGGTCGACGCCTCCCTCCGCTGCGCCGACGAGCAGGGCGGTGCCTGATGGACGCCCTCGACGCCACGCCCGCCCCGCTGCTCGACGCTGCCGCAGCCGACCTGGCCCACGCGCTGGACACCCGGCGCCCCCCGCGGCCCATCGCCGCACTCCTCCGCTGGCTCCGACGAGGGAGCGACGCATGAGCACCGACTGGCCGTTCGGCGTCGACGCCGACGAGCACGACCCGCTGACGAAGCTCCGCATCCCGGTCGTCAGCAGCTTCAACCCGCGCTGGTTCTACGTCGCCGCGTACCTGGGCGTCGTCACGGACGGGCCCGACCACCTGAAGGGCCCGCCGTTCGGCAGCATGGAGCGGCCCACCGACGCCGAGTCGCAGATGCTGGTGTCGTTCCTGCTGGAGCACCGGCACTACTGGTTCGGTAACGAGGGCTACGCCCGGAAAATGGACCGCCGACCGCTGGACGTCGACTCCGGCTGGAACACCACGGTGTTCATCAAGTACGGCACCGGCGACTGGGGCTACCGCCAGGTGTCGTGGCAGTACGGGCCCACCTTCGTCCCCCCCGCCACCGGCGATCCGCGAGCGGAACCCGGACGAGGCAAGCGGCGGCCCGCTGACGCTGGAGCAGGTCATGGACCGCACCCACACCCTCGGTAGCGGCAAGCCGATGCGCAACTGGCTCGACTGGAAGGCCGCGCACCCCGAGGTGTTCCCGGGTGGTGAGTCGTGATGGCCATCCCGCAGACCCGCCGCATCGACGCACTCGACGTGCCGCTGGAGACGGTCCTCGCTGACCTCCACGACAAGCAGGCCGCCCGCGCCGGCGAGAAGCCGGCGTTCCTCAGCCAGATGCACGCCTTCCTCGACGCCGACAGCGACACCGCCTACCCCACGCCGGGCTACCCCCGGCCGCCGAAGGGGGACTCATGATCGCCCGCTTCTGGCTGATGGACCTCCCCGAGTCCGACCCCGCGTTCGCCCCGCTGCGGCGCGCGAAGGTCATCAGTGACCCGGAGGAGTACCCGCGGATCCGCGAAGGCCACCGGCAGGCAGTCATCGACGCTGCCGCGGGCTGCTCCCTGAAGACGCTGAAGATCACCGAACGGATCATGCCCCGCGATGCCCGCAGCCGGGCCGACGAGCTGGAGGCGTGGGGCTACGCCCTCGGCGTCACCGCCGTCCGCGTCGCCCTCCGCGAACACGACGAGCAAGCCGTACAGGAGGTGGCGTGATGACCGAGCGCCACTACCCGATCCGGCCGGAGCCCGACGACGACCCCCGGTTCACGCGCGGCCTCGTGATCGACGTCGCCGAGGTGCTTGAGCGGCACGGGTACCCGCCGATCGGCCCGGACAACGCCTTCGACATGGTCGACCTCCAGCAGGCCCTGTTCCGGTTCCTCTACACCGACCGGGACGGGGGTGCGTCCCGATGAACGCCCTCAACCCCCGCCAGCACCGCCTGTGGGCCGCGCTGTGCGACCGCAAGACGGTCACCACCGGCGACATCCGGACCGTCAACCGCGGGCTCGGGGCGCCGAAGGGCACCACCGCGCGGAGTGACCGCGACGACTTCCTCCGCGCCGGGCTGCTCGTCGCGCACGGGCCGGCCAATGGGCGCTGGTACGAGCCAGCGGGAGGCGTGTGATGTACCACCACGACAACCACGCGTGCACGCTCACCGACCTGTTCTGCGGTGCTGGCGGCGTCAGCACAGGAGCCATCCGCATCCCCGGCATGAAGGTCGTGATGGCCGCCAACCACTCCCGGCACGCCATCGACACCCACCAGGCCAACCACCCCGACACCGACCACGACTGCGCCGACATCTCCCAAGTCGAACCCCGCCGCTACCCTCGCACCGACATCCTGTGGGCATCTCCCGAGTGCACCAACCACTCCAACGCCAAGGGCACCAGGCGCGAACACGGCGAGTGGGACGACGGGCTGTTCGCACCCGACGGCACCGACGAAGCCGCCATCCGCTCCCGCGCCACCATGTGGGACGTCCCCCGCTTCGCCGAAGCCCACCAGTACCCGATCATCATCGTCGAGAACGTCGTCGAATCCCGCTGGTGGGGCCCCAAGCACAACCGCGGCGTCGTCTACGACGCCTGGCTCGGCGTCATGAAGGCGTGGGGCTACCGGCACCGCGCCATCTACCTCAACAGCATGCACGCCGCCGCCCTCGGCGACCCCGCGGCCCAGTCCCGCGACCGCAAGTACGACTTCTTCACCCACGAGTCGCTCGGACGCACCCCCGACTTCGACAAGTGGCTGCGGCCCTGGGCGCACTGCGCCACCCACGGCCCGGTGCGAGCCATCCAGGGCTGGAAGACCACCAAGCTGTGCCATCCCCTCAAGCCCTGGGGCAAGTACGGCGCACGCAACCAGTACGTGTGGCGCTGCCCGCAGACGGCTTGCCGCAACAGCGTCGTGACCGTGCCCGTCCGCGCCGCCGCCGAACTCATCGACTGGAAGCGGCCCGCCGTTGCGATCAAGAACCGTGGTGACGCCGGACTCGACCCGCTCGCCCCCAACACGATGCGCCGCATCCGTGCCGGCTTCGACGAGTTCGCCAAGCCGTTCCTCGTCCCCGTCGAAGGCCGCGACGGCAAGAAGCCCATGAGCATCGACACCCCGATGCGTACCTGCTCCACCCGCAACGAAACCGGGCTCGCCGTCCACCCGTACATGGTGGAACTCCGCGGCGGCTCGTCCTCGCACCGGAACGTCACGCAGCCGCTGGCCACCGTCACCGCGGGCGGCAAGAACCACGGCGTCGTCATGGCACCCGACATGGTGCTGCCGTACTTCAGCAACTCCAACGCCCGGCCCGCTGCGCAGCCGCTGAGCACAGTCACCACCGTCGAAGGCCACGCCGCTCTGTACGGCGGCCCCGTGGACAGTGTGGACGACCTCGGATTCCGGATGCTGTCCGTCGCCGAATACCAGGCGTTCATGGACTTCCCGGCGGACTACATCCTCACCCCCAACGACGACCGCACCTGCGTCCAACTCCTCGGCAACGCAGTCACGGCCAACGCCGCACGCGACCTCGTCGCAATGGCGATGGAAGCGCTCACCGGCGAGGACATCGAGCGCTTCGAGCCGACGGGGGCGGCCTCGTGACCGCCCCGGCGCACGACGACCTGACCGCGGTGGTCGCCGACCTCACCGCCCGCCTGGCGCGGCTGGAGGCGCTGCTGCCCGACGCGCTGGCCGTGAACGCCAAGCGCCGTGCCGCTGCCGACTTCGCCGCGTCCATGGACGCCGGGCTGACGGAGCCGTTCGACGCCTACGACGCGCGGCTCGCGCTGAACGCGAAGGTCGCCGCCGCGGCGCAGCCGATCGCCGAGGTGCGGGCGCGGCGCGGGGAGGTGGCGTCGTGAACGCGCTTCGTTCCGTCAGCTTCGGCGGCGGTGTCCAGTCCACTGCGCTCCTCGTGCTCGCCGCGCAGGGCCGCATCGACTTCCCGCTGTTCCTCATGGCCAACGTCGGGGACGACTCCGAGAACCCCGCCACGCTGCGGTACGTCGACGAGTACGCCCGCCCGTTCGCCGCCGATCACGGCATCGAACTGGTCGTCCTCGACCGCGTGAAGCGGGACGGCAGTGTGGAGACCCTGTGGGGTCGCCTCACCCGTGAGGGCTCCCGGTCGCTGCCTATCCCGGTGCGCATGTCCAACGGGGCGCCCGGTACCCGGTCCTGCACGGTCGACTTCAAAATCAAGACCATCGGGCGGGAGCTGAAGCGCCGTGGCGCCAGCCCCGACAACCCGGCCGTCATCGGCATCGGCATATCGGTCGACGAGATCCACCGGGCGAACAGCCGCCGCGTCGAGCCACACGAGGTCATCGCCTACCCGCTGCTCGACCTCGGGCTGCGCCGCACCGACTGTGCGCGGATTATCCGCGAGGCGGGGCTGCCTGTGCCGCCTAAGTCGTCGTGCTTCTTCTGCCCGTTCCACCGGCCGGAGACCTGGCACGACCAGCGGCGTGACGAGCCGGAGCTTTTCGAGAAGTCGTGCCAGCTCGAAGAGCTGCTCAATCGGCGGCGTGACGAACTCGGCAAAGACCACGTGTACCTCACGCGGTTCAACAAGCCGCTCCGCGAGGCGATCCCGGACGGCGTCGACCTGCTGCCCATGTTCGACGAGGGCGACGGCGCCTGCGACTCCGGGTGGTGCATGACGTGACCGCCGCCCTGATCGCCTACGCCGCCCGCCTACGCCGCCGCGTGCGTCGCGGTCCTCGCGCTCGGCTACCGCCGCTACCGCCGCTACCGGCGCACCGCCGCCCACACCCCAGACCCTCAGCCCGAACGGAGTACACGATGAACGCCCTTCCGCATGACGCCTACGTGACCGCCGTGACCGACGCCCTCACTACCGCAGGGGTGGAGGCCACCGACTACTGGACGTCCGACGCCGAGACCCGCGGCCAGTACTGCTACCTCAACGCCGTCATCACCCTTGAGGCCCCCGGATGGCGGCACGGGCTGATCCTCACCTGGGAGTGGCACACGGGCCTGGAGGAAGGCGGCCCCGAGCGTGGCCCGTCGTGGGAGTTCGCCGCCCTGAACGACGACGGTTCCAACCGGTACCCGACGACGCTGCCGGTGTACGGCTTCGCGAGCCCGGCCGCCGTCGTTGACGTCGCCCGCAAGGTCATCGCTCACGAGATCAAGCCCGGGGGCCCGTCCAACTTCGAGGCGTGGCGCGGCTGGGACGGCGGGATCATCGGCGACTCCTGGGAGCACGCCGACGCGCTGGAGGCCGCTTGCGCCGAGTGGGAGGTCAGGGCGTGACCACTCTCCCCTTCCCCCGCGTCCACCGCCGGCGCCGAGAAGCGGGCCGCCGCCGCCGAGGCCGAACTCGCCCGGCTGGGTGCGATCGACGTGCCGCCGATGGTCCGCGACGACACCGCCCCCGACGACCGGGCGACCGCGCCCCACGGCGTGCGCACCGTCAACGGGCCCGTGGCGGTCATGCCGCTCGCCGAGGCCGCGCGACGCGGGCACTTCGGGTCGGCCGCCGACGACGACACCGTCGCGCTGCCCACCGCCCAGCCCGGCGCCGCCTGAGACGGGGCTCTGGCGTCCGGTGACACCTGGGCCCGGACGCCAGAGCCCACCCAGCCACACAACCGAGAGGAGGACCGCCATGAGCATCGAGATCACCTGCCCCGAGTGCGGGGAGCCGGCCCGCGCCGAGCACCCGACGACCTGGGACTACCGGTGGGGGCCCATCCCGGACCACGCCCACCTCGACGGGGAGCCGCTGTGCCCCGTCATCGGCGACACCGGCTACGAGCCCGCCGACGCGGTCGCGGGTGACACTCCGGCCGGCCCCGGGACCCCCGCCCAGCGCGGACACGCCGGCTTCCCGACCGCCGCCGACAAGGCCGCCGGGAGGATCGTCGACCGGCTGGCCCGGGACATCGGGCACCGCGCCGCGGTCGCCTGGGTCCACGCAGGCGCAGTCCTCTGGTGGGCCGACAGCCACCAGATCGCAGCCGGCGCCCGCCCGGCCGCGGACGCCGCCGGGATCCGCGACGGCCTGAAGCGGCTCACCGACACCCACCCGGCTCTCAACGCCTTCACCGACCCCGGGGCGGTAGCCCTGTGGGAGCAGAACATCAGCGACGCCGACGCCGAAGTCATCCGCGACCTGTGGGCCGAACACCCGCCCGCGGACCCCGTGCACCGGCCGCGCGGCTACCTGCTGGGCAACGCCTACCAGGCCCTGTCCGAGGAGTCCCGCAAGCATCGCGCGCTCGCACAGACCCCCCGCTACATCACCGACCTGCTCCTCGCCCTCGCCTGGCTGCCCGCCCTTGACGCACACGGCACCCTCGACGGCTTCCGCGTGATCGACCCGTCGTGCGGCACCGGACACATCCTCATCGAAGCCCTCGCCCGCGCCGCCACCTGGGCGCCCGGCGACAGCACCGCGGCTACTCCGGCCAGCGTGGAGCGGGCCCTGCACACGGTGCACGGTGTCGACCTCGACCCCTACGCGGCGCTCATCGCCCGGCTGCGGCTCGTCGCCATGGCCCGCCACCTCGCCGGCCTCAACGAGGCCGCCCCCGACTGGCCCGTGCAGGTCGCCGCGGCCGACGCGCTGCTCAACCGAGACGAGCCGCTGCTTCAGCGCGGCCACTACCACGCGGTCATCGCCAACCCGCCCTACGTGACGCCGAAGACGACCGAGCAGCGGGACGCGGTACGGGCGGCGTACCCAGAGGTGTGCCACATGAAGTACGCCCTGTCCCTGCCGTTCCACGCCCTGTCGAACGACCTGCTCCTGCCGGGCGGCTGGTGCGCGCAGCTCACCGCCAACTCGTTCATGAAGCGCGAGTTCGGCAAGCGGTACGTCGAGCAGTACCTGAGCCGACACGACATGCAGTGGATCATCGACTCGTCCGGGTGCTACATCCCCGGCCACGGCACGCCCACCGTCATCCTCGCCAACCGCAACCGGGCCCCCGTGGGCGACACGGTCTCCACTGTCCTCGGCAACCGGGGCGAGCCGAAGGCTCCGGAGGACCCATCCCGCGGGCTGGTGTGGCGCGCCATCGAAGAAGCCGTCTACCCCAAGCTCGCCCGCCAGCGCCTCGACGGCGGCCAGGAGCACGGCGCGAGCGACAGCGTTGAAACACCCGCGCCCGCCAGCCAGCAGGCGATCACCGAGCAGCTACAGCTCTTCGCCGACGGGGTCGCCGCATGAGCCCCCGCCCGGATCGCGCAACAGGCAGACGCAGCCGCCTTAAAAGCGGCCCCAGTGCGGGTTCGAATCCCGCTCCGGGCGCCAACCAGCCGGACCTGAAACCCACCCAGCCACACACCCACCCAAGATCAACGCGTCCGCAAGGAGAGCAGGACATGCACCGCACGATCACCATCGGCCGCTGGATGGCGGAGTTGTACCAGCGCGCCATCTACATCCACCGCGGGCCTGACCCGGACTGCTGGGACTGCGCCGGAGCCGGCGGCCTGGAGTACGGCGGCACCGTCCGTGAGGACGGCGCCGTCACCAGCGACCCCGAGATCGACATCTGCGACTGCTGGAACCCGGCCGGGATCCGCATCCCGCTGTGGCGCCGGCGCACCGAGGCGGTGCCGTTCTGATGACCGCACTCGCCTTCGTCGACACCGAGACGACCCACCTCGACCCCCGCTTCGGGGACGTGTGGGAGGTCGCCGTCATCCGTCGCGAGCCCGACGGCTACGAGCGCGAATGGCTCTGGCAGGTCCGCCCGGACCTCACCAACGCCGACCCCGAGGCGCTGAAGATCGGGCGGTACGAGGAGCGGTTCGCCGTGCCCTCGGGTTGGGAGGCCGTCACCCTGCCCGTGTCCGGAGAGGGCTGGCCGTTCGGGCTGAGCCTCCCCGAGTTCCTGTTCGACTTGCAGGAGACGCTGAACGACACCGTGATCGTCGGCTCCAACCCGGCCTTCGATGACGCCTTCCTCAAGAAGCTCCTCCACGCCCACAGCCGCCGCGTCGTCTGGCACTACCGCACCGTCGACGTCGCGACGCTCGCCGCCGGCTGGCTGGCGGGCACCTACGGCCGCCCCATCAGCGTGCCGGAGCCGGAGTATGGCGAACTTGAGCCGGTCGCTTTCCCGTGGAAGTCCCGCGACCTGTCCCGTGCGGTCGGTGTCGAGCCGCCGGGCGACGACGGCCACCAGGCCCTCGTCGACGCACGGTGGTGCA
Organism: Streptomyces sp. CNP082; assembly: GCF_059570535.1. Lineage (NCBI taxonomy): Bacteria > Bacillati > Actinomycetota > Actinomycetes > Kitasatosporales > Streptomycetaceae > Streptomyces > Streptomyces sp. CNP082. Next base: position 27,641 of record NZ_JCANSZ010000030.1, read on the forward strand.
AGGCGGTATACGACGCCGTCACTGGTGGTGGTGCTCGATGAAGCCGCGTTGCTCCATCGACCGCTGCGAGAAGCCCGCGTACTGCCGGACGTGGTGCACGAAGCACTACGCCCGCTGGCAGAAGCACGGCAACCCGATGACCTATCGACCCGACGCCAAGTCCGCCGAGGAACGCTTCTGGGAGAAGGTCAACAAGAGCGGGCCCGTTCCTACGCATCGGCCCGAACTCGGTCGCTGCTGGCCTTGGCTCAACTCGGTCGACCAGAAGCGGTATGGCCGCTTCTGGGATGGAGAGCGTCAGCGCAAAGCGCATGACTACGCCTACGAGATCACCTTCGGCCCCGTACCGAACGGCCTGGAGCCGGACCACCTGTGCCGCAACCGCCCGTGCGTGAACCCGGGCCACCTTGAAGCGGTCACACACAAGGAGAACTCTCGCCGCGCCCATTACGCCAAGGCGACCTGCTCGCGTGGCCACGTGCTCCCCGAGCCTGCACCGAACGGTCGGCGCGTCTGTCGACCGTGCGCCAACGACCGGAACCGGCGCTACCTGGAGCGTAAGCAGCTCGACGCCGTCGTCGGCAAACCCGCCGTGGAGCGTGCCGCATGACCGCCGTCGCGCCGCCGGAGACCGACGCGAAGGTCGTCGACGACCTGCCGATCGAGGACTACCACGCCGACACGTCGTCGATCTCGTCCACCGGCCTGCGCGCGCTCCTCGACCCCGGGTGCCCGGCGCAGTTCAAGTACGACCGCGACAACCCCCGGCCGCCGAAGCGGGAGTTCGACCTCGGCAACGCGGTCCACGCCGCGGTGCTCGGCGAGGGCCACGAGATCGTCGAGATCAAGCACCCGGACTACAAGACGGTCGCCGCACGCGCTGACCGCGACACCGCCTACGACGCCGGCAAGGTGCCCCTCCTGCCGAAGGAGCGCGACCAGGTCGACGCGATGGCCGAAGCCATCCGGCGCCACGAACAAGCCGGGCCGCTCTTCGCGCCCGGCACCGGCATCGCGGAGCGCACCCTCTACTGGACCGACCCGGACACCGGCGTCCGCTGCCGGGTGCGCCCGGACTGGCTGAAGCCGCTACCCGGCCTGCTCCTCGCCGTCGACCTGAAGACGACGAAGGACGCGAGTCCCGCGGCCGTGTCCCGCGCGATCCGCGACTACTCGTACCACCAGCAGGACGCCCTCTACACCGACGGCATCCGCATCGTGCTGAAGCCCGAGACGGTCCGCTTCCTCTTCGTCTTCGTGTCCAAGACCCCGCCCCACCTGATCACCGTGCGGGAACTGCACGAGCCGGACCGCGCCATCGGCCGAGCCCGCAACAGCCGGGCACTGCGCATCTACGCCGACTGCCTCGCCACCGACACGTGGCCCGACTGGACCGGGCCCGTCACCGAAATCCCGGAGATCGGCATGCCGCCCTGGGACACCACCCGCCAAGCAGAGGAGTACATCCGATGACCAGCAACGAACTCGCCCACCGCGAGCAGGCCGCGGCCCCGGCGCAGCAGCCGACGGCGCCCGAGCCGTCGCGCGGCACCACCGCGCTGATGGTGTGGGCGCAGGAAGCAGACCTCGCCTACAAGATGGCCGAGAAGCTGGCGCAGACCAGCTTCGTGCCGCAGTCGCTGCGCGGGAAGCCCGGCGACATCACCGCGGCGATCCTCGCCGGCGCCGAACTCGGCATGAAGCCCATGGCGACGCTCAAGAGCATCGACGTCATCCAGGGAACCCCGGCGCTGCGGGCGCACGCCATGCGCGCCGTCGTCCAGAAGCAGGGCCACGAAATCGAACTCGTCGAGTCCACCCCGGCCCGCTGCGTCATGCGCGGTCGCCGCAAGGGCTCCGAGACGTGGCAGACCGTCGAGTGGACCATCGAGCGCGCCGCTCAGCTCGGCCTCACCAGCAAGGACCAGTGGAAGAAGCAGCCGCAGGCGATGCTCGTCGCCCGCGCCACCGGCGAACTCTCCCGCCTCATCGCCTCCGACGCCCTCCACGGCATGCCCTACGTCGCAGAAGAGCTGGAGGGCACCGTCCACGCCGAGGTCGTCCCCGCGCGGGCCCCGCTGTCCGTCGCCGCCCTCACCGCGCCGACGCCGGCGGCCGACTACAGCGTGCAGCTCGGCGACGACGCGGCCGACGACGAGACCGCTCAGTCGGAAGGTGGCAACTGATGTCCCCCGTGAACCTCGTCATCCACTGCCAGGAAGGCCCGGAGACGGTGACCGCCACCGAGGCCGCACCGAACCTCTTCGTCTTCGAAAAGCCGGACAACGTCTCCGTCGGCAACCCCCACCGCTGGTCGCTCGGCCTCTCGCACGGCGTGGTGATTGCCAACTTCCCCGACGAGCGGGCCGCAGCACAGGCCGCACGCGACGCCGCGTCACTCGCGGACTGGGCCGCACCCCTGGACGACATCCGGGCCGGGTTCCTCGACCACGGCTCGACCAGCGTCCGAGCCCGGCAGCGCCTGTGGGATGCCGTCGCCAATCACGGCGGCGAAATCCCCAACCTCGGCCTGCGCCCCGACACCACCGCCTGACCCCGCGGGCCGTCCTGCCCGCCCAAATCGAGCAGGACGGCCCACCACACAAGGAGATCACACCGCCATGACTGAGACCCCTCGCCCGCTGACGACCGACCTGTGGCTGCACGCGGTCGAGATCCACGACCTCGTCGCCGGACCCGCATACGCCTACGGCCTGCCCGACGGCACCATCGAACTCGCCGTGCACATCGCCACCGGCGACGACCTCACCGACACCGTCCGGCAGCATCTCCACGACGAGCTGTACGCGGCCATCGGGGACACCTTCCGCCGCATCCTCGGCCGCACCCCGGGACGCTCCAGCGGCACGCTCACCGCGAGGGCCGAACGGTGACCGCCCGCCGCCAGCCCGGCCCCGGGCAGCAGGACATCACCGGCGCCGAAGTCCCCGAAGCGGACGACTTCGACACGTGGGCCGACAAGGTCCGCCAGGCGTACATAGACGCCGCACAGTCCGGCCGCACCTTCACCTGCTACGAGATCGCCGACGAGCACCAGCTCCCCGACCCGCCCAACCCCCGCGCGCACTGGGGCCGGTTCATGGAGTTGTTGGCCGCCGACGGCTACATCCGTACCGCCGGCTGGGCCGCCAGCGACCGACCCACCACCAGGCACAGCGGGGTGCGGACGTGGCGCGGGACGCGGGCGGCACAGCAGGGGAGGGCGGCGTGATGACCCCGTTCGTGCTCCTCTTCTCCGGCGCCCGCGCGCTCCCGAAGCCCGGCATCGTCGGCGCCCGCATCTTCGACATCGCCGCGGAGATCGGCCCGCGCGACCTGATCGTCCGGCACGGCGACTGCCCCGGCGACACCTCCGCCGACCAAGCCGCCGCCGAGTTCATCAGCCTCAACGGCGAACTCTGCCGCGTCACCGCCGACCCCATGCCCGCCGACTGGGACCACTGCGGCCCCGAATGCCCCGACGACGGACCACTCTCCGGCCGCCGCCACCGTCGGTGGAAGAAGCGCGGCGACATCCACCACCCCGGCCTGCTGGACACCTACTGCCCCGGCGCCGGGCCCCGCCGCAACGCACTCATGGTCGCCAAGACGCCGCGGCCCGACCGGATGCTCGCCGTCCCCCACGGCGCCAGCTACGGCACCCGCGGCTGCATCCGCCTCGCGAAGCGCGCAGGCATCCCCGTGGAGGTGATCGAGGCATGACCCCCTACGCCATCACCGCGCTGGCGCTGGCGGCCCTGCTCGCCGCCGCGGCAGTCCACTGCATCCGCCGCGCCGGCCGCGAACTCGGCGACATCCAGCGGGAGCGGGCCGACACCACCCCGGAAGACGCCGCCGCGCAGGCCGTCGACCGCGGACTCGACCGCCTCTTCAACGCCCTCGGGCCGCCGCCCGAGCCCACCCCCGCCGACACCACCCCCGTCGGCGACGACGACTGGACCCGCGCCATGGACCGCCGGATGCGGCGCACCGCCAGGCGGCGCAACACCCAGCCCCGGAAGGAGGAGCTGTGACCACCCCCGCGAAACCGCTGCCCCCGCACGGCAGCCTCTCCCGGCACAAGTACCACGGCTGCAAATGCCAGGCGTGCCGCCAGAACTACCGCGACTACCAGAATCGCCGCTACCGCAAGACGGCATACGGCACCTGGCAGCCCTTCGTCGACGCCGAACCCATCCGCCGGCACCTCCTCATGCTCCGCGACCACGGCATCTCCTTCACCCGCGTAGCGGAGATCGCCGGACTGTACCCGGCGACCGTCGGCGGCTTCCTCTACCCCGCGGGACCCGGCCGGCCCGTCAAGAAGCGAGCCACCCGCGAGACCGCCGACAAGATCCTCGCCATCAAACCCGACACCGCCACCCCCGGCATCGTCGACGCCACCGGCACACACCGGCGCCTCCAAGCCCTCGCCGCCATCGGCTGGCCCATGTCCGCCCTCGCCCCCCACGCCGGACTCGCCAGCGCCACCGTCAGCCGGCTGCTCCGCCAGCCGCGGCTCTACGCCACCACCGCCGCCGCGGTAACCCGCACCTACGACCGCCTCTGGGACGAACGCCCCGAGAACCACGGCGTCACCAAGGCAGCCGCCGAACGGTCACGCCGCTGGGCACGCCGCAACAAGTGGTCGCCCCCCGCGGCATGGGACGACGACCGCATCGAAGACCCCGACGCCCAGCCAGACCAGGGAGAGGCCACCCCCCGGTCCGTCTCCCTCGTCGAAGACGCGCTGTGGCTGATCCGAACCCAGGGCTACACCCGCGCACAGGCCGCCGACCGCCTTGGTGTCCAGCGCAACACCCTCGACACCGCCATCAACCGCAGCGGGCTCACCCAGCACGACACGGAGCAGGCGGCGTGAGCGGCAACGACTGGCGCATGGCCGCCGCCTGCCGCGATGAGGATCCGGAGCTTCACTTCCCGGTCGCCGACCGGGCGCAGTCCGCGGCAGCGAAGGCCGTCTGCGGCATCTGCCCCGTGCGTGGCGCCTGCCTGTCCTTCGCGCTGGCGACCCGCCAGGAGTACGGCATCTGGGGCGGGCTGGACGAGAGGCAGCGCGCCACCATCCTCCGCCGCCAAGCACGGCAGTCCGGCCGGCGCCACGGAGGCGGACGCAAGCTCGCACCCTGCGGCACCGACGCCGCCTACCGCCGGCACGTCGCCAAAGGCGAGCCGGTCGACGAACTCTGCGCGCAGGCGCGGGAGGACGACAAGGCGCGGCGCCGGCGGGCGAAGTGGACGACGCAGGCAGGTGCGGCGTGAGCGCCCGGCGCCGGACCCCGCCGTGCGGGATGCCGTGGTTCCCCCACGGGCTCGAACGGGCGCGGCTGTACGCCTGCGGAATCAGGTGCGACCGGCATGCGCCGTGGGCCCTCGCCGGGCGTGAGCAGCCGCAGCCGGGGCCGGGGGCGCCGCGGGACCGGGAGGCGGCGTGAACGACGGACACACCGCCGAGAGCGGCCTCGGTGAACTCGCCGAGCACATCGGAGGCGACGTCGGGCGGTCGATCACCGACAGCCTCCAGCACGTCGAACTCCTTCGAGAGAAGGAATTCAAGCTGGAGGCCGCCCGACACGAAGCCGAGCACCAAGTGCTGCACCGGATTGGTGTCGCCTTGCGCGCAGGCGAGATCACCCTGCACCACCTCGTCGCTATCTACGCCCGCTACAGCGCTCTGGGATTCGTCGGGCGGAAGACCCGGTGGGACGAGCACATCGACATCAAGTGGAAGGCGCTGCCCTACCTGGCGCGTCATCTGCCCAACGGCCCTCAAGGCAGTTGGGTGGGCGAGTACCCGCTCGACGAGAAGTCGGCTGCCCCGAAGGGCGGGCTGGCCGTGGTCTACGTGCTCTTCGACGCCTCGAACGAGCCCTGTTACGTCGGCTCCACCGACGCATTCCGCACCCGCATGGCAGCCCACCAGCGCGAAGGCAAGAACTTCGTCCGCTGGCAGGCACATCCGGCTCGCGACCGCGAGCACGCCTACCGACTTGAGGACCGGCTCCTGAAGGAGCACAAGCCGTACCTCAACAAGAAGGCCAGCCGATGACCGGCGCCTGCTGACCTCAATCCGAATCGTCAGAAAGAAGCAGCTCATGGCACGTGGCCACGGCAGGATCCTCACCTCCATCTGGGAGGACCCGGACTTCCTGGCGCTGGACGAGCGGGCGCAGCGCCTCTACCTGTTCCTGATCTCCCAGCCGAACCTGAACCACGCCGGCCTGCTCGACCTCACCCTCCGGCGGTGGGCGCGCAAGGCTCGCGGTCTCACGGTCGCCGAGTTGGAGAAGCGCATCGCCGACCTGGAGGACGCCCGCTTCGTCGTCGTGGACGAGGACACGGAAGAACTCCTGATCCGTTCCTTCGTCCGCAACGACGGCGTGTGGCGCATGCCGAAGGTCATGGGCGCGATGGTGTCCGGCGCGCTGGAGATGACGTCGCGCCGGCTACAGCGGGCTCTCCTCGCCGAGATGGACCGCATCCCGCTGGAGGAGTTGAGCGGCGAGCCGACGAAACTCCGCAACGGGGGTCAGGGGCCGTCGATCTGGCAGCAGGTTTCCGACTGCATCGACACCCTCCGGAAGGCGTTCGGCAGCCCCGACGACGACCCCTCCGGAAGGGGTTCCGTAACCCCCTCCGGAACCCCTTCGGCAACCCCCTCCGAAACCCTTCCCGAGGGGGGTCCGAAACCCTCAACGCGCGGGCGCGCGGGCACGTCACACGCGCGTTCCCCTGCCCCTGCCCCTACCCCTACCCCAGAAGAAGAGCCTTCGGGCGGGTCGGGCGGGCGAGGCGAGCTGGTCGTCGTGGAACCCACCGACTTCGTCGGTGCGACTGAACATGCGCCTGCTGAGGCTCAGCCCGTAGACGCCAGCACGATCGTCGGCGAATGGCTGGAGCGCTGCGCTAAGCGACCGCCCGGCAACGTCGTCGGCCGCGTCGGCAAGCAGATCAAGAAGCTCCTCGCCGAGGACATCGACCCCGACGACATCCGCCGCGGCCTCGCCCAGTGGATGCGCAAGGGCGCCGACCCCTCCGCCATCGCCAGCTTCGTCAATGGCGCCATGAACTCGGCGCTGCCGACGAACGTCCTCGCGCTCCCCGGTCAGCCGCTCCCCGGCCCGGACACGAACCTTGCCGGCTGGGCCGCCGTCGCCGCCTCCTTTGACTCCACCGACACCGGAGATTCCGCATGAACCCGCGAGAGGCCGCCGAACTCCTCGGCCACTGCGCCATGTTCGACAACCGCAAGCCCAGCCAGGGCGCCGCGATCGCCTGGGCCTCGGCCCTCAGTGACGTGCCGCTCGACGACGACGCGAAGGCCGCGGTCGCGATCTACTACTCGACGCCGCCGAAGGATCCTGACGCGAAGCTGTGGATCCTGCCGCACCACGTCCGCACCCTCCGCACGAAGATCCGCAACGGCAGGTTGGAGAACTTCCAGTACCAGCCTGTCGGCGACGAGACGGTGCCCGAGTACCTGGCCAGTCTGCGCGGCCAGGTCGCCGCGATCGCCTCCGGCCAGGTGCCCGCCCCGACCGAGCGGCCCGCGCTTACCGGTGGCCCGCACCCGGACGTGGCCCAGGCGCTCGCCGGCGTCGGCCGCCCTGTGCCGGACTCCGACGAGGAGACCGCCCGCGAGGTGGTGCGCCGCGCCGGCCCGCTGGGCGTGGTGTGCCCGGTGCCGGCGTGCCGCGCTGCGGTCGGCCGTCGCTGCAAGACCTCGGGCGGCAGCGACAAGCGCCCGCTCGGCCAGGAGCGCGGCAGGCCCCACCGTGCCCGCGTCCGGGCCGCGGAGGGCATCCCGGAACCGACACCCGAGGAGCGGGCCGCCGAGGAGGCGCGGGTGCGTGCCATGGCCGCCCGCCACCTCGCTCGCGAAGCCGACCCCGAGGACGACATCCACGACGCCGAGATCGTCGACGAAGGAGCCCGCTCGTGACTCGCCGCTACTCCGCCCCGATGCCCGACGACCTGCGCCACATGCTGCGGGCCCGGCAGCATCCGGCCCGCGCGGTGCCCTGCCCGTGGTGTGCCGCCCGAGAGCACCGGCCGTGCGTGACGAAGACCAGCTCCCGCCAACTGCCGCTGCCTCACCCGGCTCGGATCTCGGCGTGGGTGCGGTCGGTCGCCTGCTGCCCGCTGTGCCAGGTCGAGCCGGGCGTCGAGTGCCACCTCGACGGCATGCCGCTCCGTGACGGCGCCGTCCACCCCGCCCGACTCGCCGAAGCCCGGGAGGCGTCGTGATCGAGCACTTCGACGACGTGCTCGTCGACCGGGCGGTGAACGAGCCGACCGCCCCCGCGGTCCTGTCCCGCGCGGAGCGCCGCGCGGCCGGGCGGCGGCTCCTCGCCCGCGGCGTGTCGATCCGTGTCGTCGCTGACCGCCTCGAGGTCGCCGAGCGCACCGCTTGGCGGTGGAGCGCCGAACTCCGGGACGCCGCGTGACCACCCCGCCAACCCAGCCGCACACAACCCCGACCCCGAAGGAGACCCGCATGCCGACCCGAATCCAGCGCCGCCGCTCCCGCGGGTGGCGCATGCCCGAGGGCGCCCGCTACGTCGGCCGCCGCACCCGCTTCGGGAACCCCTTCCGCGTCGTGGACCGCGGCACCGAGGGCTTCGCGGTGCTGGACGACCGCGGCGGGGTGATCGCCACCAGGGCCAGCAGCGTGGACGCCCGGCGCATCGCGTGCGTCTGGTTCAGGGCGTGGCTGGCCGCCCCAGGCCAGGCGGAGTTGCGGGCCCTCGTCGGCCAACTCCTGTACGGCCGGGACCTGGCGTGCTGGTGCCCGCTGCCCGAGCCCGGCGAGCCCGACCACTGCCACGGAGCGGTGCTGCTGCGCCTGGCGAACGGGGAGGCGTCGTGACCGCGGCGGCCGAACTGCGCGCCGCGGCTGAGGTGCTGGAGTCGGCACAGTTCGGCGGCGCCGTGACCGCCACTCCTGCCGTGGCCGGCCTGGTGCGTGCCCGCGAGCCGCTCGCCGTGTGGCTGCGGAAGATCGCCCGCTTCTGCGATGCGTGCGAGGACGTCCGCGGGCGGCCGATCCCGGAGACCAACCCGAGCGTCGTCGACGCCCTCGCGGTGGCCCGCGCGATCGGAGGCGGACAGTGACGGCCCCGGTGCGCGGTGCCGCGATGGCTGGTGTGTACGAGCGCAGGCCCGCGGTGCTGCGTACCCGGATCACCCGTCGCCAGCTTGAGGCGCTCCGCCATGCCGCCGCGGGTCGCACGAACGTGGGGATCGCGAGACGGATGGGCATCTCCACGAACTCGGTGAACGACCTGCTGGATCGGGCTTACCGGCACTTGGGCGCCCAGGACCGGACGCATGCGGTGGTGGTGGCGCTGAGGCGAGGGCTGATGCGTCTGGACGAGATCGAACTCAACAGCGACCCGAAGGGGGCGTTGTGACGTCCGACGTCGACCGCTGGGGCCCGTCGCGGAAGCCCGCGCCGCATCGGCGTAGCGGGCCGTATGCCCTGACGCCGGAGCAGCAGCGGATCGCCGAGGACCTGCATGTGCGGGCGCTCGCTCTGCGCGCGGCGTCCGACGGCGAGTTGTCGATCCGCGAGGCGATCGACCTTGCCGCCGCCCAACTCGGCCTCGAACCGCCACGAAACACACCAGAAGGGACTGATGGACGGTGACGGCATCTTCTCTCACCCCGAATCATGGCCCGGGAAACGGCCACAACGGGCCTCAGGGCGCCGAGAAGCGCTCAGGCGAGACTCAGGCTGCAGAGGCGCGTCCCAACGCGTCACAGGGGCGTACAGAGCCTCGGGGCGCGGCAGACGGGCCCACAGCGCCGCCGCCCGCCCTCCGCTCCCGCCTCGTCGCCGAGCGGGACCGCGCCCACGCCGCGGCCCGCGCCTCCCGCCGCGACGACACGGCCCTCGTCCACTCCGGGACCGCCGCCGGACTGGACATCGCCATCGGGCACGTCGACGCGGACGGCGCCCTCACCCTCCGCGCCATCCAGTCCGCCGCATGGCAAAACAAGATCGCCAAGGGCTTCAACACCACCGACGTGCCGCTGGAGTTCGGCCTGCTCACCGGCGAACTCGGCGAGGCGTTCGCCGCCTGGCACAAGGGCCTCCCCGACTTCGGCGAGGAACTGGCCGACGTCCTCCTCTACCTCGTCGCCATCGCCGAGATGACCGGTATCGACCTCGGCCTGGAGGTCGAGAACAAGCTCGCCAAGAACCAGGCCCGCACCTACCGGCGCGGACCCAACGGAGTCCTGATCAAGACCGAGGGAGTCACCCCGTGACCGGCACCGACCGCATCCTCGACCAGATCGACGCCGCACTCGGCGACCCGTTCGTCAGCCCCGACGCCATGCGCTGCGGGCCGGTGGCGGACGACGAGCCGCGCGCCCGGCATGCCGCCCGCCTGTACCTGATCGGCCGGCTCATCGCCAACCACGGCCTCGACAGCTTCGAAGCCGGAGACGCCGTCGACGAAGCCGCCGCGGGTCTCGATGGACCGCACACGCACCTCGCCCGCGCCGAAGCGCAAGCCGTCATCGACGAGTTCGTGGGGCCGATCCGGGAGTACCTGACCCGGATGGCCGCGGCGATGCGACCCGTCATGGAGAACGCCGGACGGGCCATGCAGCAACTCGCCGAAGCCGCCAGGGCGGCAGCCGGCAGCGGCCCCGATGAATTCGCGCTCGCCCCGCCGCAGCCCTCCCGCACAACCGACCGGCCCGCCTGGCAGAGCCCCTACTGGCCGCCCGCCCGCCGCCACTGAACCGCCCGCACGTCGAACGGAGCACGACCATGGACACGGACACGCCCCGCTGCACCGCCTGCGGCCGGAACCTCTGGGAGTCGGAACTCGATCACTTCGGCTGCGGTGTCTGCCTCCGCGCAACCGACCGCCGTCTCGCCGAACTCGCCGGCCCGGACGGGCTGTACGCCCGGCTCTCCGGCGCCCTCACCCCCGGCTCGGGCCGCGGCGACGGACGGGTCTCCGGCAGCCGCACCGCACCCCTCCCGCTGCGCCTGGAGCCGCTGTCGCTGGCCGCCCGCGGGGGCGTGGTGACCGTGCTGCAGACGTGGCTGTCGGACCTCCATGACCTGCTTGGCTGGCTGCACCCGCGCTTTGAGGGCGACCTGCAGGGCCAGCTCGATCAGGTCGTCGGCCGGCTGCGGGGCAACCTGCCGTGGGCCGCCGAGCACCACCCCGCGTGGGGTGAACTCGTCGGCGAGATACGGCAGGTGCACGCCGCGTGCCGGGCGCAGGCCACCGGGGAGCGGCCCGAGCGGCGGGTGCGCGTCGTCTGCCCCTGCGGGGGGACGCTCGCCATCACGCTGTCGACGGAGGGGCAGCGGTGTGCGGGATGCTCGACGTCGTACACGTGGGCGGAGCTGCGGGAGCTGCCGCTCGCGGAGAGGAGCGCCGCGTGACGGGTCCCCGGCCCCATCGGGCCGGGGCAGTGCATCGTCGTCTCCGAGTCGCACAGAAGCCCAACTGTCGGAAACCCGACAGTCGCGTTTGCTACTCTCTGGGCACACGGCAATATGTGCCAGCCGCACCGACGCTGCAGGTCACAGCGCCACGAGTCTGGAGTCGAGTCATGAGCAGCGACACACCGTGGACCATCGACTCCATCGCACACGCACTTCCGCACCCTGAGAACCGGCAGGCGTTCTGGCGGGACGTCAACCTCACGCCTGTCGACCAGCTCCCCGACGTGATCGCCCGCTGGCGTCGGCTCGCCGAGCAGTGGGAAGCCTCCAAGCCCGGCATGGACCGGCTCCTCGAATACGCCAAGAGCCACAACGGGGAGCTGCCGCCCGAGTACGCTGACGACGGCCAGACCGACCGGTGGCTCGAAGAGTGGTCCGAGAGCCTGCAGCGAGCGGAGACCGACGCAGCGTGAGCTACCGCCTGATCACCCCGCCCGACATGCGCCGGGAGATCAGAAAGCTGCCCGTCCCTCTCCAGCACGAGCTGCGCAGCCGCATCGACGACATCGCCGACGACCCGTTTCGGCAGACGGACCCATGGAGCGGCACGCAGTCCGGACCAGTCCACATGCGCACCACCGGCGTCGATGCGGTCATCGTCGTCGTGACCGTCAACGACGACGAGCGCACTGTCACCGTCGTGAACCTGCTCCACCCCTTCGCAGACTGAAGCCCTCGCCCCGGCTCGGGGAGAGGGCTTCGTCGCGCGCGTTCAGGCGCCTCCGTGCACCGGTACCGGCCGCCCGGCCGCTACCCACTCGGCATCCACCACGGCGAACACCTCATCCAGCAGGCCGCGGATCTCCACGCCCAGGCGCCGGAACGTCGCCTCATCCGGCGCCAGGCCGGCCGCGCGCTCCAGCGCGGCCAGGCGTGCACCGAACCGCGGGCTGCGCATCACCGCCTCCACCGCCGACTGGTACGCCCAGGTCAGCTCCTCGGGGGTCATCCGTTCACCTCCAGGTGGTCCAACCGCATGCGGTCCACTTCCATCCGCGCCAGCACCCCGACAAGCTCCAACGCCCGCTCCTTCAACGACGGGAACATACGCCCCACCATCGCAAGATCACACATGCGCTCCTCGAACGTCAGATCCGGCGGCGGGGGCGACGCGACGATCGCGGCGATACGGGCACGCTCAGCGTCGAGCAGGCCGGTAGCGGAGCTATGCCCTAACCGAGGCGCGTGTAGTGTCATAAGAGTCACCCTCCAGAGGTGAAGTGATCAGCGGGTCGCAGCCCGCTCGGTCTAATCGGCGGCCGGGTGTTCCAGCACCCGGCCGCTGTGCTGCTCGGGACTTTAGCCGTCACTCGATCGCGTGTTCCTGTTCACCGACCAGAAGCCGCCGACGTGGTCGAATCTGCTGGTCGTCAACCCGCGTGCGGGGCAAGCGAGTCGGACCGAGGCGCAACGAGGCTCGGGGAGTCTCCAGAGGTCGCGGCGTGTGTCCGGCCCGGGGCGAGGATGGCCGGAAACAATCACGCATTCGTTGTACGTAACGGCCGAAAGGTGGTGCGTCATCTGCGGTGTACACGGGGAGCCTTCCTGTGGCCACGCATGGTCACCACAGGAGGGGGAGGGAAACACGTGCCCAGGAGGAACGACGCCCACCTGATCCGAACGGACATTGCAAACAGTCGCACTGAGCTTGGTGACATCCTTAGCAACGGCTTCGCAGAACTGCGGCACGACAACGCCGAACTGCTCCGCCAGTTCCTCGAAGAGACTCGGCAACTGCGGCGCAGCGTCGAGATGGCCCAGGCCGATGCCGCCGCGGCCCGGCGAGAGATCCAGCAACTCCGTACCGAGGCCGCCGAAGAACGAGCCGCCGCGGCAACGCCGCAGACACCGATCGCCGCTGAAGGAGACGGAGAAACCAGCAGCATCGACGGCCTCCTCGGACGGGCCGCCGGCATCGCCTACGCCGAGATGGTGTGCCACCGCGACACCTGGGCGTTCCTCATCGAACAGGCCAGCCGCCGCGACCACTTCCGGCTGCCCGCAGACGTCGATGAAAACGGCGACGGCACCATCGAAGCCGACATCTCCGGCCGCACCCTGATCGCCGCGATTGAAGCCATGCGGGAGACGATGCAACCCGGCCGCGGCAGTGACGGCTCGCGCCACCTCGCAGCACAGATTTACAGCCGCATCGAGAAGGCCCTCAGCCGGGTACGCCCCAGCGACGACATGCCCGAACAGCCCGCATCGAATGGCGAAGAGCCGGAACGTCCGGTCACCCGCATCGTCATCGACGACCGGCCGACGAACGAGGCCGCAACCCCATCCCCCGGCGAACCCCCAGAGGCAGCAGACGCAAGCACCTGAGTCGGTGGTGTTGTAAAGCGCGGTGCGCTCGGGTTCGGGCATGCGACTCCTCCACCTAGAACCAACTTGGATATCCAGGCTGGCTCAACGAACGTAGCGCTATGGATGCGGATCGTGCAAGACGTGCGACACGGGCAGGTCCGAGTACGGTCGCATCATGGAGATGGTGGAGGGTCAGGCGCGTGAGCGGTTCTCGCGGGCTCGGTCGCTGCGGCTCGCGACGGCCGATGCTGGTGGCGTGCCACACCTCGTGCCCGCGACCTTCGCAGTCCTCGGCAGCACGGTGGGCATCGCGGTTGATCACAAGCCGAAGCGCCACACCAACCTGAAGCGGCTCCGCAACATCGCGGAGAATCCCGCTGTCGCGCTCCTCGTCGATCACTTCGAGGAGGACTGGGATCGTCTCTGGTGGGTGCGGGCTGACGGGCGCGCCCGGGTGCTGGAGAACGCCAGCGCCAGCGAACTTGTATCAGCTCTTCAAGCTAAGTACGAGCAGTACCAGGATCACCGGCCCGCCGGACCGGTGATCCTGATTGAGGTAAATCGCTGGTCAGGGTGGGTGGCAAGCGCCAACTGATGCGTAACTTGGATATCCCGCTACGCTTCACAGTGGGTATCTAAGTAGTCAGGAGCGCCATGTCAGCCAACCCGCCTCAGTTGCCTCTCTTCAGGCAGATCGCGGATGAGATCCGCGCCGAGATTCTTCGCGGCGACCTTGCTCCAGGAGACAAGATCCCGTCGCAGAATCAGCTTGAGCAGCGATTCGGGGCGAGTCGAGTCACTGTGCGCAAGGCGGTCGCCGTACTGCGCTCAGAGGGGCACATCACCAGCAGTCAGGGGAAGCAGCCCACTGTGCGCACGCGGCCCAACGTCAGCCTGCGTCAGACGGGTAGCATCTACCGGGCGCGCCGCGCCACCGGAGAGTCGAACTTCAACGCCGAGGCGCGGGCCCAGGGGCAGACGGCGAGCCAGGAGATCCGCGAGGTAGTGGAAGCGCCGGCTCCCGAGGCCGTCGCGGAGCTGTTTCGAGTTGCTCCCGGTACTCCGATGGTCGTCCGGCGCCTTCGATTCGTCATGAAGGGGGCGGAGGGTGAGGCTGACACGCCCATGCAGCTCTGCGACTCCTACTACGAGGCGTCGGTCGCGGCAGGGACCCGGCTGGCGGTGCCTCGTCGGATCAAGGGCGGCGCCCACAGTGTGATCGAGGATCCCGATGGGCCGATCGCCAAGCGTGTCAGCCAGTTCATCGAAGACCTCAAGATCCGGATGCCTCATCCCCACGAGGTAGAACAGCTCGACATCGCGGAAGGCACGCCGGTCGCGCGCGTGTTCCGAACCGCCTACGACTCCGCTGGCAACGTGCTAGAGGTCCAGGACGCCATCCTGCCGAGCGACCGCTACGACTTCAGGTACGTCATCGACATCCCGTAGGCCGCCGCCCGAGCAGCCCCCCAACCGCACTGCGGTTGGGGGGCTTTCTCGTGTGCCGGGCCCCCGTCGCAGTACTTGCATATCTATGTTGGCTTCGCTACCGTCGCACTTAGATATCCAAGTTTGGAGGATCAAGTGCCTGAGCGGAGCGACCCCTTCACGGAGGTGCTGGCCGAACTCGATGGCGCACTCAAGCCGCACGAGGTCGCCACGCTCCTCGGCGTCCACGTCGCCACGGTCTACCGAATGATCAACGCTGGCCGGCTGCAGGTTCTCAGCGTCGGCGCCAGCACGAAGCGACGCAGCGGCGTGCGCATCCCGCGCTCCGCCATCACCCGCGCCCTCACTCCGACCCCCGAGGCGGTGTCCTGATGCTGACCCCCACCCCCAAGTCGCCCGCCGACGTCGCCGCCCACGCCGCGGCTTCCTACGTCCGCACCCCTGCCCCGCTCCCGCCCCAGACCCGTGCCGCGCTCCTTGCCGAGCTGCGCGCGGCGGTCGCCTGCGGTGACTGGGCCACGATCCTCGACATCGAGCTGATCGCGACCGACGAGGACTGGGCGCACCCGGGCGAGCCTCGCCTGATGGATGACGTCCGCGGGATCGTCGACGCCGCGAAGGCGGTGGCGTGATGACTGCCGCGATCATCGCTGTGATCGGCACGCTCGCGGGTTCACTCACCGCGGGGCTGATGCAGCACCTGACGACCTCCCGCCGGGAGCAGACTGAGCGAGCGGAGCGGCGCCGGCAGCAGCTCGCCGAGGCGGTCCCCGCGCTGCTGGCTGCGATCGTCACCCATCGGGAGCGCCAGTGGCTGAAGGTCGCCGCCCGTCGGGACGGGGTCCGCGACGCCGAGGGGGCGCGCGAGGCCCGCTACGCGGCCCGGTCCGCTGTCACCTCCGCTATGGACGCGCTGCACATGGCCACCCAGGACCGTGCGCTCCTCGCCACCGCGCAGGAGGCGATCGACGCCGCGATGGCCATCGGCGACCTGCCGGACGACCCGACGGAATCGGAGCGGGACGCGGTCCGGCGGCGCTCCCAGCAGGCGCACACCGCGCTGCGGCTGGCTGCCGCGAAGGCGGTGGCGTGAGATGCGCTTCCTCACCTGGTTTCTGATCGTTGCGCTCCTCGTCGCGTGGCCGGAGTTGACCGTCGCACTCGTGGAGACGGCCATGTACGCGCTGACGACCCCGTGGACCCTGATCACCGGGCTGTCCGCCCTCGGGCTGCGCCAGCTCGGGCTGCGAGTCCAGAAGCAGACCGCCGCTGGGAGGTTCGTCTGATGTTCGGCCGAAAGTCCCAGCAGACCGAGGAGCAGCGGTACGCCGCCGAGGTCGCGGCCCGCAACGCGAGCGACGAGAAGGCTGCCCTCGCGGAGGCTCGCGCCGCGCGTGCGGAGGTCCGGGCCGGCAGTGCGACGCCGGCCCGCGCCGCCAAGGCGCGAGAGTCCGCCGACAAGCATCGCGCCCGTGCGGCCAAGCACCGCGCGGACGCCGAGAGGCGGCGGGGTGGCGGTCATGGCTGACAACCCGACCGCGCGCTGCCCCGCCGCCCACCCCGACGACCCGACGCCGTGTGACGGCCCGCCTGTCGTGACCGTCATCGACGCGCGCAACGCGGGCGTCAACGGCTGCGAGCACCACGCCGCCCGCCTCCTGGCCTCTCTGGACGGCGGCCGGGTCTACGCCCTCCCGGACGCCCCCGCTGGCGCCGCCATCCGCGTCTTCAAGGCGAGCGGCGGTATCCGCCCGTTCCCCTGGCTGACCGACGCCCCGCGCACCCGGCCGGAGCAGCGCAGCCACCAGGAGAACCGGGAGTCGTTGCTGCCCGCCGCCCGTGCCACCGCCCGGGAGATGTACGACCGGTACGTCGGCATCGACGTCCACGACCGCCGCATCCTCGTCGAGGCGTACACCGCGCTGACCATCACCCTCGGGCGGCTCCTTGATGCCCTCGACGGAGATGAGGGGTCATGACGGCCCGTCGCCCGCTGAAGCCGGCGGAGAAGGTGCTGTTCGTCGCCGCGTGCCTGCTGGCGGCTGCGGTGTCGGTGCTGGGCCTGCTGTCGTCGTTCACCGCCCTGGAGGCGCAGGCGAAGAAGTGGGGCTGGGAGTGGCCGTGGATGCTGCCCACCGGCATCGACCTGTCGATCCCGGCGTTCACCCTCGCCGGCTTGCTGCTGATCCGCGTGGACATGCCCCTGGTGTGGGTGGCGTGGGTGCCGCGGCTGCTGACCGGGGTGACGGTCTACCTGAACTGGGAGGCGTCCACGACGCTCCCTGGCCAGGTCGGGCATGCGGCGCTGACGCTGCTCTGGGTGGTGTTCTCGGAGATCGCGGGGCACGTGTACGCCTCGTATATCTCCGAGGAGAACGGCGCCCGCATCGAGAAGATCCGGCGTATCCGGTGGATGCTGTCGCCGATCTCCACCGCGGTCATGTGGCGGTACATGCGGCTGTGGGAGACCACCGACTACAGCACCGTGGTGGCCGCGCGGCGGGAAGCGACCGTGTTCCGGGCCCGCATGCGGGCCCAGCATGGCCGCCGGTGGCGGCGCCGCCCGGAGCTGGCGACCGAGCAGCTTGCGCTGCGGCTGTCCCGCCACGGGGTGCCGATCCAGGAGACGTTGGACGCCCCGGCGAAGGCCGCCGAGGAAGCGCGGCAGGCGGAGCAGGAGCGCCAGGAGGCGGCCCGCCGGGAGGCCGGGGAGCGTCGCGAGCAGCAGCTCGCCGAGCAGCAGCGGCTGAAGGAGGAGCGGGAAGAGCAGGAGCGCCGGGACGCTGAGCGCGCCGAGGAGGCGTGGCGTCGGGGGCTGGAGCAGCGCCGTCTGGAGGAGGAACGGGAGCGGCAGCAGCGCATCGCGGACGCCGAGGCTGAGGCCCGGCTCGTGGAGATCCAGCGGGCGCAGCAGCAGGCGGAGGAGCAGGCGCGGGCAGAGGCTTGGCGCCGCGAGCAGGAGCGTCTGCGCGCGGAAGCCGAGGCCGAGCGGCAGCGTAAGGAGGCCGAGGCTGCCCACGCTGAACGGCTCGCTCAGGCTGCCCGTGACCGCGTCGAGGCGATGCGAGCCGAGCGCGAGGAGTCGGACCGCAGGCGCGCGGCCGAGGCCCAGCGGCGGCAGTTGGCCGCCATGGCGGCCCCCGACCGTGGCGCCACAGCGACCGCCACGGCGGCGCCACAGACCCCCGCCACGGGGCGCCACAGCGACCGCCACGAAGGCGCCATGGCACCCGCCATCGACGGCGCCACGAAGGCGCCACGGAAGGCCGCGGCAAAGCGCTCTCGTGGCGCCACGCGCGGCGATGCGAAGGACGCCATCAGGGCGCTCTACGACTCCTTGGAGCGCCGCCCCGTGGAGGGCGAGATGACCGCCGAACTGGAGCGGATCAAGTCGCCCCACACGTCCCGGCAGTTCGCGCAGAAGCTCCGTGCAGAGATCGAGACCAGCGAACCGCGGCTCGCGGCTCTGGGCACCGAGAACGTCCGCCCGTTTGAGAAGACCGGGAGCTGACCAGTGAGTATCGAGACCAAGCCGGTCAACGGCACGACGCGCCCGAACGGTGTGAGGATCACCCGGGTCACCACTGTGGAGCGCGGTACGCCCGCGGCGCCCATCACAACGGCTCCGCCGCCGCGGGACGCATCGTGGAAGCGCACTGCGCGCGTCGTGTGGCACGCGGCCCGCCATGAGCGCACCCGCGACGGCGCCCGCCTGGCCGCCCGCCACGGCATGTACGTCGCCGGCGGCGCGCGGATCGTGGCGCGCCGCACGTGGGATGCGCGGACGACCGCCCGCTACCAGCGGTTGCAGCGTGCAGCGGAGGCCGCGGGCCGCACTGACGAAGCGGCGGAGTGGGAGGAGCGGGAGCACCGCTTCCGCAACGAGCGCCACAAGCGGCGCATGGAGCTGCTGAAGGCGCCGCAGGAGGTCGCGAAGGGTGCGGCCACGGCAACGTTCACCTCCGCCGCCGGCCTGCTGGTCCTCGGCGGGATCATGGCCGTGGCCACCCGCGAGCCCACTGACCTGCTGGTTCCGCTGAATCTGGCGATCGAGACGATCCGCTGGATCGTGGTCATCGCGACCGTCGTGTGGGGCCCGCTGATGATCGCCGCACCGCTGCTGGGCCTGATAGCCCTGTGGGACGTCGGCCGCCGCAACCGTGCCGCGCCGCAGTGGGCGCTGCCTGAGGATCAGCAGGCCGGCCGGGGCGTTGTGCCTGATGAGAGCGCGATTCTCAACGCGCTGCGGCACCTCGGTCTGGGTCCGCTGAACAGCGCGCTGAAGGACGGCTGGCTGCCGCGGTGGGAGCAGCCGCCCATGCGGGTCGGTAAGGGCTACGGCGCTCAACTGCAGCTCCCGATGGGTGTCACCGTCGAGATGATCAGCGACAAGAAGAGCGTGCTGGCGCACAACCTGCTGCGCCTGCCGATCGAGGTGTGGCCCACGCGGCCGCGCGACAACCCCGGCACCCTGGACCTTTGGGTCGCTGACCAGGGCTCTTTGACCGCGCCGGTACCGCCGTGGCCGCTGCTGACGGAGGGCGTCACCGACTACTTCAAGGGCGTGCCGATCGGCATCTCGCAGCGTGGCGACACGATCTCCGGGAAGCTCATGGCGAAGAACTACATGGTCGGCGGGATCATGGGCACGGGGAAGTCTTCCCTGGTCATCGAGCTTCTTCTTGGGGCCGCGCTCGACCCGCTGGTTGAGATCGACGTGTACTGCATGGCGTTCAACGTCGACTACGACCCGTTGAAGCCCCGGCTGCGGACGCTGGTCAAGGGCGATGAGGATGAGCAGCTTGAGGCCGCCGTGGAGGCGCTGCGGGAACTGCGCGACGAGGTGACTCTGCGCGGCAAGCTCCTGGAGTCGCTCGGCGGCGAGTCGGTGCTTCTGACCAGGGAACTCGCCGAGCGCGACCCGCGGATGCGGCCCCGCGTCGTCGTCTTCGACGAGTGCCACGAGCTGTTCATGCACAAGAAGTACAAGGACGAGGCCGAAGAGTTGGCCGTCAAGGTGATGAAGAAGGCCCGCAAGCTGGGCATCACGATCATCTGGGCGACGGTCTCCCCGGTCAAGGACAGCATCCCGCGCGACGTCACCCGCAACACCAGCAACAACGTGGCGTTCGCCGTCGGCGACCACGTCGCCAACGACGGGCTACTCGGTGTCGGCAAGCACAGCTCCGGTATCACCGCCACCACCCTCAACCCCTCCGAGGACATCGGCACCTGCCTGACCACCGGCTTTACCAAGAACCGCTTTGAACTGGTCCGCACCTACTGGGTCCGCAAGGACGCCGAGGTCGACCAGATCACCCCGGTCGTGGAGCGCGCCCTGTCGCTGCGCGAGGGCATCGAGGCCGCACCCGCACCGCCAGCCGAGGAGAAGCCCGACCACCTCGCGGACATCGCCGCGGTGATCGGCGCGAAGGAGCCTCGGGTGCGCACGCAGGAGGTGCTGCACCGACTGGAGGAGCGCAACCCGGGCGTGTACCGGGAGTGGACGTTCGCGGACCTCAAAGCCGTCCTGGAGCCTGTCGGCGCCGCCCCCTACAAGTCCGACGGCGTGATGGTCGTCAGCCGCGACCGGGTCCTCGAAGCACTCGCAGAACGCGCTCGGGACCGCGGGGAGGACGACAGGGAGGCAGGGAGTCCTCCCTGATCCGCGCCCGCCGCCTCCCTGAGGTGCCTCCCTCTCCCTGACCTGCACAAACAATCCGTCAGGGAGACAGGGAGGCGGCCTCCAACGCACCCGGAAACAGCACAGAACTGAGCCCTCAGCCGAGGGAATCCGCCTCCCTCTCTGACCGAAAGGAAGATCACCGATGCCCATGTCCCTGACCCCCGGCGAGCGCCTCCGCCGCGCCCGGCTCGTCGCGAAGGCCGGCTGGCAGACCCGCGGCGCCGACCAGTACACCGACGGCAGCCACCTCCCCGACCCGCGGGTGGAGCGGGAGATCGACCGCATCGACGACCGCGGCGAACGGCGGTGGGAGGACGAGGCCGACGCACACGAGGCGCAGGTGCGGGGGGCCCGTAGCCGGGTCGCCGCGGCGAAGGTCGCCCTTCGGTCCGCGACGGGCTCCGGAAAGTCCGCGGCCCGGAAGGCGGTCCGCGACGGAGAGCAGGCACTGGCCCGCGCCGAGAGCGCCGCCCGCAAGCACGGACTGCGGATCTGAGAGGAGATCAGTCATGGGCAAGTGGGGCAAACGGATCGAGGATGCGCAGCGCAAGCGGGCGGACCGACGGCACCAGAAGGCCGTCCGGTACTGGGCTGCGCGGCGCCCTCAGGAAGGCGACCGCGACTGGTGGGAGTGCGCCCGCTGCGGTGACCGCAACAAGTGGCGCACTAACCCCCAGTCGTGCGGTGGATGCGGCGCTGCGGCCGGGCTCGCCGCGATCTGACGGGAGGGATTCGAGATGCCCGCCGACGACGACCGCTGCGCGCAGTGCGAGGAGCACGCCGAACTGCACAAGGGCAACTGGGGCTTCGGGCCTCAGAACGAGCCGTGTCCGCCATGCGAGGAGCACGCCCGCAACGGCTGCCCCGACCGAAGGAACATCCGCTGGTGGTGAACACCGCCGGCGTCAACGAGAGGAGATCACCGATGCGAAAGATGTCTGAACTCAGTGACCGCGAGCTGTTCAGGCTCGGGGCGGACAACCTCCGCTCCGCCCGGCGCGCAGACACGTTCGACATGCCCGAGGCCAAGGCGCACTGGGAGCGCGAGTACGAGTCCGTCAAGCGCGAGTTCCAGCACCGCGACAAGGAGCGCCGCGGCTGACCGGCTGCCTGCAGCCCCGGCCGTCACGGCGGGACTGCGGGCTGCCGGCCAGACCGGGCCGGACCGACAAGGAGGAGACGCACATGGGATTCAAGTGGAAGAACTCGGACGACATCCCGCAGAGCCAGGACACGTGGGCGGAGCGCATCGCCGCGCGGCGGGAGGCCCAGCAGGAGGCGCGCGACGAGGGCGACGCCGAGTACGAGGCCAAGGCCACCGAGCGCCTGGACAACGCCCTGGACAACTACACCCGCGACCGCAACTGGGGCTGACGGCTCCCCGCGCCGCCGGTCCCGCACCGGCGGCAAGGGGAGTTGTCAGCACCGGCTGACGCCCACACGAGAGGAGACGACATGACCCCGACCGGAAACCCGCTGGCCGACAAGCTCGTGGAGGTGGCGGCGTCGATGGAGCGGCAGGGCTACCCCACGGCGGAGATACAGGCCGCGATCCACGAAGAGGCCGACCAGCACACCACCGGCGATCTCGCCGTCGCGCAGGAAGCCCTGGAAGGCCGCTGAACGCCCGACTCTGAGGAGGACCGACCGATGAAGAACCCGCTGACCCGACGCCCCCGACGGGACGTCTCCACGCCCGCCTGGCCGGAGGGCGTCTTCGCCCGCTACCTGACCGTCGGCGGCGCGACCGTCGACCTGACCGGCGGCGGGGAGCGCACCTGCTACCGCTGCACCGGCTGTGGCGACGGCAAGGGCATCTCGCCGTGGGACGAGTACATCACCCGCGAACACGCCCAGAAGCACGCCGAGTACTGCCGCGCCCTGCCCATGCCCGAGGAGGACTGACAGTGGAGAACAAGTGCCAACTGTGCGGCGCGCCCGGCGGCCGACCGTACTGCAACGACGAGTGTCGGCACGCTGACCGGTGTACCGGCGACAACTGCCCCGACTGTCCTGAGGAGGACTGAACCATCATGACCGCAACGAAGACCCGTACCATCGAGCAGCTCATCGCCGAGTACGCCAGCGACATCGCCTACGTCGCCGAGAGGAAGCCCGCCGGGGACGTCGATACCTTCCTCAGCCAACTCAACATCGCCGTCCAGAACCTCGACATGGCCGGCATCGTCGGCATCGCCGACCCGGAGGCCGCCGCCCGCGACCTCGCCGACCTGGAGGCCGCTGACGACGCCGAGCGCGCAGTGCTGCTGAGGCGAGCATCGCGCCACCTGCGCGGCATCGACGACATGGTCAGCGAGTACCGCGGCATGGTCGGCGACGACGAAGACGAGGACTGACCGATGTCCCCGCCGCTGCCCGAGCCGCGCCCCGAGGTGGGGCAGCGGCCCGTACCCGCCGCGATGACCGACGAGGAGGCCGCGGTCGCCGGGGACGCCCTCATCCGCCACGCGCTGCGGGACCAGCCTGTGCCGACGCACTACCGCGACGACAGCCCCCTACCCGCCGTCGGCGCCACGCCGCCTGTCGCGCAGCCCGGCCGGCCGCCGATGTCCCAGCGCGCCACGGACGCTTCGGGGCTGATGCTCGCCGCCGGCGTCGGCTCCCTCGGCATCGGCGGCGCCGCATCGCTCGTGCTCGTCGCCTCCGGGGCCGCGGACCCGGTGGTGATGGGGCTGATGTGCGGTGCGCCGCCGGTACTGCTGCTCGCGCTGAAGAGTGTCCTGAAGACCGCGAAGCAGGAGGCGGCGCCGACCGAGGTCCACCACCACTACGAGGGGCCCGTGGTGCACGACCACCGCGAGGTCACCAACCACAACCGATGGTGGGGAAAATCCACCACCGGCAACTGAGGAGCGATCCATGTCCACATGGCCGAATAAGACCGTCCCGCAGTTCACCGATGAGGAACTCGCCGACGCGATCGAGGAGCACGAAGGCGACCCCGACCCCGTCACCAAGCAGATCACCCAGGGCTGCATCCGTGAGTGGGAGCGCCGCCGCGGCCTCCCCGAGGCCGGCACGACCGCCTGATCCGCCAACGAGAGGACTTCCCAATCGTGTTGTCAAGCCGCTGCTGTGACGGGAGGTGAATCTTGGTAGCACTATCCGTCACGGATCATCGCCCACAGAACGTTGAGGCGTCGGCGGGCGAAACCATGACAGCCATACCCAGAGCCCCTGGGCCCTCCGATCTTACGAATGACAAGATCAGACCCATGCCTTGAAAGGTAGGACATGATCATGTGCATCTGCTTCCAGCAGGATGGCTACGTGCAGGCGGTCATCGCCGCCCTGGCTCAGGAGGGCATCACCGCCACGCTCGGCGAAGAGGACCGCGGCGGCGTCGCCGAGCTGTGGATCGACCGAGACGCCAGTGCATCCGTGTACGGCCCGGACACCCGAGTCGCGCTGCGCTGGACGCCGTACAACGGGTGGGCGCTGACGTGGCGCGGGCGTGACCGGGCGGGGTTCGGCACGCTGGCCCTGCGCCTCGACATGCTGCCCGAGCCTGGCCAGGTGGTCGAAGCCGTGCACCCGATGCTGACCGACGTGCCAGTGCTGGACTGGGCCGAGCGCCTGCCCGGCCGCGACTCCGTTCATCTCGACGAGGTCGCGGCGGCATACCCGTGCGGCTGCGCGGACCGCGACAACGGAGCGGAGTCCTCGGGCTCCACCGCCGACGCCATGACCGTCACCTGGGCCGACATCGTGCCCGCGTGACTGGGGCCGTCTGGCCCATTCCGGCACCGCCGAGCGCCCCGTACACTCCCGGGGCGCTCGACCAATTCAGGGGGGATCATGCGCATCCGTACCATCGCCGCCGCTGTCGCGGCGCTCGCCCTGCCGCTCACCGCATGCGGCAGCGACGGCGGGACCATCAGCCAGTCCAAGGGCTCCTGCAAGGACGCCATGCGCAAGGCCATCAACGCGCCAGAGAAGGCGAGTGGCGAGAAGCCGCCGCCCTGCGAGGGGTTCACTGACGCCGAACTGGAAGACATGGTGGGCGACGTCATCGGCGACGAGTTCGACGACGCACTCAATGACGCGTTCGAGGAAGAGTTCGACGAGTCCGCCGACGGGCCCGCGACGAACACCAGCTTGGACGTGGGGGAGACGTTCACCTACGACGACGGACTCGCCATCACCGTCGACTCGATCGAGGAGTTCACGGACTTCGGCGAGTACGACTACCCGCCGGAGGACGGCGACACGGCGTTCCGGATCAGCCTCACCTTCGACAACGGCACCAAGAAGCCGTTCGCCCTCGATGACCTGTACATCACGGTGGAGGGTGCGACGAACGGCGGGATGGCCGCGGGCGACTACTGGGAGAACGGCTCCAAGGAGATCACCGGGAGGCTCGCTCCCGACGTCACGACCACCGGCACCTCGGACCACACGCTCGCGGCCAAGTACGGCCGGGACGTCGTCGTGACGCTCGGCCGGCTCGACGACCCCGGGCTGATGCTGGACGACCTCGAATGGTCCGGCAGCATCAAGTGATCCGGAGCCGCTTGACGCTGTGACCTGCGCGAGCGTAGCGTGAGGTTCACTGGACGAGAATCGTCAGAAGGGTCATCCGAAACGGGTGGCCCTTTCTGCTGCCTGAGGGGGTGTCGGATGGCCTCCTACGAGCACGGCCTGATGGACGAGGAGTACGCCGTCGCCTACACCCGCCGGCCGGCGTCCACGCTTCGCCGCTGGGCCTCCGAAGGCCGCATCCAGCGCTACGGCTCCGGCCGGGGTCAGGTCCGGTACCACATGGACGAACTACCCCACGCCACGCAGGACGAGGACAGCGGCGAGTGGCATCTCCCGCCGCCCCCGCCGCTGCCGCACAACCGGGCCGACGCCCCGGCCGCCGCCTGACCCCCTGATCGCCTCCGTCCACTTCCCCCCGGACGTAGAGGCCCTGCGGCCCGCCCGACACGGGCACGGGCGGGCCGCCACACTCTCCCGCATCTCCCGACCGCAGCGACAGGAGGTGCCTACGTGGCCTTTCCGGACCCCGAGGACACGATCGTCCTGACGGGCACGTTCACCACCCCTGTCGGCGGTACCCCCGCGACCGGTCGGGTGGTGCTCACCCCGTCCACGCGACTCGTTGACGCGGCCGACGACCGCATCTACACCGGCGGCGGCGCCATCACCCTCGACGAGACCGGCAGCATCTCCGTGACGCTGCTCCGTACCGACGCCACCGGCGTGGAGCCCACGGGTTGGCGGTGGCAGGTCGACGAGCAGCCGACCGGCGGGACGCGGATCGCGTACTACATCGAACTCACCGCGGACCTGGGCCCCACGGTCGACTTGGCCGACATCGCGCCCGTCAGCGGACCCGGAGGAGGCCCCGTGTCCGGTGTGCAGTCCGTCAACGGGCAGGACGGCGTCGTCGTCCTCGACGCGGCCGACGTGGGTGCCGACGCGGCCGGCTCCGCGGCAGCAGCGCAGACCGCGGCGGTATCTGCTGCGGCCACCGACGCAACGGCGAAGGTGACCGCGCACGAGGCCGACACGACGGCGGTCCACGGCATCGCCGACACGGCCGCGCTCGCGACTGATGCCGAGGTCGCCACCGCGGTGTCCGACCACTCGACGGCGACGGACCCGCACGGGGATCGCGCCTACGCCGACGGGAAGCTGGCGAAGACCGCGAACCTCTCGGATGTCTCCGACGCATCCACGGCCCGCTCCAACCTCGGGCTCGGCACGTCCGCGACGCGAGCCGTCGGGACCGGCTCCGGAGACGTCGCCGCGGGCGATGCTCCTGCCGCGCAGGCCGCCTCCGCCGTCACCACGCACACCGGCGCATCCGATTCCCACGGCGACCGCGCGTGGGCCACCGGGCAGTTCCAGCCCCTCACCGGCACCCCGCGGCCCGCTGTGCCCTACGGGTTCAAGGCGTGGACATTCGACCCGGTGTCGCTCGGCAACAGCAACGCTGCCGCGGCGACGAGCGGGACCCTCTTCCTGGTCGGCATCTACCCGGCGACCTCGTTCACCACCACGTCCGTGATCTGGGCCGTGTCCGTCGCGGGCGTGACGCCCACGGCGGGCCAGAACTGGGTCGGCATCTACAGCTCGGCCGGGACCCTGCTGGGCTCCGCCGGGGTCGATGGCGACATCACCAGCCTCGGCGTGAAGACCACCGCGCTCGCCGTCGCCCTCACCGGCGGGCAGGCGTACTGGATCGGGTTCCTGATGAACGCGGCTACCGCGCCGCAGCTCCCGCGCGGAGGCGGGCAGCCCGGATCCGGGGTCATCCTCAACGCCGGGCTGTCGGCCGTGAACTACCGCTTCGCGACCAACGGGACGAGCCAGACGACCATGCCGTCCAGCATCACCCCGAGCAGCAACGGATCCGGCTCCGCGTACTGGGCCGCCGTCACGTAGGGGGCACCCATGGCCGATCCGCTCGCCCACCTCGTCGGCAGCGCCTTTCTCGGGACCGACGACGAGGGCAACGTCATCGCATCCGGCCGCATCGCCGAAGCCGAGTACTGCGAAGGGGCGGTCACGTTGACCGTCCACATGTACGAGGTTCCGCCCTCGCCTCTCCTGACCCCCAGCGATACACCGTAGGAGCCCGTCATGCCGCGTACCGCGCTCACCGTCACCCAGGCCACGCGCGCAGGCGTGGTGCTCCCCGCAGCCACCGCAGGCGACGTCGCCAACGGCAACAGCGTGGCCAACAACGGGAACGTCGTGCTGATCGTCACCAACACCAACGCATCGACCACGGCGAGGACGATCACGTTCGGCACCGTGCGCAGTGTCGACGGGCTCACCGCGCCCGAGCGCGTGGAGAGCATCCCTGCGGGCGTCACGCAGGTGTTCGGGCCCTTCGATCCCACGGACTACGGGACCACGCTGGCCATCGACGCCGAGCACGCCGAGGTGACCATCCAGGCCATCAGGGTGTGACCATGGCCAGGCGTGGACTGCGGGTGTGCACCACACCCGGCTGCCCCGAGTACACCGAAGGCGGCAAGTGCGACGGCTGCAAGTCTGACGCCGAGCGCAGGCGCGGCACCTCGACTCAGCGCGGCTACGGCAGCGCACACCGACGCCGCTTCCGGGCAGCCGTGCTCGATCGCGACCCCGTGTGCACCGTGTGCGGCCAAGCGCCCTCGCGGCACGCAGACCACCACCCCCTCAGCCGGCGCGAGCTGGAAGCCGAGGGCCTCGACCCCAACGATCCCCGGTACGGCCGCGGGCTCTGCGGGCCCTGCCACTCGGCGGAGACCGCGATCCATCAGCCCGGCGGATGGCACGCCCGGTGATCGCTCGCGGTCACGGAGGGTGGGGGGTGACCTCCGGGGACCATGATCACCAGACCGCCGGGGAGGGCTCTAGCAGGTCTGCGGGGTTCAGAGATCCACTGCCGGTGACGCAACGTCACCGGCCTCGTGTCGCGCAATGCGACCAACCGAAGGAAGATCACCATGCCGAAGGGTGGTGCACGTACCCGATCGGGCCCGGCCCCTCATCCCAATGCGCTTCAGCGCGAGCGGGACGCGGGCGAGTGGACGATCCTCCCCGCCCAGGGGCGAGCTGGCGCAACGCCGGTGTGGCCGCTGACGGAGGAATCGCGGCGTGAGGCCGAGCTGTGGGAGCGGCTGTGGCGGCTGCCGCAGGCGCTGATGTGGGAGCGCTATGGCCAGGAGGTGGAGGTCGCGCTGTATGTGCGGCGCCTCGCCGAAGCTGAGGAGCCGGAGTCGAAGGTGACGGTCGGCACGCTCGTGCGGCAGATGGCCGACTCCCTGGGGCTGACAACGCCCGGGATGCGGGCGAACCGGTGGCGGATCGACGCCGGGCAGGAGCCGGCCCCGTCCGCTCGTCCTGCTGCGAAGCGGGCGTCCGCGCGGTCGCGGCTGAAGGTCGTCCCCGGTGGAGACGCCTGACGCGGGCTTCGTCGTCGACTTCCCGACGTTGTGGGTGGGCATCGACTGGATCGAGCACCACTGCGTGGTCCCGGACGGGTTCCGCAAGGGCGAGTCGTTCGAGATGTACGACTGGCAGTTGTGGTGCACCGCGAACCACTACCGGATCAAGCCGAAGGCGAAGCGGGGTCAGCTCGCGCCGGCATTCCACAGCCGCCGTAGCCAGTGCGTCGCTCCGCAGAAGACGGGCAAGGGCCCGTGGTCGGCGGGGATCTGCGCCCTTGAGGGCGTGGGGCCGGCGGTGTTCGACGGCTGGGCCCGCGGCGGCGAGGTGTACGACTGCCGGGTGTGGGGCTGCGGCTGCGGCTGGGTGTACGAGTACGAGCCGGGCGAGGCGATGGGCCGGCCGTGGCCGACACCGCTGATTCAGATCACGGCGTTCTCGGAGGAGCAGACGGACAACGTCTACCGCCCGCTTCAGTCGATGATCCGCAACGGCCGCCTGGGCGAGTTGATGCGAGTCGGGGAGCAGTTCATCCGGCTACCGAACGAGGGCCGTATCGACGTCGTCACGTCGTCCGCGCAGTCGCGTCTGGGTAACCCGGTGACGTTCGTGCTGCAGGACGAAACGGGCCTGTGGACAGTCGGGAACAAGATGACCCGGGTTGCGGAGACGCAGCGCCGCGGCGCAGCCGGCATGGGTGGCCGGACGATGGAGACGACGAACTGCTGGGACCCGTCCGAGGAGTCGGTGGCGCAGCGCACGTCGGAAGCGAAGGTCAAGGACATCTTCCGCTTCCACCGCACCCCGCCGGCGAGTCTGTCGTACCGGAACAAGGCGGAGCGTCGGCGGATCCACCGGTTCGCGTATGCCGGGTCGACGCACGTGGATCTGGATGCGATCGAGGCGGAGGCCGCCGAGCTGCTGGAGCGGGATCCGGAGCAGGCTGAGCGGTTCTTCGGCAACCGGGTGGTGTACGGCGCCGGGTCGTGGGCGAACGGCGACCTGTGGGACAGCCGGGCCGAGCCCCGCGAGGTGCCGGACGGCACGCCGGTGGTGGGTGGCTTCGACGGCTCCGACGTCGATGACTGGACGGCGCTGCGGTTGGAGACGCTGGACGGCTACCAGTTCACCCCCTCCTACGGTCCTGATGGTCTGCCGACGATCTGGAATCCGGCGGACTTCGGCGGGCAGGTGCCGCGGCTGGAGGTCGAGGCCGCGGTGGACGAGGTGTTCGCCCGGTTCGACGTCGTGAGGTTCTACGTGGACCCGCCGTACTGGGAGTCGGAGGTCGACGCCTGGGCGGAGCGGTACGGCGAGAAGCGGGTGGTCCGCTGGTACACGTACCGCACGGTGCAGATGCACGCGGCGGCCGAGCGGCTGCTGACGGACATCGGGAAGGCCGACTCGGACTTCCGGCATGACGGCTGCCCGATCACCGCGACGCACATCCGCAACGCGCGGAAGGCGGCCCGGACCGGGGGCCGGTACGTGCTGGCGAAGGCGAGCCCCACACAGAAGATCGACGCGGCGATCCCCTCGATCGTTGCCCACGAAGCCGCCGGTGACGCGGTCGCAGCCGGCCTGGCGCGTCCCCGGAAACCCTCTCGCATGATCGTCATGAGGTGAGGGGGGTGCCGGTGAATCCCGCGGACATGACCGACGAAGAGTGGGCCGTCTATCTGGCCCGCTGCCACGAGGCGGAACTGCCCCAACTGGTCGAGCTGAACAACCTCTACGAGGGCAATCAGCCTCTGACGTACATGCACCCGGAGTTGCTGGCCGAGATCGGCGACCAGATCCAGCAGGTCGTCGTCAACTGGCCGCAACTGGTCGTGGATGCAGTGGAGGAGCGGCTGGACGTCGAGGGCTTCCGCTACCCGGGCGCGGCGGGCGGTGACGAGGAGCTGTGGCGCATCTGGCAGGCCAACTCGATGGACGAGCAGTCGCAGCAGGCGCACGTCGATGCGCTGGTCATGCAGCGCGCGTTCCTGGTGGTGGGCTCGAACCCGGACGATGAGGCGACGCCGCTGGTGACTGCGGAGTCACCGCTGCAGATGCACGCCGACTACGACCCGGCGACCCGGAGGGTCCGCGCGGGGCTGAAGCGGTTCAAGGAGGTCGATCCGCTCACGGGCGCGGTGCTGCACCAGTACGCGACGCTGTACCGGCCGGACGTGACGGTGCACTACGAGACGACGGCGCCGCAGACGTTCCGGGAGCGGGATCGCGACGAGCACAAGCTCGGCGACCCGCCGGTGGTAGTGCTCCCGAACCGGGGCCGGCTGCTGACACCGGGCGGTGTGTCGGAGTTGGCGGCGGTGCTGCCGATCTCGAATGCCGCATGCAAGATCGCCACGGACATGATGGTGTCCGCGGAGTACCACGCGATGCCGCGGCGGGTGGCGTTCGGCTTCGACCAGGACGACTTCACGGACGCCGAGGGCAACCCCGTGTCGACGTGGTCGAGGTTGGCGGGCCGCATCTGGGCGACCGCGAAGGGGCGCAAGGAGGACGGCGCGGATGTCCAGCAGTTCCCCGAGGCGGACCTGAAGAACTTCCACGAGACGATCAACACCCTGGCGCGGATCGCGTCCGCGCTGGCGGCGCTGCCGCCGAACTACTTCGGTCTCGTCGCCGACGATGCGGCGAGCGCGGACGCGATCCGCTCGCGGGAGGCGCGGCTCGTCAAGCGGTGCGAACGGAAGCAGCGCCCGCTCGGTGGCGGCTACGAGCGGATGAACCGGCTCGTGATGCGGTTCCGCGAAGGCGGCTGGGACCCGGACCTGATGCGGCTGGAGACGCTGTGGCGGGACCCGGCGACGCCGACGGTCGCGCAGAAGGCGGACGCGGCGACGAAGCTGTTCCAGGCCGGGATCGTGCCCAAGCGGCAGACCCGCGAGGACATGGGGTACACGCAGGTCCAGATCGCCCGCATGGAAGAGCAGGACGCTCAGGCCGCGCGGGACGCCCTGGCGCGGATCGCCGGCGGCGACGTGGCCCCGCTGCTCACCGGGCAGAAGCAGCCGGAGGCGGTGCCGCAGGGCGTCCAGGAGGCCCCGCAGGCGCAGGGAGTGGCTGGTGCCTCCGGCGGATGATGCGCTGGCCCTGGCCCGCTACCGGCAGGTTCAGGCGGCCTCCCGGCAGGTGTCGGGCCGGGTGCAGTCGATCTTCTCCGGGCTGTCGCCTCACAGCATCGAAGCTGAGATGGCCGGGGAGGCGGGCCGGGCGATCGTCTCCGCGGTCGCGGCCGGGCAGTTGACGGTGGCGCAGGGTGCGCAGGCGTTCGTGTCGGCGATTCTCGCGGCCCAGGGGGCGGTGCCGGATCCGGCTGGGGTGGTGGCGGCAACGGCACTCGCAGGCGTCGCGTCGGACGGTCGGCCGCTGGAAACGCTGCTCTTCCTGCCTGCTGTCGCGGTCGCCCAGGCGCTGGCCGCCGGGCTCGCGCCGGCGGACGCGATGCTCCGGGGCCTGGTGGCGCTGGCCCGCTACACGGGCACGCAGATCGTGGACGCGGCGCGCGCGGCGGATCAGGTGGCGATGACCGCGGAGAGGCGGATCGTGATGTACACCCGCGTCGTGCAACTCCCTGCGTGCGCCCGCTGCATCGTCCTCGCCGGGCGCACCTACTCGTACAGCACGGGCTTCCAGCGGCATCCGTTGTGTGACTGCACGGTGAAGTCGCTGACGCAGGCGCAGTACGACGCGGTCGCTTCTCCGGAGGAACTGCTGCGCCGGATGGGCGCGGGGCAGCGACGACAGGTGTTCGGTCGGGCCGGCGCGGATGCGCTTGCGGCCGGCGCG
The DNA here is from genome assembly GCF_059570535.1 of Streptomyces sp. CNP082. Lineage (NCBI taxonomy): Bacteria > Bacillati > Actinomycetota > Actinomycetes > Kitasatosporales > Streptomycetaceae > Streptomyces > Streptomyces sp. CNP082. The sequence goes on from NZ_JCANSZ010000030.1 coordinate 60,292, forward strand.
GACCTGGGGCAGATCGTCAACGCCCGCCGCGGCATGAACACCGCCACCGGAACCACCTCCGAAGGCGTCACTCGCCGCGGCTGGTACGGGCGCCGCGCACGCGCTGCTGGCGAGCAGTTTCAGCGCTCACCGGGCGAGCTTTACACGCGCACGGCGGCACCCCGGCTGATGCCTGAGCAGATCCTTCGGCAGGCAGGCAGCCGCGAGGAGGCCGTGAACCTACTGCACCTGTACGGCTACCTCGATTGAGGAGAAGCCGCCGACCTGACGGGCGCCGCAACGGTGCCCGCGCGTGAGAGAGGGACGCAATGTCCGAGGAGACGGCACCGGCAACCGGGGCCACCGCAACCGACCAGCCTGACGAAGCCACGACACCGGAGTCCGCCGACGAGCAGCCCGCAGTCCCGGAGGATTCCGACCCGGAGGGCGCCGACGCTCTCGGCGACGCCGGGAAGAAGGCCCTCGACCGCATGAAGGCCGAGCGCGCGGCGGCCAGGAAGGAAGCCGCCGAGGCGAAGAAGGAAGCCGCGGCGGCCTTCAGGCGGATCCAGGAGTTCGAGGACCGCGAGAAGACTGACCTGGAGCGCGCCGCGGGCCGCGCCGCCGAGGCCGAGAAGCGTGCCGCTACGGCGGTGAATCGCGCCGTCAAGGCGGAGGTCAAGGCGATGGCCGCAGCGTCGTTCGCCGACCCGACCGACGCGGATCTCCTCGGGGACCTGACCCGCTACGTGGACGACGGCGGCGACATCGACACCGAGCAGATCGCAGTCGATCTGGAGGAGTTGCTGGAGCGTAAGCCGCACCTGCGGCGGGCCGCTGAAGCGCCGCCGAAGGCCCCTCGCCCGGACCCGTCGCAGGGCCCTCGGCCTGGCGGCACCACCGGCAGCCTTGACGATCAGATCCGCGACGCTGAGTCCCAGGGCGAATGGGCGCGGGCCCGGCAACTCAAGACACAGAAGCTGTTCGACCCCACCAGGAAGTAATCGGCGGCAGGGCTGCGTGCCCGGCCCGGACATAGGAGACAGACATGGCCGGTATCACGGGCCAGGGCACCACGTTCAACCTGCCGAACTACGTCGGCGAGCTTTTCGCCGAGTCTCCGCAGGACACCCCGTTCCTGTCCGCGATCGGCGGGCTGACCGGCGGCGAGATGGCGGTGGGCACCCTATTCCAGTGGCAGGGCTACGACCTGCGCGACGCGGCCGACAACCGGCAGCGCGTCGAGGGCGCGAACGCACCGACCGCCGAGCAGCGGGCCCGGTTCAACGTGACCAACGTGGTGGAGATCCACCAGGAGGCCATCGAGATCAGCTACACCAAGCTCGCCGCGACCGGACAGTACAACTCCACCGGCTCCACCCACCCCGGCTCGGTGGGCCTGCAGGGCACGAACCCGGTGATGAACGAGGCGGACTGGCAGATCCGGCAGGCGCTGGTGCAGATCGCCCGCGATGTCGAGATGACGTTCATCACCGGCACCTTCGCCAACCCGGCGAACAACTCCACCCCGCGCAAGACCCGCGGCCTCCTCGACGCGATCGAGACCAACGTGATCGCGGTGGACGCCGGGTCTGGTGCCGCGGGACCGCTCACGCACGACATGGTGCTCGACCTGCTCCAGTCCGTGTGGGAAGCGGGTGGCATCCAGGAGTCGAGCACGGCGACGCTGATGTGCAACGGCTTCCAGAAGCGCGCCCTGACGAAGATTTTCGTTACGGACGCCAACTACCAGGAGCAGACCCGCGACGTCGGCGGCGTGAGCGTCAGCACGATCGAGACGGACTTCGGCCGGCTCAACGTGATGCTCAACCGGTACATGCCGACGGACACGGTCACCGTGGTGTCGCTGGAGCAGTGCGCGCCGGTGTTCCTGCAGATCCCCGGCAAGGGCTTCCTCTTCGTCGAGCCGCTGGCGAAGGTCGGCGCAGCGGAGCGGTCGCAGATCTACGGCGAGGTCGGGCTGAAGTACGGCAACGAGAAGGCCCACGGCAAGATCACCAACCTCACCACGAGCTGAGGCGAGTACCCGCATGGCGTCGTACAGGTTCCGCTGCGAGCGGTATCCGCAGCTACAGATCAGCAACCCGGTCGGCAGGGTGCTGTTCGCCGACCACGAGTACACAACCTCGGACCCGGCCATGGCCGAGGCCCTGGCCGCCCTGCCGGACCGCTTCGGCGTGGTTCGCGTCGGAGGTGGTGCGCCGGACGACGGCCGCGCCGGCTCTCCGCAGGAGGCGCAGGCGCCGTCGCTGGCCGAAGCGACGACGGCCGCGCAGGTCTTGGCGTGGGTAGGCGAGGACCGTGAGCGCGCCGCCGAGGCACTGGCAGCGGAGGAGACGCGGGACAAGCCGCGCTCCACGCTGGTCCGCGATCTGACGAAGCTCGCCGAGGGCTGAGAGGCGGTCACCGTGGCACTTCCTACGCTGGCGACGGTGGCCGACCTCAGGACGGCGATGCTCGGCGCAGCGGAGCCCGTTTCTGACGAGGCTGCGGCGTTGGCACTGGGGCGTGCGTCGGCGCGGGTGAGGCGCTACACCGGGCAGGCGCTGACGTTCATCCAGGGCGACACCCGCGTCCTCGCGGGGGGCGGAAGGGCTCTGCTGCTGCCCCAGCGTCCGGCGGTCGTCTCCTCCCTCGATCCGCTGACGGTGACGGAGTTGGACACGCCGGGCGGCGTTGAGCGCGTCCTCGCCGAGGGCGTCGACTTCTCACGGCTGGGCAGCGAACTGACCCGCACCTGCACCGGCGTGGGCGGACTGTGGGCGGCGAGGGTGCGCGTCACCTACAGCCACGGGTACATGGAGATCCCGGACGACATCGTCGATGTGGTGCTGGATCTCGCATCCACGAACCTGATCAACCCCAGCGGTGTGCGGTCGGAGACGGTCGGGGGCGAGTCCGTCACCTACGCGACAGAGACGGTCGGCAACGCCAAGCTCACCGACCAGCACCGGGCCGATCTGCGGCCGTACACGCGGGGCGCGTTCTCGGTGACCCTGTCGTGAGCCGCCACTTCGCCCAGACGGTGACCCGCCTGCGGGCGCCGCTGGTCACGGACCGGTACAACAACCGGGTCCGGGACTGGCCGAACGCAGCCCGCATGGACTTCGCGGGCGTGAACCTGCAGCCCGCGGGGTCGCCGCCGGACTCGGATGAGGACACCGTCGACCGGCAGGTCACCGTCACCGGCTGGCGGCTCTACACGCCGCCGGGGATGGACCTGGACCTGGAGGAGACGGACCGCATCGAGTACGGCGGCCGGGTCCTGGAGGTGGTGGGCGAGGTGGGCCACTGGGAGGTCGCTGGCCGGGTGCATCACGTGGAGGCGTACCTCCGGGAGGTGACCTGAATGGCGACGTTCCGGTGGCGGCCGAACCCCCGGGTGTTCGGCGAGATCGCCCGCAGCGCTGGTGTGCGGGACCTCCTGGAGGACCGCGCGAGCGCGGGCGCCAACGTCGCCCGTTCCATCGCTCCGGAGTACTCGGGTCCGACGTGGGACCCCGCGGTCCAGCGCCGCGGCGAGTACAAAGCTGGCATCTACTCGGCGGTGTCGATGAGGCCGAATGGCTGGCGCGGCGAGTTCGGTTCCACTGCGGCGATCACGCTGCAGGTCGAGTTCGGCACCGGCCGGGGTCATGCGCGTCCACAGTACGGCGATTCCCCGAAGTACCGCGTCTTGGGCCGCTCCCTGGACGCTCTGAGAGCTGGGAGCACCTGATGGCCCATATCCGCCTGGCCAGCTTCTACGACGGCCACTTCCCGGGTGACGTGATCGAGGTGGCGGACGACATGGTGCGCCCACTGTCCCGCGACGGCCGCGTCGCTGCGGTCGTGGACGCTCCCTCGCCGGAGCCGGCCACCGAGCCTGTGCCCTCGCCGGTCGTGGAGCCGGAGGCCGTGGACGTGTCGTCGAAGCGCCGCCGGCGGGCCGAGGAGTGAGCCTGCCGGTCGTGCCGATGCCGGACGCCGAGGCGGTCGTGATCGGCTACCTGTCCGGTGTCCTCGCCGGCGTCACGGTGGCGTCCGAGTGGCCGGAGGATGTCGCCGGGCATCTGCCTGTGGTGGCCGTGTCCCGGGGCGGCGGGGCCATGGTGCAGCGGTTCGTCATCGACGAGCCGACCATCGACATCGACGTCCTTGCCGCGGACAAGGGTGCCGCGCACGACCTGGCTCAGCAGGTACGTGCCCAGGTGTTCGCCACGGAGAACCGCACGCTGACCGGCGCGCACATCTACCGCGTGGACGACGTCAGCCTGATCTGGCTGCCGTGGCAGGCCGCCGAGGGCACCACTCCGATCGCCCGCTATGTGCTGGTGATGTCGCTGCGCGTTCGCCCCGTCTCTTGATCGCTTAACCCGCTAACCCGCTGCCTTCTGTTCACCTTCGCCCGCTCGGCCGTGCCGACGCGGGTCCTCAGCATGTCTGGAGGCATCCCGTGGCGAACGACGCCGACAACGTGCGCGCAGGACTTGATGGCGCCATCCTCATGGCTCCCATCGGGTCGACCGCCCCGACCGATGTGACGACCGCGTGGGACGCGGCGTGGACCGAGCTGGGCTTCATGTCCGAGGACGGCGTGGAGCTGAACTACAGCACCGACGTTGAGGACATCAACGCGTGGCAGTCCCTGTCCCCGGTGCGGCGCATCCTCACCGGCGTTGACATGACGCTGGGCTTCACCGCGATCGAGCTGAAGGCCGATTCGATCACCCTCTACTTCCCGGACTCGACGCTGACGACGGCGAGCGGCGTCACGAAGCTCGACATCCCCAGCTCGCCCGCCCCCGCCGAGTTCGCGTTCGGTCTGGAGTGGCGGGACGGCACGATCACCAACCGGCTGATCATCCCCCGCGGTGAGGTCACCGAGCGCGGTGCGATCTCCCTGCAGCGTGGTAGTGCGGTGGGTCTGGAGATGACCGTCTCCGCCTACGCGTCGTCGGCGCCGGAGATCGCGACGTGGCTCACGAACGACCCCGCGTGGGTGACCCCCTGATACTCCCGGCGGGCGCGCTCAGCGGGTCGCGCCTGCCGGGTCCAACCCGCTGCCCGCAAGGAGTGCCGCATGACCACGAGCAAGACCGCAGCGAAGAACGGCGGGCGCGAGGTGCGCTCGCTCGACGCCCTGTCGAAGCAGCGTAGGGACGGGCTTGGCGAGCCCACCACGTTCGAACTCCTCGGCGTGGAGTTCACGCTGCCGCACATGAAGGCGCTGCCGTTCGAGCTGCAGGAGAAGGTCAGCGACCCGAATGACGTCGCCGGGATCATGAAGTTCGTGCTCGGCGAGGACAAGGTCCGCGAGATGTACGCGGCCGGCTTCCAGATGGCTGACCTGGAGCTGATCGGCGAGGAGTGGCAGAAGCTGTCCGGGCTGGAGCCGGGGGAATCCCCGGCCTCGCCGCTCTCCTGAGGGAGCACGGGGAGGCCGTCGAGTGGGACATGGCCCACTACTGGCCGGGCCGGTCCACCAAGGAACTACACACCGGCGGCATGTCATGGCGAGAGCTGAGCGTCTTCCTCAAGTACCTGCCGCCGGACTCGGTGACGGCGAAGGCGCTCCATCGGCGCAGCCCGGAAGAGGAGTTCTGGACGCCTGACCGGCACCTCGCCGCCGCGGTAGTCGACGGGGTGAACTTCGGCAACGCGCTGCGCGCGTACATCGCCGCCGACCCGAAGAAGCGCGGACGGTTCAAGCCGCCGACGCCGATCGAGCGGCCGGGCGTGAAGCCCAACAAGGGCAAGGTCATCCGCTTCGGCGGACGCCACGGCAGTGGCGCCAAGGAACTGGGCCAGGTCTTCGGAGGCACAGCCGCACACCAGTGAGCCGGGGGGTGCGCGGTGGCCGGTCCCGGTGGTGTCCTCGTCGGACGCGGCTACGTCTCCATCCGCCCGGAGTTTCAGGGCGACTGGTCCCGGCAGGCGTCCTCGCGGGCGTCGTCCGCAGGACGCTCCGCGGGCGTCGGCTTCACGAGGGCGTTCTCGACCGGGCTGAAGGGCTTGGGCGTCTTGGCCGGGGTGGCGATCAGCGCCAACATCACGTCCGCGGCCGGCGCCGCCGCGACCTTGGCTCCGGCTCTGGCGACTGCCGGTACGGCGGCGGGTGCGCTGACGGTTGGTCTCACCGGTGTCGCCGACGCGGTGAAGGCCGCCTTCGATCCCTCGAAGGCCGAAGAGTTCAACGAGGCTATGAAAGGGCTGGCGCCGTCTGCTCGCTTGTTCGTGCGCTCGCTCCAGGACGTCAAACCGGCGTGGGACGCGATGCGCCTGCCGGTGCAGAACCGGCTGTTCGTCGGCCTCGACGCCACCGTCACGTCCCTCGCTCGCACCACCCTGCCGATCCTCGGGAGGAGGCTCACCGACACGGCGGGCATCTGGAACTCGATCGCGAAGAACGCGGCCGGCGCTATCACTGAGATGGCCAAGTCCGGCGCGCTGGATCGCATCCTCTCCGGCGCGAACAAGGGCTTCGCGCGGCTGGAGACGGTCCCCGCGGACCTGATCCGCGCCTTCTCGACGCTGGCGCAGGCCGCACAGCCGGCGTTCAACCGGCTGCTGGACCAGTTCGCAGGCACGGTCTCATCGTTCTCCGACGGGCTGGCGAAGGGCTTCGCGTCCGGGGGCCTGCAGGACGCGATCGACGCGGCGTTCGCCGTCATCTCCCAACTCGGCACGCTCGTCGCCAACGTCTTGTCGACGTTCGGGCAGCTCTTCAAGGCCGCCGCGGACGCGGGCGGCGAGATCCTCGGCGTGCTCGGCGGCGTCTTCGGCGAGCTGAAGAAGATCCTTGCCGCACCGGAGATCCAGGCGCAGTTGCGGACGCTGTTCGGGGCGGTCGCGCAGATCGTCGGCGCGATCCTGCCCGTTGTCGGCGCCGTGGTGCGCGCGGTGGTTCCGCTGCTCGCCGCCATCGCCCCCGCTATCGCGTCCATCGCGAAGGCCCCGGGTCCCGTCCTGTCGCAGCTCGCGGCGGCGTTGGGGGCGGCGCTGCTGCCGATCATCCGGGCGCTGATGCCGGTTGTCGTCATGGTCGGCCGCGCCCTCGTGCAGGTCGTCGCAGCGATCACCCCGCTGCTGCAGCCGATCGCCCAGCTCATCACCGCGATCATCCGCGCGCTGGCGCCCGCGATCCGGCCACTCCTCAACGTGATCATCTCCATCGTCAAGGCTCTCGTCGGGCCGCTGACGACGGTGATCCGCGCGCTGGTTCCGGTGGTGCGGCTCATCGGTCGCATCGTCGCCCAGGTGTTCACCGCGCTGGAGCCAGTACTGCGCCCGCTGGTGCGCCTCCTGGGCACCGTTGCCGGGCTGCTGGCAAACGCCTTCGCTGCCGGGGTGCGCGCGGTGCTGTCCGTGATCCGCCCGCTGATCCCCGTCGGGATCAAGCTGGTGAAGGCGGTCATCGCCGCGCTGGCGCCGATCCTGCCGCTCGTCGCCCGCGCCATCACGAGCATGGCTCGCGGCTTGGCCGGGCTGCTGCCCACGATCGTCGGGGTCGTGCGCGAACTGGTCGGCGAGTTCGTGCCGATCCTCAACGACCTGATGCCGATCCTCGTGGACATCGCGAAGACCATCGTCCGCGGGCTGGTCAAGGTACTGCCCGCGCTGATCGACGCGTTCCTGCTGCTCGTGCGACTCGCGCTGCGCCCGCTGCTGCCGCTCATCGGGCAGATCGCGCAGATCATGGTCCGCTTCACGGGCGATCTGTGGCGGGCACTGCTGCCGGCGCTCGGCGAGCTGGTGAAGGCGGTCATCGACCTCCTGGTCGCCCTGCTGCCGATCCTGCCGCCGCTGATCAAGCTGATCGCCCTCGGGCTGCGCCTCGGGGTCGCGATCACGTCGAAGATCCTGCCGCCCTTCCTGAAGCTCGCCACCTTCATGATCACGTTTGCGGTGAAGGTCGTCGCGAAGGTCATCACGTGGCTGGCGCGCCTCCAGGTGTGGCTGCGCAAGCACGTCGCCGGCGCGTTCCGGTGGCTGTACGAGCGCGTCGTTCGGCCGGTGTGGCGCGGCATCCGCAGCGCGGTCTCTACGGCGTGGGACGCGATCCGCCGGGTGTTCGACGCCATCCAGGGGCGCATCCGCGGCTCGTTCGCCGGCTCGTTCCGGTGGCTGCGGGACAAGGTCATCGGGCCCGTGTGGAACTGGATCTCCGGCAAGATCAGCGGCGTATGGCGGCAGGGCATCCGGCCGGCGTTCGACGCGATCAGGCGGGCCGTCGGGCGGGTTGCAGACGCCTTCCGCAGTGCGAAGGACGCGATCGGCAAGGCGTGGGACCAGATCCGCGGTCTGACGAAGAAGCCGATCAACTGGGTCCTCAGGGTGGTGTGGAACGACGGCATCGTCCGCATCTGGAAGAAGGTCGCCGGGTGGGTGCCGGGCGTCCCGGACCTGAAGAAGCTGCCGCTGCTCGCGCGCGGTGGCACCGTCCCGGCCGGGCCCGGGATCTTCAACCGACCCACGGCGATCGTCGGAGAGGGCAACCCGAGACATCCGGAATTCGTCATTCCCACCGATCCGAAGTACCGGACCAGGGCACTCGATCTCTGGAACGCCGCGGGTGGGCAGCTCATGGAGTCGGGCGGTGTCCTCGGTGGCATCGGTGACATCGTCGGCGGTGCCGTCGGGATCGGCGGGAAGATCCTCGGGGGCATCAAGAACGCCGTGGACTTCCTCCGCAACCCGATCAAGAACCTCGGGAAGTTGCTCGATCCGCTGCTCAAGCCCTTGAAGGGGATGGACGACACCGCGTGGGGCGCGATGGTCGCCGGCCTCCCGCGGATGATCGTGGAAGGGCTGAAGGGCGTCGTCGCTGGAGCCGGCGGGGGCGAACGGGTCAGCGCCGCCATGCGGTTCGCGCGGGCGCAGGTCGGCAAGCCCTACCTGTGGGGAGGCGTCGGCCCGTCCGGGTTCGACTGCACCGGCATACTCTCGGCGATCCAGAACGTCATCCAGGGCCGCAACCCGTATCAGCGGGTGTTCTCCACTCACGCCTTCGCGGGCGGGCGGGCACCCGACGGATGGGTCCGCGGGCTCCGCGCCCCGTACATGATCGGCATCACGCATGCCGGTGTCGGGCACGCCGGCGGCACGCTCAACGGCGTCAACGTCGAGAGCGCCGGCGGCGTGGGCGTACGAATGGGCAAGAGCGCGCGCGGCGCCTTCCACCCGATGTTCTCCTCCTGGTACGGCTTCCGGCCGTCGATCGCGGCGAACGCGACCGGCAAGTCCCCGGCGGCAGCGAAGGCGGCAGCCAGGGAGATGCTGGGTCGCTGGGGCTGGGGACAGAACCAGTGGCCGTCCCTGGAGCGGCTGTGGACCCGCGAGTCCGGCTGGCGCTGGAACGCCGACAACCCCACGTCAGACGCCTACGGCATCCCGCAGGCGCTTCCCGGGTCGAAGATGGCGAGCGCCGGCAAGGACTGGCGCACCAACCCCGTCACGCAGATCCGATGGGGCCTCGGGTACATCAAGGGCCGCTACGGGTCGCCCGCGGGCGCCATGTCGTTCTGGAACCGCCACAACTGGTACGACAGCGGCGGCTACCTCCAGCCGGGCACACACCTCGTCACCAACGGCACGGGAAGCCCCGAGGCGGTGCTGACGCCGCGGCAGACGCAGGCGCTGGAGGACGGCGTCCTCGCAGCGATGGGCGACCGGCCGAACGTCACCTACCAGATCAACGCCAGGACCGCCGACTTCCGCGTGCGGGACCTGGACCGGGTGACGCGGCAGAAGGAGACGGAACTCCGTGTGGGGAGGGCAGGCTGAATGCCGATCATCACCGGCGGCATCGTCGAGCCGCCCCCCGCGGAGCCGCCGCCGCCAGTCGACCTGCCGGGCGTCGGGAAAGCCTCGGCGATCTACTACGACCCGACGGGTACACCGTGGCCGCTCACGGACTATGACCGCGGTTGGCACACGCTGCCGCAGGTGAGCGGACTCGGCGCGGTCGTGTACGAGCACACCATCGACCCCCAGCCGCGCGGCGGCGGCCGGCTGCGGCACAGCCAGCCGCAGGTGCGTGATGTGATCTGGCCGCTCCACGTGCGGGGCGGCGACCACATGGAGTTCGTGACGCGCTGGCGGGCGCTGGCGCGGGCGTTCACGCGGACGCTGCGCTCGGGCGAGGGGCCGGGGATCCTGGAGATCGCTCGGCCGGACGGCTCCCGCCGACGGCTGCGGGTCACCTACCGGGAGGGCTGGGAAGGTCAGGCCGATCAGGGCTACGGCCGCCTCGTCGACAACGCCGTGGTAACGCTCCTGGCGGAGGATCCGTACTGGTACGACCCGGTGCCCATCGCCGTCCACCGCGAGCACGCCACGGGCACCCCCTTCCTCAACCCGTTCCCGACGATCTCGTCCGGGCAGGTGCTCGGCGACACCACGGTCACCAACCCAGGCGACGTAGAGGTGTGGCCGACGTGGGTCATCACCGGTCCCGCATCGAGCGCGACTTTCACGCACACCGGGACGGGCGAGAGCTTCACCCTCGATCCGGACGCCGCGCCGATCAGCCACGGCAACCTCCTGACGGGCGAGCAGGTCACCGTCCGCACGGACCCCATCCAGGTGCGCTACCAGGACGGCACCAACTGGACGCCGACGCTCAACTGGCCGGACGCGCAGCTCTGGTCCCTGAGACCCGGTGACAACGCCGTCACGTTCGCCCTCTCCGGTTCCGGCCCCGGCTCAGCCGTGGACCTGGTGTACAACCCGCGCTACGAGACCGCGTGACAGGGGGTGGTCCGTGGCGGTCACCCTCCTCGTCACCGACAAGGCCCTGCAGCCGCTGGGCGATCCGCTCGACGGCTGGTCCAACCTGACGGCCGAGGTGCGGTTCAACGAGCCCGGCACCGGGACTGTGGACCTCCCGGCATGGCCGGAGGTCGTGGAGCTGCTGCAGCCCGGCAACCGCCTGGTCGTCGTGCGCGACGGCGCGATCTGGATGGCGGGGCCGCTGGAGGAGCCGCAGGCTGGCGAGTGGTCCGACAGCGAACCCGACCCCGGCGTGGTGAAGGCGGCGTTCTCCGACGATCTGGCGCGCGTCGCCGGGTACGTCACCTACCCGAACCCGGCCGCGACGTTCGAGTCGCAGACGACCGCGACGGAGGCCACCCGGCAGATCACCGCCACGAACGCGGGCAGCATCATCCGCACGCTGGTCGACGAGAACTGCGGGCCCGGCGCGCTGTCGATCCGGCGCATCGAGCAGATGGTGCTCGATTCCGCGGCGGGCATCGGCAGCAGCACGGCGATCACGACCCGCTTCGAGTCCCTTCTCGATGCCTGCCGCACCGTGGCGTCCGGCGACGGGCTGGGCTTCCGCACCGTCCAGGTCGGAACTCAGATCCACTTCCAGGTGTACGAGCCGCAAGACCTCACGGCGACCGCCCGGTTCTCCCGCGACTTCGGCAACCTCAGGGCGTACAACTACACCCTCGGCGCCCCCACCGCCACGAGCCAGCTCGTCATCGGCGGCGACGAGGGATCCCGCGCGTTCGTCGAGGTCACCTCCGGCGCACACGTCGACTGGTACCGCGTCGAGAAGGTCGTCGACCAGAGCGGCACCACGAACGCGAACGGGGAGCTGACCCAAGCCGGCGCGCTGGAGTTCGGCAACGACAACCCCACCGCGAGCCTGTCCACCGTCACCGTCGACACGGAAGACCTGCGGGCCGGGCGCGACTTCGGCCTCGGTGACCGCGTGTCCGTAGTGCTGCCGACCGGTCTTGAGGTCGCCGACATCGTGCGTTCCATGACCCTCACCCACACCCCCGACGAGGGCGAGCAGGTCACCACGGTCATCGGCACCGGCGACCAGACCACCGATACCCGACTCGTCCAGCAGATCCGCACCCTCGCCCGTCGCCTCGGGCGTGTAGAGACCCGGAGGTGACATGGCGCAGATCAGCTTCCCCGAGAGCGACTACAACAGCGGCGCGCTGACGGAGGCCGAGTGGGAGCGTGTGGCGGCCCGCTTCACGGACGACGGCGTCGACGGCAACCCGTCGCAGTCGGCGGTGGTGACCGCGGGCGTCGGCTTGGCGGTGACGATCGCCGCGAACCGGCGGGCCCAGGTGCGCGGCTTCAACTGGGAGACCGACGGCTCCGGGGACACTCTGGAGATCGCGGCGAACTCGTCGGGGTCGCCGCGGGTCGACTGGGTGTGCCTGCGGCTGGACCGCTCCACATGGGAGTTGCGGGCGGTCGTCAAGCAGGGCACCCCGGGTGCCGGGTCGCCGGCGCTGCTGCGGCAGGACTCCAGTGCGGGCGGCACCGTGTGGGAGGTGCCGCTCGCGCTGGTCTCGGTCCCCAACGGCGCGTCCAGCGTCAGCGTCACCCGCTATGAGGAGTTCATCGGCGGCCGGTGCAAGCCCTGCACCTCCACCACGCGGCCGGTGTCGCCGCGGCGCGGCGACATGATCCACGAGACGAACACAGGCAGGTGGCTCGGCTGGGACGGCGCCGCCTGGCGGGTCATCTACAGCAATTCGGGCGAGGTCACCGTCGACAGCAGCGCTTCGGTGTGGAGCATCAGCGGCTCGTCCGTCTTGGAGGAGCGCAGTGGTGTGGTGACGCTGCGGCTGGGGACGTTCGAGCGCACGGGCGGCAACCTGAGCGGCGGCGACGATTCGCGGCTGCCGGTGCTGATCCCGGCCGCCTATCGGCATCCGACGCGGGACCAGCCTGCGACTATCTACATCGCCGGGTCGGGTGCGGGGGCCGGGCGGGTGACTCTGTACGCCGGGAACAACGCGGAAGGCAAGGCCGGGGTGGCGTACCTGACTCATCACACCGGCGTTCCGTCGGGCTCCTCAGTGAACGGCACGACGATCACGTGGGTGGTGGACTGATGGCCCGTTGGCTGTTCGGCGGCGGCATCGCCGACTATGTGATCACCCCCGGCGACGACAACACCGTCACGTTCGTGCCAGGCGCCAGCGTCACGTTCTACAACACGCCCTCCGGCGGCACGCAGTACACGGATCTGACGGAGGCGGACAAGGCGACGGCGCTGGACCCGTCCGCGGTCGTCGCCGACGAGAACGGGCACCTGTCTACCCAGTTCGGCGGGCCGGACGGTCTGCTGGGCATGTGGGCGGACGCCAGCGGCGGCTCCGGCCCGCGGGTATGGATCACCACGACGGAGCTGGGCGCACTCGTCCAAACTCTCGACGGGCAGATCAACGACAGCCTGACCGGGCTCACCACCCGCGTGACGACCCTGGAGGCGAACGTCGGCGCCAGCGGCACGGCGGTACGCGAGCGCCCCTGGGAGGTTGTCGCCGCGGACACGACGCCGACGGCGCTGCAGACCGCGGTGAACGAGGTACTGGCCGACCGCATCGGCAACGCGGTGCAGCGCCGCCTGGTGCTGCCGCCTGGCGAGTACCACCTGACGGCGCCGCTGCTCGTAGACGACCCGAGTCTGCCGGCGATGCTGGAGAACCTGGTCATCGAGGGCGCCGGGATCCGGTCGACCCGCATCTACTGGGACCGCACGGACTCCGTCCCCTTCATCCGGGCGGCGGCGCCGCGGATCCGGTGGCTGACGGTGCGCGGGGCCACGTTTACCGCGGCCAGCAGCAACGCGGTGTGGGCGTACCTGTACTCCACCAGCGGCGGCGCGTTCAACCAGGGCTGGCACCTCTCCGACCTGGAATGGACCGGGTCGTGGCAGCGCGCAATCGGCCTCGACGGCGGCACCTCGGGCAACCTCAACAGCGAGTTCACGATGGCGCGGCTGTTCACGGCGCCCTCCTCGACGTGGGGCGATGCGTTCTTCCACTCCGGGCTGACGAACAACGTCAGCGAGAACCAGTTCCTCAACTACTGGGTGCGCGACTGCTCACTGAGCCTCGCCAGCGGGACGCTGTTCCGCTTCCGCCGCGGCGGGTCGGTGACGGTGCAGAACGGCTCGTGGTCGGCGAACAGCTCGTCGGGCACGATCACCTTCTTCGACTGGCCGAACGCGCAGTCGAACCTGCCGGACCGCAACCAGATGCTCGTGTCCCGGGTGCGGTTCGAGCCGAAGGGTTCCGGACACAAGATCCTCAACAGCCAGGCCGCCGACGGCATGTTCACCTTCGTCTCCTGCTCCGATCAGGGCTCGTCACAGAACAGCGGCTCGTACACCCACGAGCGGTACACGGTGGCCGGCAATGCGATCTGGTCCGGCCAGATCGCGCCCATTGTTCGCTTCCAGGACTGCTCGCTGGGCGGCTACGTCCGCTACGCCGGAGGCGCGCAGACGCGCGGCGGGTTCGTTTTCGACGGCTGCAAGGTCTACCGCGGGGACCTCGGGCAGGTCGCGAACCGCGTGGCTGCCGACGGCGCCGACCCCGTCCTGCAGTGGTCCAGCGGCGCCCCCAAGTACGAGTTCGTCCACGGCTGGAACTACGCGGACCTGAAGTCCTGGACCTGACCCGCCCGCACCACACCAACACCCCCGAGCAGGGGGTTTCCTCATGCCCAGGAGGCGCCCATGGCAACCCCCCTGTCCGCCGCCCAGATGAAGACGGTCCTGAAGCGTGAGGGCGTCGAGGTCGTGGAGTACCGGTCGTGGGAGACCCACGAGCGGGACGCCGCGACGGGCCTGCACTTCGGCCCGGTGAACGGCGTGATGATCCACCACACGGTGACGTCCGGAACCGACGGTTCGGTGGCCCTCTGCTACAACGGCCGCTCCGACCTGCCCGGCCCGCTGTGCCACGCCGTCGCCGCGAAGGACGGGCGTATCTTCCTCGTCGGTCACGGCCGGGCGAACCACGCTGGCTCCGGCGACGGCGACGTGCTGCGTGCCGTCGTCGACGAGTCCTACGGCACCACACCGCCCGCTCCGAACGAGCAGAACACCGACGGCAACGACCGCTTCTACGGCATCGAGTGCATCAACCTCGGCAACGGCCGCGACCCGTGGCCGGAGGTGCAGGTCGACGCGATGGCCCGGTGGGCTGCGGCGATCTGCCGGGCGCACGGCTGGTCGGAGAAGTCGGTGATCGGCCACAAGGAGTGGACGAACCAGAAGATCGACCCCCGCCCCTCGCCGGGCGGCGCGGACGTGTCGATGCCCGCGTTCCGGGCGCGCGTGAAGGCGCTGCTCGCCAACCCGCCGGGAGACGACGTGCCGATCGTGACAACCCCCAAGGAGACCGACGTGCCGCAGACCGTTGGCCGTACCGACGACGGCAAGAAGACCCGCGCGCCGGGCGACTGGAAGGCGCTGTCGATCGACGGCGTCGACCTCGTCAAGGGCGCTCAGTCGTACAGCGTGCAGGTGAAGCTGAACGTCACCGCGGCGGCGGGCGGCACACTGCAGGGCCGCTTCTACCACTACCGCCCCGACGGCTCCCGCTGGATCGACGTGATCATCGAGCGGACCACCACCGCGGGCAAGAGCTTCGTCGACTTCTCCGCCACCGGCGAGATCAAGAAGGACGAGAGCTTGCGCTTCGAGCTGGCGTACTTCCCCGCCCGCTCCGGCGACACCGCCGAGGCGCTCATCACCCGCAGCCGCGTCCGCGGCCTGTACTGGAAGGCATGACCCATGTCCAACGTCACCAACATCGCGCGCACCGCGCAGACCTACGCCCGCGACCTGTTCGAGCGCGTGCTCGCCACGTTCGTCGTCACCGCGGCCGGGCTCCTCGTCGCCGCCGGCCCCGCGGACATGCTGTCCGCCTCGTTCTGGGAGGGCGTCGGCGCGGCCGGGCTCGCCGCGGCCGGCTCCCTACTGAAGGGCGTGTTCGCGAAGGTCGTCGGCGACAAGAACAGCGCGTCGGCCGCGCCCGGCGTCTGACCCTAGGGAGGCTTGGTGCCGGATGAGCCGACTCTCGGTGAGGTGGTCCGCCGCCTGGAGGCCGTGCACGCCGACCTCAAGGAGGACCTGCGGGAGTACGGCGCCCGGCTGGACGGCAAGGTCTCGATGGAGCGCTACCAACTGGAGCAGCAGGCAGGACAAGAAGCGCTGCGCCTGCTGGTTGAGCGGGTGACGGCCATCGAGGAGGCGCGCGCGACGGCCGCGCGGCAGGCGGATGCGGACAGGCGTGCAGCCGACGACAGGCGCCGCTCGGACCGCCGGCTGGCGTTCTCCGCGCTGATCGCCCCTGTGCTGCTGCTCCTGCTGCAGCTCTATCTGAACTCTCGGGGGGCGGGGGCGTGAGCGACCATGTGAAGCACGAGCAGTTCCAGCGGCGCAAGGACATCGTGTTCGCCGTCGCGGTGCTGTGCGGGATCGCGTCGTTCGCGCTGCTGGTGGTGTGGATCCAGGGCCTCTCCCATGATCTGCGGGAGGCCGACGAGGACCGGGACCGCCTGGCCGCTCAAGTCGAGCAGCTCGGCGGCGACCCCGTCGCCGGTGACCCCGGCAAGGCGGGGGAGCGCGGCGAGACCGGCGACCCGGGACCGACCGGACCGTCCGGCGAGAGCGGCGACCGCGGACCCCGCGGGCCGGGCGGCGACAAGGGCCGGCCGGGCGACGACGGCAGCCCCGGACCGACAGGTCCGCCCGGAACCCCTGGCGCCGAAGGGCGCGCAGGGAGCCCCGGAGCCGACGGCCAGCCAGGCGCCGCGGGAGAAGCCGGCCCCGTCGGGCCACGGGGCGAACCGGGCCCGGCCGGACCCCAGGGTCAGCAGGGGCCGCAGGGCGAGCGCGGCCCCGCCGGACCGCCGCCCTCGTCGTGGACGTTCACGCACGGCGGCGTCACCTACACGTGCACACCGAACGCGGACGGCTCCACCCACTACACGTGCGCGGCCGACGAGGAGCCCGCCCCGGATCCGGACCGGCCGGGCCCGCTCGCCGCGGCACTCGATCCCGCCCGACGGCAGTACACGTGACAGAAACCCCGTCGCCCTTCCCGGGCGACGGGGCTTCTTCGCGTGCGCGCGGTCAGTACTGGACGATCAGGCGCGGGAAGCCGTCGGGGATCGCATCGATCTCACCGGCGGTCACGAGGTACATCCTGGGGAGCCTCGTCGCCGCGTTCGCGCCGTCTGCGCGCGGCGTTGACGCGGCGCTGGAGATCGGCGTTCACCCAGGCGGCCACGGTCGTCCCCTCGGCATGCGCCTCCTCGACGGCTGCATCCCATAGCCCATTGGGCACGCGAATGCCCCGCTTGCGGGTCACTCCGGTGGCCGGGCGGCCGACCTTTGCCATGCTGGCACCTCCCTGTTTCTGTACCCCCAAGAATCATGACACAACCCCTTGACGGCGGGAAGAGGCGGCGAGATTCTGGGGGTACAGAAATGCCGGGTGGACAGGAGACTGAGCATCATGCGAAGCATGGACCGTATCCGTCGCGAGACGATCGAGCAGTACGGAGACGCGCCCGCCACGCCCACGGAGGCGCTGGCGCACGTGCTGGCACTGTTCGCCGACGAGCCGGACAGCCGCCTCATGGTCGAGGCCACGAGCGGCATCTACGGCCAGGGTGTGCGCACCGGCCTCACCATGGGCGACCTCCGCACACTGCACGCCCAGCTTTCCGCCGACTGAGATCGCGCGCCTGCCCCAGCCCCCGCCCCCGCGCGGGGGCTGCGTCACGCAACACCGAGAGGAGACTGAGGACATGCTGGCTATCCCCGAACGCGTCACCGGACCGGGTGGCGTCACGCAGGAACTGATCTGGCACAAGCCGAAGGGCTCGGTCGTCGCCGACTTCCAGCCCATCGCGTGCAGCGACGACGAGGGCATCACCCTGCCGTGGGACAGGCGGAACATCTCGCTGCGCCTCGACAAGCCCGGCGAACGCTGGTGCGACGACTGCCTCAAGCTGATCCGCGCCGCACGCTGATCACGCCGCTTCGGCGACGTCCCCGCGGTCCGCCGCGAGCCACTCCGCCCACAGCCGGGGCAGCACCTCCCGCCGCGGATCCACCGCCTGCCGCAGCACCTCCGGCAGCCGCAACCACGCGTCGATATCCCGCTGCACAGTGGCAGCCGGGCGCGCTCGGGGTGGGGGTGGCGGCATCCTGCCAGCCTACGGTGAGGGTGTGTCAGCCGGCGGGGGCTGGAGCACGTAGGTGCCCTTCGCCGCCAGCGTCGCCACCAGACCGCGGTCTCGTAGCTCGCGGACCGTCCGCCGGGCCGTGCCGATGCTCACCTGGTAGAGGTCCGTCATCTCCCGCTCACCGGGTAGCCGCGCGCCGACCGGGAGCCTCCCCGAGCGGATCTCAGCCTCGATCCGGTCGGCGAGCTTCTCGTAGTCATACTGCGGCAGACCGCTCATGATCACAGCCTGACGCTGGCCACCGCACCCGGCATCTGGGGAACGCGTCCCACCGCGGTGGGACGCAGAGGGACGCAGTTGGCGGTACGGTGAGACACGAAGAACCCCCGCGGCCGTGGCGACGACCCGGGGGCGTGGACTCTCTGAGCGGAGCAGGAGCCATGACCCAGACTAACGAGACGGTACCCGAGCGCCCCACCCCCGACAGCGATCGACTACCCGAACCCCGGCCGGAGCCGCGGCGGCGCGGGACACGCTGCGCCTGCGGGGCCAAGACGGACCTCCGGCCGTTCGGCGAGTACGGCATGATCTGCCCGCAGTGCGACATGAAGCGCGGAACCCCGAGGGTGCGGCCATGAGGTACTGCACCCACTGCGGGCGGCCCGGCACCAAGGAGCACCCCGTTGAGTCCGTCGGCGAGGCAGGCGAATCCGGCGGCGGCTCCATGGTCTATGCGCACCCCGACTGCCTGCCTGCCCCTCGCCGCACCACACCCTCGCCAGCCGTACCCCCGCACTGACCCAGACCCCCCGCGCCGACGGCGATTCCCTCGGGCGCGGGGAAGGCCCTGCCTGCCGCCCCCCGCGGCGGGCGGGGCACCAGACGGCCCCGCCTGCCGCGCCGCAGATCCACCGGCAGGCGGGGCCTTCTCATGTGGTGATCAACTGGGGAGCAAATGGGAAATGATCTATGTGAACCACCTGTCAACCATGCGGTAACCATTGATGACTCGGTCCATATCGGAGCAGGTGGAGCCGCTGGTCATCTGGAGGATCCGAACGTGGAAGCGGTGATCGTTACATAGCGAGCAGCATCACGACCATGCCCGCGCCCATGCAGACCCGGCAGGCGCCGGCCAGCTCCGGCCGCACCGCCCAGCCGCCGTCCCCCGCCCCGCTCCCGGCCGCTCCTGCCCCGCCTCCGGCAGCCCCCCGGCGCCCCCCGGCGCCCGCGGCGACCGGCCGCAGGCCCCCGTACAGCACGTACAGCACGTAGTACGCCAGCAGCCCCGCGGTGACGGCCGGCAGCCCGCCGGCGGCGCCGTGCCCGCCGTGGTCCGCCGCGCCCATGGCCACCGCCATGTACACCATCGCCAGCGCGCCGATCGCGTGGTGCAGGTGGTGCCCCGCGGTGCGCAGCGGCAGCAGGGCCCGTACGAACACGGCCCCGAAGACCACGGCGAACCCGCCCGCCACCCACGCCGCCGGCCCGGGCGGCCCCGCGGGCAGCGCCATCGCCGCCATCCCCAGCCCCATGAGCGCGTCCCCGGCGGCGCCGCGCCGCTCCCCGGCGGCGACGGCCCGCATCCGTACCAGACACAGCGCGCCGACCCCCGCGCACAGCGCGGTCAGCAGCAGGCCGGCGAGCGGCGGTCCGTGCATCCGCGGCCCCCTCGGACGACGACGGCGGCCCCGCGGCACGGCTGCGGAGCCCGGCCGGCGCCGGCCCGGGGCGCAGGGCGCTTTGACGGAAGGCTGCCCGCGGCCGTACGCCCGCACCCGAGCGCACAGGCGCAGGGAGCGGGCGCAGGGGGAGCGCGCGGTGGCTCAGGCGGTGAAGCGCACCGCGTGCTTCATCCCCGGGACGTCCGTCACGACGCCCTGCAGCCCGAGGCCGCGGGCGAGCTTCAGCTCCTCGGGGGTGTTGACGGTCCAGGCGATGACTTTCAGCCCCGCCTCGTGCGCGCGGTCGGCCAGCTCCAGAGTCAGCCGGCGGATGTTCAGCGACAGCGTCACCGCGCCGACCCCGAGGGCGCGTTCGACCACGCCGAGCCCGTAGTGGCTGGCGACCAGCACGCGGGGCACGTCGGGCAGCAGTTGCCGCATCTCCGCCAGCGCCTCGTCGTGGAACGACAGCACCTCGACGCGGCCGGTGAGGTCGTGTGCGGTCAGGGCGGCGGCGAGTGCCTTCGCCGCGGCGACGTCCTTGATCTCCACCTGCAGCCGGCCCTTCACCGCCTCGACCACCTCGTCGAAGGTCGGGACGCGCTCGCCCTGGCCGGCGTCCAGCTCGCGCAGTTCGGCGAGCGTGAAGTCGGCGACGGGGCCCTTGCCGTCCGTCGTGCGGTCCACGTCGGCGTCGTGCATGACGACCAGGTGGCCGTCCTTGCTCAGATGCAGGTCGAGCTCGATGGCGTCCATGCCTTCGCGATCCGCGCGGACGAAGGAGCGGATCGTGTTCTCCGGCTCGACGCCCATCAACCCGCGGTGACCGATGGTCAGAAATGACACTGCGCTCTCGCCCTCCGTCGGCGGTCCGTCACAGACTGGCGCAAAGCCTAGGCCACATCGGGGAGATCGACACCGGTCGTGCGGCGTCCGCACGGCGGGTCGCGGCAGGGCCGCGGGCGGCGTCACCCCTGCGCGGGAGCACCCGCCCACGCGGCTGCTCGCCCGTCCAGGTGGCCCCCGTACGGCACCGGCGACGGGAAGGGCCAGGGGTTAAACCTCGACTCGCCGGAAGATTTACGCTCCGTGCCCGTTGATCACGCAAGTTTTTCCTGTGGCCGCCTTGAGCGGGATCATGGTCCAGCGATACGGTGGCCACACAGGAAGTTCTTGACGTAGGAGTGGTCCATGACGGAAATTCTTGCTTCCGCGACCGCGGAAGGTGACGTTCTGTCCGCCGCGGACGCCCCGCGCGTAGTCGCGCACCCCGCCTGGGCGCGGCTGAAGTCCGCCGTCGAGGAGATCCGTCCCTGGCAGACGAAAGACGGCTCCATCGACTTCGAGGCCGAAGGCGCCCTGTCGCGCCCCGCCGCCGAGGACGCCGTCGAGCGGGCCGCTGCCGCGGTGGGGGAGCTGTCCCCCCTGGTGCCGCACGACGCCGCGTACCACGAGGCGGTCGTCGCGGATCTGCGCCGGTGGGCCGCGGACGGCTTCGGCGTGCCCGACTTCCTGGACTCGGTGCTCGCCTTCCACCCCGCGGAGCGCCGCGCCGACGGGCTGCAGCACCTCGTCGTCTTCCCCATGTACACGCAGAACGGCAACCCGGACCGCAACCTCGAGGCCGTCGTCATCCGCGTCGTCTGGCCCGGCTGGCTCGCCGAGCTGGAGCGCACCCGCTACGACAACCCCCTGTTCCTCGGCATCACGTTCGAGGACTTCACCGCCGGGTACGACACGAACTCCGCCGTGCTCTTCCCCGAGACCATCGCCATGCGCGAGGTCCCGCCGCGCTTCACCTGGGGCGCCATCTTCTGCGACCGCGAGGCCGCCCGCTTCCGCCGCGTCAGCACCGCGGCCGTCGGGGCCACCGGCCTGGAGCTGCCCGAGGAGGCCCGCGGGCTGCTCACCGACCAGGAGCGCGCCCAGCAGACGTTCGTGCTGTGGGACATGGTCCACGACCGCACGCACAGCCACGGCGACCTGCCGTTCGACCCGTTCATGATCAAGCAGCGGCAGCCGTTCTGGATGTACGGCATAGAGGAGCTGCGCTGTGACCTCACCGCCTTCTACGAGGCCGGCAAGCTCGCCGCCGACGGCTTCCCGCAGGGCCGCGACGTGCAGTACGCCGTGCTGATGGACCGGCTGTTCCGCTTCCCCGTCACCGGCGAGCGCAACCGCAACTACGACGGCCTCGGCGGCCAACTGCTCTTCGCGTACCTGCACAAGCACGACGCGCTGCGCTGGACCGACAACCGGCTGTCCGTCGACTGGGACCGGGCCCGCGAGGTCACCGCCCGGCTGCGCAACGAGATCGAGACGCTGTACCGCGAGGGAATCGACCGCCCGAAGCTGGTGCACTGGTTCAAGGCGTACGACCTGGTGTCCACCTACCTCGCCCCGCACCCGGGCTCCACCTGGGCCAAGGGCCCCGACGCGCTCGACCTGGACAAGCCGCCGCGGAAGCTCGTGGACGACGTGCTGCCCGACGAGTTTCCCCTCAGCATGTTCTATGAGGCCCTTGCCAAGAAGCTGCGCAAGGTGATCGAGTCGACGCGGGGCATCACGGCCGAGACCGCCGAGCTGGCGGAAGCCGCGTGACGGACCCCGTGGCCGGCAGGGCAGCGAGGAGGAGATCGTCATGAGTCCCGGGGCAGACGACAGGAACGGAGACGGCGGCCCGCTCGCCGGAGCCGTCGTGGCCGTGGCGGGTGCGGGCGGGCCAGCGGGCCGGGCGGCCGTGTGCCGCCTCGCCCGGGCCGGCGCCACCGTCGTCGGCTGCGACGCGGACGCCGAGCGGCTGGCCGAGAGCGTCAGCGCGGCACGGGCCGCGTGCGGCGGCGCGGTGCCCGTCACCGGCGACACCGTCGACCTGCTCGACCCGGACGCCGCCCGCGCCTGGGCCGAGCGCATCGAGAAGGACTACGGCCGGGTCGACGGCCTGGTCCACCTCGTCGGCGGCTGGCGGGGCTCGCGGTCCTTCGCCGACACCGACCTGGCCGACTGGGCCGTGCTGCACGACCTGCTCCTGCGCACGGTGCAGCACACCTCGCTCGCCTTCGACGAGCTGCTGCGGCGCAGCGACCGTGGCCGCTACGTCCTCGTCAGCGCCGCCGGCGCCAGCCAGCCCACCGCGGGCAACGCCGCGTACGCCGCCGCCAAGGCCGGCGCCGAGGCGTGGACGCTGGCCATGGCGGACGGCTTCCGCAAGGCCGGGGAAGCCGAGGGGCTGGACCGGCCCGCCGCGGCGGCCGTCATCCTGGTGGTGAAGGCGCTGGTGAACGACGCGATGCGGGAGGCCAAGCCGAACGCGAAGTTCGCGGGCTTCACCGACGTCGAGGACCTTGCACAGGACATCGCGGAGGTCTGGGACCGGCCCGCGCAGGAACTGAACGGGACCCGCCTGTGGCTGACCGTCCAGCAGTGACCACCGCGACCGCCCCGGCGGGGCCGGGAGCCGCCGAAGGACACCGCCGGCGCACCGACGCCAAGCGCCGCCACGACCCGGCGGCGCGCGGCTTCGCCAGCGACAACTACGCCGGCGTGCACCCCGAGATCCTCGCCGCGATCGCCCTCGCCAACGGCGGCCACCAGGTCAGCTACGGCGAGGACGACTACACCGCCCACCTGCAGCACGTCTTCCGCGGCCACTTCGGCATGGACGCGGAGGTCTACCCGGTCTTCAACGGCACCGGCGCCAACGTCGTCGCGCTGCAGGCCGTCACCGACCGCTGGGGCGCGGTGATCTGCGCGGACACCGCGCACATCCACGTCGACGAGTGCGGCGCCCCCGAGCGCGTCGGCGGGCTGAAGCTGCTGACCGTACCGACGCCGGACGGCAAGCTCACCCCCGAGCTGATCGACCGCGAGGCACGGGGCTGGGACGACGAGCACCGCGCCATGCCGCAGGTCGTCTCGATCACCCAGGCCACCGAGTACGGCACGGTCTACACCCCGGACGAGATCCGCGCCATCTGCGAGCACGCGCACCACCGCGGCATGCGCGTCCACCTGGACGGCGCCCGGATAGCCAACGCGGCGGCCTTTCTCGACGTGCCGATGCGCGCGTTCACCAACGTCGCCGGCGTCGACATCCTCTCCTTCGGCGGTACGAAGAACGGCATGCTCCTCGGCGAGGCCGTCGTCGTGCTCAACCCTGACGCCGTCCGCGCGATGAAGCACCTGCGCAAGCTGTCGATGCAGCTCGCCTCCAAGATGCGCTTCGTCTCAGCCCAGTTCGAGGCGCTCCTGGCCAAGGACCTGTGGCTGCGCAACGCGCGCCACGCCAACGCGATGGCCCGCCGCCTGGCCGACGGCGTACGGGACATCGACGGCGTGGACGTGCTGCACGCCGTGCAGGCCAACGGCGTCTTCGCCCGGCTGCCGCACGACGTGTCCCTGGCGCTGCAGAAGGACTTCCGCTTCTACTTCTGGGACGAGGCGGACGGCGTGGTGCGCTGGATGTGCTCCTTCGACACCACACCGGAGGACGTCGACACCTTCGCCGCCGCCGTCGCGGAGGAAATGCGGCGGACGTAACCGCAGGGACAGCGGAGGACGCGGCCGCAGGAAATGCGGAGGACACGGCCGCCGCATGCCTATACGCTCGGTTGCATGAAACTCCAGCAGGAGCGGCACGGCCTGTCCGCGTACCTCGCCGCCGACGCGGTCGTCGACCACGAGCACCCGCTCGTGGCCGGGACCGCGTACCGGCTGCGCGAGGTCGCGCGGGAGCCGGAGGCGTACGCCAAGGGTGCCTACGAGTTCGTACGGGACACGATCCCGCACTCCAACGACGCCGGTGACCTGCGTGTCACCTGCCGCGCCTCGGACGTGCTGAGGGCCCGCACCGGGATCTGCTACGCCAAGGCCCACGCCCTCGTCGCCCTGCTGCGCGCCCAGGGCATACCGGCCGGCTTCTGCTACCAGCACCTCGGCGTGCTGCACGGCCTCGTCGCGCTGCGGCTGCCCGGGCGCGCCTGGATCCGCCAGGACCCGCGCGGCAACAAGCCGGGCGTCGACGCGCAGTTCCGCCTCGACCGCGAGCAACTGGCCTTCGTCCCCGACCCGGCCGCCGGCGAGCACGACGACCCGCTGGTCCGCGCGGCACCCCACCCGGCTACCCTCGAAGCCCTCCGCACCGCCGCCGACCGCCGCCACCTGGACCGCATCCTCCCCACGGCCCTCTAACGCCCCAGAATCCCACTCCACAGCCGCAAAGCACCCACAACCACGCACACCCGCCCAAGGGCAGGCCGCCCCACTGACACGACCGCCCGCCGAGCCCAGCGGGCGAGCCCCACCGCCGGCCGACCGGCCGCCGACCCGCCCCAGACCGCAGAAGGACCGCATGACCCTCCGCACCCACGTCGCCGACGACGTACGCGCCCTCGCCCCCGGCTTCGCCCACGTCGCCGTCGTCGCCCGCGGCCTCGTCGGCGGCCCCAGCGACGCCGCCGGCGCCGCGCTCCTCGACGACGCCGCCCGCCGCCTGGCCGCCCGCCTCGGCGACACCCCGCCGCAGCAGGACCCGCACATGCAGGCGTGGCGGGCCGCGTACGCGGCCTTCGGCGCCAAGCCGTCCAAGTTCCGCAACTCGGCCGAGGCGCTGGCCCGCCGCGCCCTCACCGACGCCGGCCTGCCGCGCATCAACCGGCTGGTCGACATCTACAACGCCGTCAGCGTCGCCCACCTCGTCCCCGTCGGCGGTGAGGACACCGACCGCATCGACGGTGACATGCACCTCATCCGCGCCACCGGCGAGGAGCGCTTCGACGAGGAGCACCCCGAGCCCGGCGAGGTCGTCTGGTGCGACGGCACCGGCGTGACCTGCCGCCGCTGGAACTGGCGCCAGGGCGTGCGCACCCGGCTCACCGAGGAGTCCGCCAACGCGCTGTTCCTGCTGGAGCGGCAGGAGCCCATGACGTACGAGGAGCTGACCGCGGCGGCGCAGGAGCTGGCCGAGGCGCTGCAGAAGAGCTCGCCCGGCGCGGATATCGAGATCCGCGACCCGGCCTGAGGCCCGCCCGCCGACCGCACCGCACCGCACCCGGCTCAGGCGGGTGCCGCGGGTGCGCCTCACCCCGGCCCGGGGCCCCGCCCGCCGTCAGACGCCCGGCAGCGGCGCGCCGCCGCCCAGGTGCGCGGGCTGCCACCAGTCGTCACCCGGCCCGCGCGGGCGGTCCGGGTACGCGCTCTGCGCCGCCTCCAGCAGCTCCTGGATCCGGGCCTTGAGCCGCTCCGTCAGCTTCTCCGCGTCCTCGTGCGCCCTGTCGGCGTCGGCCGGCGCGTCCGCGACCCCGTCCCCGGTCGGCACCGGCGCGCCCAGGCGCAGCGTGATCGGCAGATGGTTCCGGCCGAAGTCGCGCGAGCGCCCCTTGGTCCAGATCCGCTGCGTCCCCCACACCGCCATCGGCAGCAGCGGCACCCCCGCCTGCTGCGCCAGCCGCGCGGCCCCCGACTTGAACGACTTCAGCGTGAACGACTGCGAGATCGTCGCCTCCGGGAAGACCCCGACGATTTCGCCCGAGCGCAGCGCCCGCAGCGCTTGCGTGAACGCCTGCCCGCCCTGCGCGCGGTCGACCGGGATGTGCTTCATCGCGCGCAGCAGCGGGCCGGAGACGCGGTGGCGGAAGACCGACTCCTTGGTCATGAAGCGCACGAACCGCTTCGCCGGCCGGGCCGCGTAGCCGCAGAAGACGAAGTCCAGGTAGCTGATGTGGTTGCTCACCAGGACCGCGCCGCCGCGGCGCGGCACGTGCTCCTGGCCCTTGAGGTCGATGCGCAGGTCCATCGCCTTGAAGGCGGTTCTGCATATGCCGACGACGGGCGGGTAGACGAGTTCTGCCATGCCGGGCTGGTCCCTTCTCCGGCCCGGAGGGTCAGGAGCTCCCGGCGGAAGTTACGCGCGCGTAGGTACGTACTGGTTGATCGTGCACGACGCGTGCGCCCGGCGCCAGCCCCCACCTCTTCGGCGTGACAGGACCTTGTCGCCTCCGCCCGGCGGTGCTGCATGCTGGAGAGCATGGCGGACGGCACGGTGGAGCGGGCGGCGGAGCGGCTGACGGCGGGGGATCTGGGCGCGGCGGAGCTGGGGGAGCGGGCCACCCTCGTGCAGTTCTCCAGCGCCTTCTGCCGCCCCTGCGCGGCCACGCGGCGGATCCTCGCGGACGTGGCGGGCATGGTCGCGGGGGTGGCGTACGCGGACGTGGACGCCGAGAGCCACCTCGGGCTCGTCCGCAGGCTGGGCGTGGAGCGGACGCCGACGGTGCTGGTGCTGGACGCGGCGGGCCGGGTGGTGCGCCGCGCCGCGGGCCTGCCGCGCAAGGCGGACGTCATCGCCGCGCTGGGCGCCGCGGTGCCGGAGGAGTCGCAGGGGCCGGCGGAGCCGGGGGCGCCAAAGGGCCCGGGGCACGTAGGAAATGTCACAACCGGGCAGCCTTGAACGGCAGGTGCACGTACGGGTGTACTGGTGAGTAATAAAATGGTCGACGGCCACCGGACCCGCCCGGTGGCGGCCGTCGATGGCGCCTATGCTGCCAGCACGGCAGTGTCTCGATACGAAGCGGTAGGAGAGCCGGCGTGAGCTTGAGGATCGTTGTCTGTGTGAAGTACGTGCCCGACGCCACCGGCGACCGGCACTTCTCCGAGGACCTGACCACTGACCGCGAGGCCGTCGACGGCCTGCTCTCGGAGCTGGACGAGTACGCGGTCGAACAGGCCCTGCAGATCTCCGAGGCCGCGGACGACGCGGAGATCACGGTGCTGACCGTCGGCCCCGAGGACGCGCGCGACGCGCTGCGCAAGGCCCTGTCCATGGGCGCGGACAAGGCCGTGCACGTCGAGGACGACGACCTGCACGGCACCGACGTGATGGGCACCTCGCTGGTCCTGGCCAAGGCCGTCGAGCACGTCGGCTACGACCTCGTCGTCTGCGGCATGGCCTCCACCGACGGCACCATGGGCGTGCTGCCGGCGATCCTCGCCGAGCGCCTGGGCGTGCCCCAGGCGACCCAGCTCTCCGCCGTCGCCGTCGCCGACGGCAAGGTCACCGGCCGCCGCGACGGCGACGCCGCCAGCGAGCAGCTCGAGGCGGCGCTGCCGGCCGTCGTGTCCGTGACCGACCAGTCGGGCGAGGCCCGTTACCCCTCGTTCAAGGGCATCATGGCGGCGAAGAAGAAGCCGGTGGAGACCCTGGACCTGGACGACCTGGGCATCGACGCCGAGGAGGTCGGACTGGAGGGCGCCTGGACGAAGGTCGAGGACGCCGTGAAGCGCCCGCCGCGCACCGCCGGCACGATCGTCAAGGACGAGGGCGAGGGCGGCAAGCAGCTCGCCGAGTTCCTCGCGGGCCAGAAGTTCATCTGAGCACCCGCATCCCCTTCGCCGTTCCGCCTTCCGCCCTCGTATCGCAGGAGAACGAGATCCATGACTGAAGTCCTCGTCTACGTCGACCACGTCGACGGCGCCGTGCGCAAGCCGACGCTGGAGCTGCTGACCCTCGCCCGCCGGATCGGCGACCCGGTCGCCGTCCACCTGGGCACCGGCATCGACACCGCGGCGCCCGTGCTCGCGGAGCACGGCGCGGTGCGCGTGCTGACCGCCGACGCCGCCGAGTTCGCCGACTACCTCGTCGTACCGAAGGTCGACGCGCTCAAGGCCGCGTACGACGCCGTCGAGCCGGCCGCCGTGCTGCTGCCGTCGTCGGTGGAGTGCAAGGAGATCGGCGCCCGCCTCGCGGTGCGGATCGGCTCCGGCATCATCACCGACGCCGTGGACGTCGAGGCCGGCGATGGGGGCACCGCCCAGGGCGAAGCCTCCGGGGGAGGGCCGGTCGCCACCCAGGCCGTGTTCGCCGCCGCGTTCACCACCCGCTCGCGCGTCTCGCGCGGCACCCCGGTCATCACCGTCAAGCCCAACTCCGCCGCCCCCGAGGCCGCCCCGGTCGAGAGCGCCGTGGAGCAGCTGACGTTCGGCTTCGGCGAGTCCGCGGCCGGTACGAAGGTCGTGGGCCGGACCGCGCGCGAGTCGACGGGCCGCCCCGAGCTGACCGAGGCGGCGATCGTCGTCTCCGGCGGTCGCGGCGTCAACGGCGCCGAGAACTTCCGCATCATCGAGGAGCTGGCCGACTCCCTCGGCGCGGCGGTCGGCGCCTCCCGCGCGGCGGTGGACGCCGGCTGGTACCCGCACTCGCACCAGGTCGGCCAGACCGGCAAGACCGTCTCGCCCCAGCTCTACATCGCGGCCGGCATCTCCGGCGCGATCCAGCACCGGGCCGGCATGCAGACGTCGAAGACCATCGTGGCCGTGAACAAGGACAGCGAGGCGCCGATCTTCGACCTCGTGGACTACGGCGTGGTCGGCGACCTCTTCGAAGTCGTCCCGCAGCTCACCGGGGAGGTCAAGGCCCGCAAGGGCTGAGCGGAGACGGCGGCTCGCCGCCGTCTCCGCAGTGACTGCCGTCCGGAAGGGCCCGCGCTGGGCAGATTCTCGGGGTCCTCGCAACACCTGATGGCTTACGTGGTCGTCAGTAGATCACGCAGGCGCTCGGCTGGTGTTCTCCAGCCGAGCGTTTTGCGTGGTCGGCNGTTGAGTTGCTGGGCGACGTGTTCGAGGTCTTCTGGGCTGTGGACGGACAGGTCGGTGCCTTTGGGGAAGTACTGCCGCAGCAGGCCGTTGGTGTTCTC
>NZ_JCANSZ010000031.1:0-89471 GCF_059570535.1 Streptomyces sp. CNP082
CAGACCACGCCGGTTTCACCGCGGCCTGCTCAACGCTATGTACCTCTCCGCGCTCTCCAGTCTTAAGGGCTGCCCAGCCTCCAAGGCGTACTACGCGCGCAAGAGAGCCGAGGGCAAGGGCCACAAGCAGGCGCTGCTGGCGCTCGCGCGCCGCCGCGTCAACGTCCTGTGGGCCATGATCCGCGACGGAGCGTGCTACGAAGCCACACCACCCGTCACGGCAGCGGCTTGACATCAGCATTGGGAAGCTCCTTGGCGATGCGACGGATCAGTGTGAGCGATTCCGTAGGGGGCAACGCCAAGGTGCGTGCATCATCGAAGAGTTCGCGATAACGCGTGACTTCGGACTCCTGCTCGATCCAGAGGTTGCCCGTCGGAGTCTCCGTCAGTACCAAGTCCAGGGCTGCTACCTGCGGAAAGCTCAACAGCAAGTACGGGCCGAACATACCCGAGTGTGCCCCGCGTGAGAATGGCAGCACCTGGACGGTGATGCCGGGTCGCTCGGCCATACGTGCCAGGTGTTCCAACTGGGCGCGCATCACCGCCGGGCCTCCTACCTGCTGGTGGAGGACGCTCTCGGCAAGCACTGCCCAGAGTTCTAGTGGATCTTCACCGGAGAGCCGTTCCTGCCGGGCCAGCCTCACGTGTACGAACTGCTCCACCTCTTCGGGGGTCTGCCACGCCCGAGAGGCGACGGTGACGGCTCGTACATACGCCGGCGTCTGAAGGAGCCCAGGAATCAACTGGGCCTGAAACGTTCTGATGCCATCGCAGATGGTCTCCATCTCGATGTAGTCGCGGTAAGCGTCGCCGAGGACGGAGCTGTACTGGTGCCACCAGCCCACGCGGCGCCGCCGGTTCGCTCTGCGGGCCACAGTCGTCAAGCGTTGACGTACCTCCGCTTCCTGGATGCCGTACGCCTCCATGAGGGCGATCAGGTCCGGCATGCGCAGCGCCACCCTGCCGTTCTCGATGCGGCTGACCTTGCCCTTGGTGCAGTCGAGGGCCTCGGCTGCCTGGGCCATGGTGCGCCCTGATGCTTCTCGCAAGCGGCGCAGTTCGTCTCCGAGTTGGCGGCCGAGAACGGTCGATGGGTTCGGGGTGGCGTTTCGCATGCCCACACGTGTAGCAAATCGACAACCTGCACCGCATCGGCACTAACTCGAAAGCGTGAATATAGCGACGGCATCATCTGGCAACGTTGCAGTTTCGATTGAAGCGCCTTCATGCTGCTGGCCAGAGGCACCGGCTTCCCAAGGTCCGACCGACCACACAAGACGGGATTCCGGTCGAATGCTGAGTCCCTGGAGGCATCCATGGCTGCGCCAAACCAAGTCAACTTCCGCCTCCCTCGGCGCCGCAGCACCGTCCCCCGAGCGCGGGCACTGCTGCACGCGGCACTCGGTGAATGGCACCTCGGCCAAGACGCACTCGACGCCGCAGAGTTGGTGCTGTCCGAGCTGGTGACCAACGCCCTGCGGGTCCCCGTGCCGCGTGACCGGCAGGTGGGGGTGCGGATCGCGCACTCACAGGAGGACGGGGTGCTGCGGCTGGAGGTGAGCGACGCGGGGGAGGGCTTGCCGGAGGTGCGGCGTCCGGCCGGGGACGAGACCGGTGGGCGTGGCCTGCTCGTCGTGGAGGCCCTGGCCCATCGTTGGGGCGTACAGGAACGCGCGTGTGGCATCGGGAAGACGGTGTGGGCGGAGCTGAAGGCCCCGGACATCGTGGCCGTCCCCGACGAGCGGGAGGTGGCGGCGGTGACGCTTCAACCGGGGCGGCAGGTCAGGGTGCTGGGCCGGTGGCAGACGGTCCGCGGCGTCCGCGCCGAGCCGGCGCCGGCGGGTGGGTTCGTCGTGGTGCTGGCACTGGACGACGGCCCCGCCTTGCGCGTGGGTGCCGCCGATCCGCTGACGGTACGAGACGGAGGCCGCCACGGCGCAGCGGCCGAGCGCTGATGTGCACAGTCGGTGACGGTCGAGTTACTGTCGGGATTGGTCCGGTCGGGTCTGTGGAGCCCGGTCCTATCGACCCTGCCGTAGAGTGAGAACGTGCCGTCTGACTTGGTGAGACGATCCCCGCAGGCGCTCCAGCCAGGCAACAAGAGAGGTGACACCGTGGGTATCCCGGCCCATCACCCCATCCCCGTCCGCCCTGGGCACCTCCGCGAGGCTGCGGAGCGGATCGAGCAGGCCACCGGCATGAGTGTTGAGATCATCGGAGGAACACTCGTCATGTCCCCGAGCCCGAGCGGCAAGCACGCCGGGATCGTCATCGACCTGCGTGACGCCATCCGCCCCGGGCTTTCGCCCCTCTACGAGGCATTCGAGAACGTATCCGTCCCGATGCCGGACGATCCGGACGACTACGCGACCCCGGATCTGACCATCGGCCCACGCACGTTCAAAGACGACGACGGCTGGCTTCTTGACGCAGATGCGGTTGAACTGGCCGTGGAGGTCATCTCTCCGAGCGAGCGCTTGAAGGGCATCAACGAGAAGACCGCGTGGTACGCCGCCGCAGGCGTCGCTCATCTTCTCCAGGTAGACCCCCGTACGGGCACATGGTCGCTCTTCGGCCGCCCCGGGGAAGGCGAGTACAAGCGCGTAGACCACGGCAAATATGGTGAGGACGTGCCGCTTCCCGCTGAGCTCGGCGGTGATCTGCCCACCGTGGGTCTCAGCCTGTACGGGAGCCAGCCGAGCGTCTGACGCCGGCCTGCCCCGGGACGGATCGATGGGCCAACGGGCGTAGTTCTGCACCCTCTCCGCGTCGGCATGATGCCCACCGGGACGGTCCGTGATCCGGGCTGATCGTCTACGATCGCCGGAACGCCCGCCTCTGAACGCGGATAGCAGAGGATCGCCCGTGCCGAGCCACATACGCTCCTTCTGGGTCATCTCCCCTGGCCGGGGTGCGATCATCGAGTCCCCGCCTCCCCGCCTCCCCGCCTCCCCGCCTCCCCGCCTCCCCGCCTCCCCGCCTCCCCGCCTCCCCGCCTCCCCGCCTGTTTGTGAGGCCGTAGTCCGGACCCTGTATTCCGCGGTCAGCCGCGGGTCGGAGTCGCTCGTCTTCCGCGGGCAGGTGCCCAGCGGGCAGTACGCCTCCATGCGTGCCCCGTTCCAGGAAGGGGACTTCCCCGGGCCCGTCAAGTACGGGTACCTCAACGTCGGGCGGGTGGAGGAGGGGCCCGTCGGGCTGGTGGGGCGGGTGGTGTTCAGTCTCTATCCGCATCAGACGCGGTTTCGGGTGCCGGCCGAGGCGCTCACCCCCGTGCCGGACGAGGTGCCGCCCGAGCGTGCCGTGCTCGCCGGGACCGTGGAGACGGCGCTCAATGCGCTGTGGGATGCGCCGCCGCGTATCGGGGACCGGGTTTCGGTGGTGGGTGCGGGCATGGTGGGCTGCTGCGTTGCCGTGCTGCTCGCCGGGTTTCCCGGGGTCGACGTCCAGCTCGTCGACGTCGATCCGGGGCGGGCGGAGGTCGCCGCGGCGCTGGGGGTCGGGTTCGCCTCGCCGGGGCGGGCCGCGGGTGGGCGGGATCTCGTCTTTCACGCCAGCGCCACCGGGGACGGGCTCCGGCGCGGGCTCGAACTGCTCGCGCCCGAGGGGTGTGTGGTCGAGCTGAGCTGGTACGGGGACCAGCCGGTGACGCTGCCGCTCGGTGAGTGGTTCCACTCCCGGCGGCTGTCGCTGCGCGGCAGCCAGGTCGGCGCCGTCGCGCCCGGCCGGAGCGGGCGGTTCACTGCGCAGGCGCGGCTCGCGCTGGCGCTCGACCTGCTGCGCGACCCGGCGTTCGACGCGCTCATCACCCATGAGTCCGCGTTCGACGAACTCCCGCACGTCATGGCCGAGATCGCCGCCGGCCGGCTGCCGGGCCTGTGCCACCGCATCCGCTATGAGCCGCACTCACCCACGGAGCAGCCATGTTCAGCGTCACCGTCCGCGACCACTTCATGATCGCTCACAGCCTGAGCGGTGACGTCTTCGGTCCCGCGCAGCGGCTGCACGGGGCGACGTACGTGCTCGACGCGACCTTCCAGCGGCCGGAGCTGGACGACGACAACCTGGTGCTCGACATGGACCTGGCGGCCCGTGCGGTGCGGGGCGCCGTGGCCGCGTTCTCGTACCGCAACCTCGATGAGGACGAGGCGTTCGCGGGCATCAACACCACCACCGAGTTCCTGGCCAAGGTCATAGCCGACCGCCTCGCCGGGCACATACGCGACGGCGGCCTCGGTCCCGCCGCCCGCGGCCTGACCGGGCTCACCGTCCGGCTCAGCGAATCGCACGTCGCCTGGGCCGAGTACCACCGCGCGCTGTGACCCGCCGCCCGTACGTGGTGCTCTCCGCCGCCGTCTCCGTGGACGGCCGGCTGGACGACACCGCGCGGGAACGGCTGGTGCTCTCCAACCGCCGGGACCTGGACCGGGTCGACGCCGAACGCGCCGCCGCGGACGCCATCCTCGTCGGCGCCACCACCCTGCGCCGGGACAATCCGCGGCTGCTGGTGGCGAGCGGACGGCGGCGGGCCCGGCGCCTCGCGGCGGGGCGGCCGGAGCATCCGCTGAAGGTCACGGTCACGGGCTCCGCCGAGCTGGACCCGCGGCTCGCGTTCTGGCACTGCGGCGGCGAGAAGCTGGTCTTCACGGTGGACGGCGCGCTGCCGCGGGCCCGCCGTGAACTCGGCACGCTCGCGGGCGTCGTGAGCACCGGGGCGGCGATCGACTGGCCCCGGATCCTCGGCGAACTTCACCGGCGCGGCGTGCGGCGGCTCATGGTCGAAGGCGGCGGAAGAGTGCACACCCAACTGCTGGCGCAGGACCTGGCCGACGAATTGCACCTCGCCGTCGCCCCGCTGCTGGTCGGCGACGCCGCCGCGCCGGCGTTCCTGGGCCCCGCGCCGTACCCCGGGGGAGCCGCGGCCCGGATGGCGCTGCTGGAAGTCCGCCGTATCGATGACGTCGTGCTGCTGCGGTACGCCCCGAAGGAGCGCTCCCGCTGATGGCGGAACCGCCGGTATCCTCGACCCGGCACGGACCCTTCAACGCCGACGAGACCGGGGGCTGCGGGTGGACGACGCGGTGGAACTGGAGGAGATGATCCGCCAGTTACGGGGCGCACTGAGCCGGGCGATGGCCGAAGGCGAGGGGCAGGAACTCCGGTTCCAGGCGGAGAAGGTCGAACTCGAACTCACCGTGGGAGTGGAACGCAGCCGGGAACCCGGTGCGGAGGTGAAGTTCTGGGTGTTCACCGCCGGCCAGTCGGCACGCTCGGCCCGCACCTCCGAACAGCGGCTGCTGCTCACCCTCCAGCCGGTACGGGCCGACGCCCCCGACCGGACCCCGCTGATCTCGGGCGACGCGCTGCCAGATGAGTATTGAGCCGCACCGGATCGCCGAGATCATCGTCGAGACCCGCGAAGGCGGCGGCCGGCGTGGCTCCGGGTACGTGGTCCGTACCGGCGCCGTCCTCACCGCGGCCCACGTGGTCGCCGGCGCGACCCGGATCGTCGTGCGCTGCGACGCCGACCGGCCCGGGGAGTGGTCCGCTCCGGCGACCGTGGCCTGGGCGGGCGGGACCGCCGGTGCCGATCTCGCCGTGCTGACCGTGCCCGGTGACCGGCCGCCGGAAGCGCCGCCCGGCTATGCCCGGATCGCCGACGACCGCCCCGCCGTCATCGCCGTGCACGCCGCGGGCTTCCCCCGCTTCAAGTTACGCCGCCGGGCCGGCGGGGGCTCGTACCGGGAACTGCACGTGGCGCGCGGGACCGTGGAGGCGCTCGCCAACCGCCGCGACGGCACGCTGGAGCTGACCCTGCCGCCGGCGGGCGACGACCCCGCCGCGTCGCCGTGGGCCGGCATGTCGGGCGCCGCCGTCTGGGCCGGCGACCGCATCGTCGGCGTCGCCACCGAGCACCACCGGGCGGAGGGCCCCGGCCGGCTCGCCGCCGTCCACCTCGACCACGTGCTGCGCGGCCTCGGCGCCGCGGAACGGGCGGAGTTCGCGCGCCTGGCCGGGCTGCCGGCGACGCTGCCGCTCGCGGCTCCCGGGCCGGTGCGGTCCGGGGTCCCGGCGCAGCCCCCGGCCGGCGTGCGGGTGATCGGCGTGCCCGTCGCGCACGGCATGGAGCTGTTCAAGGACCGTACGGAACAACGCGCCGCCCTCGCCCGCGACCTGAGCGACCCCACCATCCGCATGGTGACCATCCTCGGGCGGCGCGGCATCGGCAAGAGCGCCCTCGCCGCGAAGATGATGGACCTCCTCGACCGTGGCGAGTGGCCCGGGGCCGTCGGCGGCCCTCCGCTGTCCGGGCTGGTCAACCTCTCCACCCGCACTTCCGGTGTCTCCCTGGAACGCCTCTACTTCGACTGCGCCGCCCTGCTCGGTCCGGCGGACCAGGAGCGGCTGCGGCAGGTCTGGGCCGGCTCCGGCACGGCACACCAGCGGCTGGACGCGCTGTTCGCCGCCCTCGGCGAGCGGCCGGTCGTCATCCTCCTCGACAACCTCGAAGACCTGCTCCACGAGGACGGCACCGTCTCCGACAAGGAACTGGCCCTCTTCTTCGACTGGTTGTTCCTCGGCCCGCGCGCCACCCCGCGGCTGCTGGTCACCAGCCAGATCCCGCTGCGCCTGCGACCCGAGCTGCGGCGCTTCACCGCCCAGGTGGAACTCACCGACGGCCTCGGCCCCCACGACGCGGTGACCATGCTGCGCGAGCTCGACCGGGACGGCAGCCTCGGCGTCGCCGGCCTGTCGGACGACGAGCTGCTGCAG
Organism: Streptomyces sp. CNP082; assembly: GCF_059570535.1. NCBI lineage: Bacteria > Bacillati > Actinomycetota > Actinomycetes > Kitasatosporales > Streptomycetaceae > Streptomyces > Streptomyces sp. CNP082. The sequence goes on from NZ_JCANSZ010000031.1 coordinate 6,772, forward strand.
GCGGCGGTGCGCGTCCACGGGGTCCCGCGGGCGCTCGAACTGCTCGTGGGCGCGGTAGCCGAAGACGCGCTGCTGCCCAGCCTGCAGGAGGTGCTGGCGGACTTCACCCGCCGCCACGACGTCGTCGCCGACCTCGCCCAGGACCGCTACGACCGGCTCGATCCGCCGGCCCGCGGAGTGCTCTCCGTCCTCGCCGCCCTGCGCACTCCGGTGGCCCGGGAGGCGGTCGCGGAGATCGTGGGCGGACTCGATCCGGACCTGCCGGTGCCCACCGTCCTGGCGGCGCTCGTCCGGGCCCGGCTCATCTGGGCCGACCGGCCCAGCCGCACCCTCGGTCTGCACCCGATGGACGCGGACCTCGCATACGCGCAGCTCTCACCGCACGGAACCTTCGGGAGGCAGGCAGTGGAACAGCGCATCGCATCCTGGTACGCGAGCCAGGCCGGGCCGGGCGGCACACCGCCGACGCTGGCGGACATCGAGCCGCGGCGGCGGCAGTTCGACCACCTCGTACGGGCCGGTGACCACGACGGCGCCGCGCGGGTGCTCAACGAGATCAGCGGCGTGCTCGTCTGGCGCGGCTCCGTGCTCGCCGCGGTCCGGATGCATCTCGACGTGCACGGGCGGATCACCGACGAGCGGCTGGGCCTCGCTCACACCATCGCCTACGGGCACGCCCGGCTGAGCGCGGGACCGATGGACCAGGCAGCCGCGCTCTTCACCGAGGCGGTGGCGCTCGCCGAGCGGCTCGGCGAGCGCGCCGCCCTGCACGGCGCGCTGTTCGGCCTCGGCGACACGTACCGGCAGCTCAGCGAGAACGGCAAGGCCGTGGCGCCGCTCACCCGCGCCGCCGAACTTGCGCGCGAACTCGGCGACGCGGAGCGCGAGATCCACACGCTGCTCTCCCTCAGCCTTGCCCACAGCTACGCGGGCGACGGCGCGAGCGCGCTGACCACGGCCGGGAAACTGGCCGAGGCGGCTGCCGCGGACGGCACCCGGCTCACCGCCGCGCGCGCCGCCAACGCACGCACCATCGCCCTGCTCACGCTGGCGCGCTGGCAGGAAACCGCCGCGGCGGGCGCCGAGGCGGCCCGCGCGTACCGGGACGCGGACGTACCGGAGGCCATCGCATACGCGCTGAACGCGCAGGGCATCGCCCTGATCGCCCTGGACGAGCCCGCACGGGCCGCGGAGGTGCTGGAGGAGGCCCGGCACGAGGCGTCGCTGATGGAGAACCCCCGGGCCGAGGGCGTCTGCCTGCTCGACCTCGCCTGGGCGTACTGGCGCGACGACCGCCTCGACGAGTCCGCCGCCGCGGCCGAGCGTGCCGAGACCGTCCTGACGAACGCCGGGACCCCGCTGGCGGCAGCGGCCGGCCACCTCGCCGAGGCCGCCCGTGCCGCGGCCGGCGGGGCCTCGCCCGCCGCGGCGGCGCTGTCCCGCGCGGCAGCGGCGCTGGAGGGGCATGCGGAGGTCGTCCTCCCGACGTGGCTCGCCACCGCGGCGGCGCGGCTCGGGGACTGACAAGCGGCCCGTTCCGGTCAAGAGGTGAGCAATAGCGGGCACGTTATGGGCGGGTGTGAAATCGCGGGGTGGCTGAAATTCCAGGGCGTGGCCCAGGGGTTGCACTGTGAGGTATGTCACGGCGGGGGAGTGGTGTAGACCCCCGTCATTCGCGGATTGCTGAATGTGCAGTTCACATTGCGTTACCGCTGGTTATCGATCGTACGCGGCGCGGCATTCATGATCGTTGAACGAAATTGGTGCGCCATGCATGCGTGTTTGCTCAATCGGTCGGGTTGGCTGGGGTGCAGAAGTGCATCGGGTGACAGCGGCGTCACCCGGTTTTCCATATCTGCTCGCCCGAAGAGGATTCATGACCGAGGAAGTTCCGGCAGGGGATCACAGCAGCCCGGTGACGCACGCCATGCTGCACGTCCCGCCCGTGTGCGAGGCGCTGTACCTGGAGAACGCGGACGCCTACTTCGCCTACGCCCAGCACTGGCTCGACGACGACACCGCGGCGGAGGTCGTCCACCTGACGTTCCACCAGATCCGCAACCGCTGGGAGGAGCTGAGCCGCCACGGCGATCTGCGTCAGCAGGCGTGGGCGATCCTGCGCCGGGTGGTCGCCTGGTACGCGGAGGAGAAGGAGGTCCGCCGGGTGATAGCGCGCGTGCTGGGCGAGTTCCACGGGCTGCTGGAGAAGCAGCACGAGGGCGTCGGGCTGTACGAGGCGATAGCCAGGCTCTCCCCGAAGCAGTTCGACGTGGTCGTCCTCCGCTACCTGTGCAAGTTCCCCACCAAGCGCATCGCCTGGTACATGGGGGTCACGGACAGCACCGTCGACTATCACCGCCGCAGGGCGGTCAAGCGCCTGGCGCGGGATCTGGGGCCGTTGCTGAAGAAGGAGGGGGGAAACACCAAGTGAGCGACGAGAGCACGACGGTGGAGCGGCTTCTGGAGGGGGCCGGAGGGATGATGCTGGGGGGCCGGCGGCGGTTCGACGCGGTCGCCGGGCTGCGGCGGCTGCGGGAGGGGCCGGCCGGGCTGACGGCCCCGGGGGCGGACGCCGCGCCCGTGGTGCAGGCGCGCGACGAGCTGTCCGTCCTGGTGCGCTGGGTCGTCAACCAGGCCGGGGCCACCGGCGTCGTCGGCCAGTTGGCCAGCCTGCTCAGCGACCACGGGCCGCAGGGCCACGAGGTGTGGCTCGCGGTGTCCGACATCGACGAGGCGATCGACGGCATGCAGGTGTTCGCCTGCATGCTGTACCAGGCGGATCACCGTGAGAGCGCCCAGTTCTGGTGGCAGTTGGCCGCCGGTGCCGGCAAGCCCGCCGCCGCGTATTGCCTGTACCTGCACCACCTCGGCCTAGGCGAGCCGGCGGAAGCCGGCCACTGGCGCGCGCAGTTGCGGGGGAACGGCGGGCCCGACGACGCGTTCATGTCCGGCGTGAGCCTTTTCGCCGGCTACGCCTACCGCCACGTCGAGCCCCGCTGGGAGCCGCGGATGCGCCTCGAAATACAGCGCCTGGCCGCCCGCGAGGACGTCCGCGACGCGCTGGTCTGCCGGCCGGAGAGCGAGATCGCCGACCGGTTCCGGCGCTATTGCGACCAGCACTGACGCGGTGGTGAAGAGCCCGTCACGGACGTCCCGTTCGCCACTTCCGCCGCCCGCCCCCCCAGCCCCGTCCCTCAGCCCCGTCCCTCAGCCCCGTCCCTCAGCCCCGTCCCTCAGCCCCGGGCCCGGCTGCCGGCGTACGGCAGGGGCGCGGGCTCGGCGCGGGTGCTGTCGGCCAGGGCCGTGACGCGGCTGGCCGAGTCCGCCGCCGTGCCCGGCGGGTTGAACGCGACGTGCCCGTCCGAGGCGCCCGAGGCCAGCAGGAACAGGTCCACCCCGCCGGCCTCGGCCAGCCCCGCGACGTACTGGCCGTCGAGGCGCCCCCCTGCCCCGCGCCACCGGCTCCGACGTGCGCTGCGGCGCACTCGGCGAGGCCCGGCACGGCGCCGGGCGCGGCCTCGCCGGCTTCCTCTACGTCTCCCTCGGCACCGGCCTGTCCTCCGCCGTGGTGCTCGACGGCACCCCGGTACCCGGGCACCGCGGCGAGGCCATCGCACTCGGCGAGTTCGAGGTCCCCGCCTCCGTCGACGCCGGCTGGCCCGGAACCCTGGAGTCGTACTGCTCCGGCCGCGGCATCGGCGACCGCTACACCGCGCTGGGCGGCACCGCCACCCCGGGGCCCGGGAGGTGGCGCGCCTCGCGGCGGCCGGGGACGCCGCGGCGGCCCGCGTCCTCGACGGCGCGGGCGCGGCGCTCGGCACCGTACTCGCCATGGCGGTCCGGCTCCTCGACCCGCCCGCGGTGGTGCTCGGCGGCGGCCTCGGCAGCGCGCCGGGCCGGCTGCGCGCGGCCCTGGACGCCGCCTACGCCCGCCGGACCGCCGCCCGCCCGGGCCCCCCGCCGCTGCTCACGGCGGCGCTCGGCCCGGACGCGGGGCTCATCGGCGCCGCCTGCCTGGCGGCACCCTGACCGCGGGGGCCGCGCGCACGCCGGGGCGCTGAGTCCGGGGCGCCGCCGGGATGCGTACCGGATCCGACGGCACCGGTTCCACCGCGGGAGCCGGCGATTCGGCCCCGGGGCGGGTCACGGGTGGAACCGCCACCGGCCTTGGGTGACGACGTCCGCCTTGCCGTCCCGTACGCGGACGGCCGTCTCGTCGTCGATGAAGTAGATCGGGAAGTCCGCTCGCGCGGCGATGCGGTCGGCCCAGGCGTCGTCCCGCTCGGGGAAGTGCGGCGAGTACAGGTGGGGCTTGACGTACCAGTCGAAGAGGCCGAACGGCGGCTCCAGGGTCGTCGCGCCGAGCGCGTGGAGGTCCGCGGTGTCGCCGATGACGTCGGCGGAGTGGCCGGTGAGATGCCGGCTGAAGACCATCGAACCGGCGCTGACCCCCACGTAGACCCGGCTCTGCAGCGCCTCCAGGAACCCGTCGGCCAGGCCGTTGCCAGTGATGCTGCGCGCGAGGTGGTACTGGTTGCCGCCCTCGACGTAGATCACGTCGGCGTGCCGCAGCCGGTCGAGCACCGCCTGCCGGGGCAGGCCGTTCAGGTCCAGGACGTCGAACTCCCGCCAGCCGAGGCCGTGCAGCCGGTTCAGGTCCGCGACGAACCACCCGTGGTCCCCGGGCTGGGCGACCGACGCCGTGGGCACGAACACGACGTTCGCCGCTCCGAACGGCTTTCCCAGCATGTCCCGCAGCGCATCCCGCAGCGTCTCGTTGCGCAGGCCGCCCGCCGTCAGCAGAAGGTTCATCGGGTGAGCCAAGCACGGCTGACGTGCACGCGCAATCAACCCGTGACTGATCTCTCTCGTTACGGCGCGACCGTGCCGGAGGCGCTGCTCAGGCGCCGTGCTCGCCGGTGCCGGCGACGGGGAGTCCGTCGGTGACGAACGCGGCGTGCGCTGCGACGATCTTCCAGCCGGCCCGGTCGCGGAGCCAGGTCCGGGTGTAGCGCATCCGGGCGGTGAACGGCTGCCCGCCGACGGAGCCCGTCAGCGTGCCGAGGAACCAGGTGACGCCGGTGTGCGCGGTGGCCAGCAACTGGAGGTCCTCCTCGACGAGGCTGGTGAGCGACTGGTGGCCGGTCTCGTGTGCGCGCAGGTCGTCGCTCTTCGCATAGAGGTTCCCGTCCGGCCCGGTGAACCGCCCCGTGTCGTCGAGCAGTTCGGTCAGCGCGCCGACGTCGGAGGTGAGCTGGGCGTGCTGGAGGCGCCGTTCGGCCGCGCGGAGGCTTTCGGTGTGTTCGTCGTCCGGCATCGCCCCATTCTGGCGGGCCGGCCGCCGGCGTGGTCTCCGTTCTGCTCGTGGCAGATCCCTTGAGCGGGTGCCTCCGGGGGGAGCGGGTCTGACCCGGCCGTCAACCCGGCAGGTGCCCGCCCGGCACCTTCGGGTGGCGGGCCGCCGGCACGCGGGTGGCGGGCGCGAGCGGTGGACAGAGCTGAAGAGCCTGAACGGTGTGCCGATCCGGGCCGGGTCGCCCGGCGCCCGGACCGGGCGCCGGGCGACCCGCGGGACGGGCGGGACAGGCGGGGCGGGCGCGAAGCGGCGGGAGTGAGGGAGCCCACACCCGTCGGGGACCCCCCAAACAAGAACTCGATATGCGTATTTGCTAGCGTGACGGGCGTGCGGTTGACGAAGTTCACTGACGCCGGCCTGCGGGCCGTGATGTACCTGGCGGTCGCGGGCGAAGGCACGTCCCTGACCACCCGGCAGGTCGCGGAGACCGTCGGCATCACCTACAGCCACATGGCCAAGGTGATCAGCCGCCTGCAGCACCTCGGCGTCGTCGAGGCCAGGCGCGGGCGCAGCGGCGGCCTCGGCCTCACCGTCCTGGGGCGGCAGGCGTCGATCGGCTGGCTGGTGCGTGAGCTGGAAGGGGCGGGGGAGGTCGTCTCCTGCGAAGGGGACACGCCCTGTCCGCTGCGGGCGGCCTGCCGGCTGCGGCGCGCGCTGCGCGACGCACAGGAAGCCTTCTACGCCTCCCTCGATCCCCTCACCGTCGCCGACCTGGTGGCCTCGCCCACCGGCCCGGTCCTCGTCAGCCTGACCGGCCCTCGCTCCGGCTGACCGGCCCCCGCCCCCTGTCGGGGGTTCCGCACAGATCAAAATTGGAATTCAGAAAGACAATTTGGAGGTCTGATGCTCTCCGAGCAGGCCACCCCCGTCATCCGTGCGACCCTGCCCGCCGTCGGCGGCGCCATCGAAGAGATCGCCGATCTCTTCTACCGCAAGATGTTCACGGCCCACCCCGAGCTGCTCCGCGACCTGTTCAACCGCGGCAACCAGGCCAACGGCGAGCAGAAGAAGGCGCTGGCGGGATCGATCGCGGCCTTCGCGAGCGTGCTCGTGGAACACCCCGGCACCCGCCCCGACGTGATGCTCTCGCGCATCGCGCACAAGCACGCCTCCCTCGGCGTCACCGCGGACCAGTACAAGATCGTCCACATCCGCCTCTTCGCCGCGATCGCCGACGTCCTCGGCGACGCGGTGACCCCGCAGGTCGCCGCCGCCTGGGACGAGGTCTACTGGCTGATGGCGAACGCGCTCATCGCCCTCGAATCCGAGCTCTACCAGCAGGCCGGCGCCGCCGACGGCGACGTCTGGCAGCAGATGACGATCACCGAGCGGCGCGCGGAGACCCCCGACGTGGCCTCCTTCGCCCTCCGCCGCGCCGACGGCCGCCCAGCCGGGGTGCCGCGCGCGGGCCAGTACGTCAGCGTGCAGGTCGAACTCCCCGACGGCGCCCGGCAGATACGCCAGTACAGCCTCACCTCCGCCCCCACGGAGGCCGAGTGGCGGATCACCGTCAAGCGCGTACGGGACGACGGCCTGCCCGACGGCGAAGTCTCCTGCCACCTCCACGAGCACGCGCAGGCGGGCGACACCCTCACCGTCTCCGCCCCCTTCGGCGACCTCGTCCTCGCCCCCGGCGACGGCCCCCTCCTGCTCGCCTCCGCCGGCATCGGCGTCACCCCGATGCTGGCCCTCCTCAAGGACATCGCCGTCACCGACTCCACCCGCCAGGTCACCGTCGTCCACGCCGACCGCAGCCCGGCCGACCACGCCCACCGCGACGAACTCCAGGCGCTGGTGGCCGCGCTCCCGAACGCCGCGCTCCACCTCTTCTACGAGAACCCCGGCTTCTACGAGAACCCCGGCACCCCGCCGTCCGCGCACACCTCCGCGGGCCACGCCGACATCGGCACGCTCGACCTCCCCGCGGACACCGTCGCGTACCTCTGCGGCCCGCTGCCCTTCATGCGCACGGTCCGCGGCGACCTCCTCGGCCGCGGCCTGCCGGCCGAGGCCGTCCACTACGAGGTGTTCGGCCCGGACCTCTGGATCGCCCAGTAGCCGGCAACACCCCCGGTGGCTGACCCGGCCCCGCGAACGCGGCCGGGTCAGCCACCGGTGCGCCACGGTGTGTCCACCACGAACCCCGGTCGGCGACCCTCCCGGGGACGCCGACCGGGGTGGTCTACGCCGCTAGGACCGGCATATGCGCGCTTCGCTGCTGGGCGGGCCGGCCTGCTGCCACTTGTTGGCGGTGGTCGACCAGGTGAAGCCGACAGAGGAACCGCCGATGGTGATGCCGCTCACGTTGGTGGAGTTCCAGGTGTGGCCGTACTTCGAGAAAGCCTGGATCTTCGTGCAGCCCGTCGATGCCTTCTTGAAGGAAATGGCCATTTCGCCGATCCTGCCCTGCATGTCCTCGAAGTCGCCCGTTCCGCCCCTGGGGCCTTCGTTGAAGACGAACCCCGACCCGTGGGCGTTCGTCTCCTCCGCCTGCCTGGTCGTCTTCCATTCGTCCATGAACTTGCCCCGGTACTTGAGGACATGGGCCTGGGGGGCGACCTTCTTGCTGAAGCTCAGGCCAAAGCCGTCGAGCCCCTTGACCTTGCTGGGAATCTCCAGCCACTTCCAGGCGGCCTTGGCGATGTACAGGTTTTTCCCGCTGGCCTTGTAGATCGTCGGCTTGTTAACGGTGATCTCATCGTCCGGGTTGGCGCGGGTGCCGACCTCTCCGCCCTCGTCAACCCGCTCCACGCAGTTGTCCTTGGCCAGCTTCGCGTCGACCTCCGCCTGCGTCAGGCCCTGCCTCTCCAGCCTGTTGACGATCGTCAGGAGGCGCTCCGCCGCCGCCGTGGGGTCGTCCGGCAGTTCTGCGGAACAGGACTGTGCGGCGTTCGTTGACGCTCCCGTCCTCGCCGATTCGCCGTAGGCGGATGACGATGCCGCGAGGGGCAGCAGGACGGCCGCCCCCGCGATGGCCGCGCCCACCAGCCGTGACTTCGTGTGCATGTACATATCCCTTCTCGTGTGCGATCACGCGCATATTTCGGTCAGCCGAGTTGGCTGTGCCGACTATCCCAGCCGGTTCTGTCCACAGCCTTGACGAAATCTGACGCAGCCCCCGCCCCGCCGTGCACGCGAGGCTTGCCTGGGCGCCGGCCCACGGCCCGCCGCCCAGTGGCCGCACGTGGGGCTGGTAAAAGTCGGCCTACAGGGGCCGGTTCGGGCCGATTCCGGGGGTGTTACCGCGAGTGACGACTCGTTTTCTCCGCTGGTGCCCCCCGGTGGGCGAACCGCGGGCGGGTGCCGGAGCAGTCCTCCGGGCACGCGCGCGGGCCCCGGCCGGTTCCCGGCCGGGGCCCATACGGGGAGGAAGAGCGGTGTTGCTCAGGTGCCTGTCGAGACGTTCACGCCGTGGTTCTCCAGCCACGTGATCGGGTCCTTGGCCGATCCGTACTCCGGGGTCGTGCGGACCTCGAAGTGCAGGTGCGGGCCCGTGACGTTGCCGGTGGCGCCGGACTGGGCGATGGTCTCGCCCATGCCGACCGGGTCGCCGACGGAGACGTCGATCTGCGAGAGGTGGGCGTAGTGGGTGAAGTCCTCGGCGCCGTGCTTGATGACGATCTGGTACCCGAAGGAGTCGTCCCAGCCCGCTTCGACGACGGTTCCCTTGGCCGCGGCCTTGACCGTCGTGCCGACGGGCACGGACCAGTCCTGACCGGTGTGGCCGTTCTCCCAGTTCGCGCCGGACGCCTCGTAGCCCGCCGTGGGGGTGCTGCCGTCGACGGGCATGACGGCGGTCGGGTCGTCCGCGGTGGTGTCCGTGCCGTACGAGGCGTTGTCGGCGGTGGTGTCGGTGGTGGCGGAGCCGTCGGCGGGGCCGTCGAGGGAGAGCTCCATGCCGGGGGCGATCAGGTTCGGGTCGTCGCCGATGACGGCCTTGTTGTTCTCGTACAGCTTCTCCCAGCCGCCCTCGACATCCTGCTCCTGGGCGATGACGGAGAGGGTGTCGCCGGAGGCGACGGTGTACGTGGTGTCTTCTTCGGCGAAGGCGGTGGACGCGCCGATGACCGGCAGCGCGAGGGTGGCGCCCGCCGCCGAGGCGCGGGTGGCGAGTTTACGGGCGCCGCTGGGGCGGCGCCGCGCTCGGTGACGGCCGTGAGGGGATGACATCTGACGGGCCTCTTTCTCCGGACGCCTGCGAGGTGAGCTGTCGGGTTCGGGCTGGAGCTGCCCGGCCGCCGGCTTCGGCGGGCCTCACCCCGAGCCGTCGGAGGGACGGCGCGGTCCGGCGGTGGCCGGACCCGTGGGTCCCCCGCTCCTGCCCGGCGGTGAGAGCTGGTCGGGTGGTACCGCGGCGCCGGGGGCAGGATTCGGCGGTCCGGCGCGAGCGGGTGTTCGACTCTCGAACGGCCAGTCACGCTAGAGGGGTGTGCGTCCGATGACAAGGTCATCGCGCGTTCCAGCGGAATAATTGACTCCGCGTTGCGGTGAGTTGACGTGGTGCACCCGCCAGACCAGGGCAGGCGCCGATTTTCCTGCTGTGCCCCGACAAAGAGCACACCGCGTGCCGATGCGCCGACATGCCTGACAGCGGTTCTCCGGTCTTCCGCCGCGAGCGGAAATATACCCCCCGGGGTACCTGTGTTACGGTTCCATTTATACCCCCCGGGGTAATGGCGCTGGAAGGGAGTACGCCGTGTTCTTCGTCGACACGATCGAGGTGCCGGGGCTCGGCAACCGCAGCTATCTCGCCGGCGGCGAGCACACCGCCGTCGCCGTCGACCCGCCGCGTGACATCGATCACCTGATCGCCGCCGCCGCGCGCCGCGGGGTGCGGATCTCGCACGTCGTCGAGACACACGTGCACAACGACTACATCACCGGCGGGCTGGAGCTGGCGCGGGTCACCGGGGCCCGGTATCTGGTGCCCGCGGGGGCCGCCGTCGCCCAGGCCGCCGGCGGCGACACCACCATCGGCCGGGAGAAGGCCGTCAACGACGCCCTCACCCGCGATGTCGACACCTTCGTCGCCGACCTGCTCGCCGGTCTCGACGACATCCCCGCCTACTACGTCCACATGGGCACCGCCAACGCCGCGGGACCCGCCCCCGTCGACCTCACCCCGCCCGCGCCCGCCGGTGCCGCGGAGATCGCCGGCCGGCTCGCCGCGGGGGAGTGGGTCGTCGACCTGCGCAACCGCGTCGCCTTCGCCGAGGGGCACGTCTCCGGCTCGGTCAACTTCGAGGCCGACGGGCAGCTCGCCACGTACCTCGCCTGGCTGATCCCCTGGGGCAAGCCCGTCACCCTGCTCGCCGAGTCGGCCGGCCAGCTCGCCGCCCAGCGCGAGCTGGTCCGGGTGGGCATCGACCGCCCAGCCGCCGCGGCCACCGGCGCGCCCGCCGACTGGGTGCCCGACGGACAGGCCCTGGCCTCCTTCCCGCGGGCCACCTTCGCCGCCCTCGCCACCCGCGCCGGCACGGTCGGGGACCTGGACTGGGCGGTCGTCGGCCCGTTCACCGGCGTCGCGGTCCTCGGCGCGGCCGGCGGCAAGCGGCTCGCCGCCCGGGCCTCCGGGGACAGGCTGCAGCGGATCTTCGCCGCCGTGCTGCTCGCGGTGGCGGCCTCCATGCTGATCGACGCAGTCGTGATCGACGCGGTCGCGTGAGCCGGCCCCGGGAGAAGGTCACGCCAGCGACAGGAAGAGCTTCTCCAGGCGGGCGCGCATCGCCTCGGGGTCCTCCCCGTTCCGGCGGCCGGACTCCAAGTCGGTCACGCACTGCTGCAGCCCGGTCGCGATGATCGCGAACCCGGCCCGGTCCAGCGCCCGCGAGGCGGCGGCGAGTTGCGTGACGACGTCCTCGCAGTCGCGCCCCTCCTCGATCATCCGGATCACTCCTGCGATCTGGCCCTGGGCCCGGCGCAGGCGGTTCAGCACGGCCTTCAGGTCCGCGCCTTCCAGTTCCAGTTCCACGCTCACTCCTCCGAAAAATACCCCTACGGGTACTGTACGTCCCTGCTCGGGACGACGTCGAACAGTGACGCTGCGCCCTCTTGAAGTGGCTGGTCAGTGGGGTGGCAGGACCCTGCTCCGGGGTGCTCGTGCCGGTCGTGGGCGGCAGTCCGGGGTACATGTCGCGCTTCGCCCCGGAACCACACCTGCCGCGTGGCGGCGCCGTTGGCCGGTCCGTCGTTGCGCAGGCACCCTACGCGGTTCGCAGGCGGGAAAGAGGTTCCGCGGCGGCCGGGTGGCGGAGGTCCTCGAAGATGCGCAGCGCCGTCGTCCACGACGCCTGTGCAGCCACACCGTCGCCGACGCTGGCCTGCGCGTCGCCCAGAGCGCTGTGCGCCTTGGCGGCGTTCAGCAGATCTGCCGCGTCGGGAGATTCCAGCAGTTCCACGGCGCGGCTGAAGCAGGTGATCGCCTCGTGTGGATCGCCGAGGCGGTGGTAGGCCCGGCCCAGGGTGTCCCAGGTGATGCCCATGAAGTACAGATCGCCCACGCTCTCCTGCACGGCCAGCGCCTGGCGGGAGCGGGCCAGCGACAACTCGGGCTTGCCGAGCAGGCCGTAGATCCAGCCGATGATGTTGAACTCGCGGCCCTGGCCGCGGCGGTCACCGGCCGCGCAGAAGAGGGCGAGGGATTTGCGCGCGTGCCGGAGAGCCGACCCCAGGTCGTCACGTACCTCGTGCAGGTTGGCCAGGTAGTGGTGGACCTCCGCCTGCCCGGCGAGGTCGCCGCTGCCGCGGAAGAGGTCGTAGGCGTCGTGCAGATGCTCGCGGGCCTGCTCGATGCTGCCCAGGCGGAAGGCGGAGCGGGCCTGGTCGCACAGTACGGCGGCCAGCTCGGCGGCACCGGCGGGGTCGCCGGCCGTCCGACGGGCCGCCTGGAGGACCGTCTGCTGCAACTGGCTCTGCTCTATCCAGCGCCCGTCGCGGTCGAGGTAGTTGCCCAGCCTGCGGCCCAGCCGGACGACATGGGTGTCGAGTCCGGTGCTCGCCGCGAGTCGCACGGCGTCGGTGAGGGTGCGGCGCTCGGTGGTGAACCAGGCGAAGGCCGGGGCCGTCTCGGTGAAGACCTCGGGGGTACAGGCGGACGGGGCAGGGCCGAGGTCCGTGAGCCGGTCGCGGTGTGCCCACAGGGTGCGGCACGCGGCGTGCGCCGAGTGGAGGTAGTAGTCGAGCGCGCGGCAGACGGCTTCCCGGCGCTCCTTTTCCTCGTCCTGTTCGCGCGCCAGCTCGGCGGCGTAGTCGCGCAGCAGGTCGTGCAGGGCGAATCTGCCCGGTGCACGCTCGTCGAGCACACTGGCCCAGGTCAGCTCGCGCAGCAGGGCGCGGGCCCGCGGCAGCTCGATGCCGGCCAGGGCTGCCGCCGCGCCGGTGCTGAACTCCGGCCCCGGGTGGAGACCGAGCAGACGGAACAGCCGGGCGGCGGGAGAGGTGAGGATGCGGTACGACCAGGAGAACACCGTCCGTACGTCCGCCATCAGCTCACAGCCACCGGAATCGGGCGTCCGGTCGGCCAGCGCGGTGAGGGTGAGGCCCGGCCGGGAGGCGACGTGGGCGGCGGCCAGGGCCAGGGCCAGGGGCAACCGCACGCAGCCGTTCACGATGTCGGAAACCGCCCCCTCTCCGCCCTCCAACTGCTCGTCCGCCAGGCGTCGGACGAGTAATTGCTCCGCCTCTTCGGTACTGAACGGCTCCAGCACGATCTGGTCCGCGCCGGTCGTGGCAATCAGGCCGGGAAGCCGGCGCCGACTGGTGATCAGGGTGGCGCAGCCCGGGGCACCGGGCAGCAGTGGCAGCACCTGCCCGGCGTCGCGGGCATTGTCGAGAACCACCAGGACCCGCCGACCCGCCAGCAGGCTGCGGTACAGCCCGGTGCGCGCGTCGGTGCCCTCGGGGATCTGGCTGTCCGGGATCCGGAGCGCCTGCAGGAAGCCCCGCAGCGCCTCGGCCGGCTCGGTGGGGCTGTCCGCCGCCGCGAACCCGCGCAGGTTCACGTACAACTGCCCGTCCGGGAACTGCTCCGCCGCGCGATGGGCCCAGTTGACCGCCAGCGCGGTCTTCCCCACCCCGGCGGTACCGACCACGGCGCAGATCGTCGCGTCCGGCGAACCGCCGCCCGGCTTCGGCGACAGCCGCTCCAGACGCCGGAGATACGCGTCCCGTCCGGTGAACCCGGCCACGTCCGGCGGCAGTTGGGCCGGGCGTACGGCCGACGGGGCGGCGGCGGGCCGGGGCGTGCCCGGGGCATCGGCGGGCCGGGGCGTGCCCGGGGCATCGGCGGGAAACGGCACCCCCGGCGTGCGCTCCTCCGCCGCAGGGTCCTCCGGATCCGGATCCGGGGCGCGGTCCAGGACGGGACTCTGGCGGAGGATCTGCTCGTGCAGCCGGCGCAGCTCCGGCCCCGGCCCCTCGCCGATCTCCTCGACGAGCGCCCGGCGGGCCCGGGCGTACACCTGGAGGGCGTCGGACTGCCGCCCGGAACGGTACAGCGCCAGCATCAACTGCCCTGTCAGCGGCTCCACCAACGGGCTCTCCACGACCTCCGCCGACAGACCCGCCACCGACTCGGCGTGCCGGCCGAGCTCCAGCTCCAGGTCGTACCGCTCGGTCAGCAGCGTGACCCGCTCCCGCTCCAGCCCGGCCCGCACCAGCTCGGCCCACTGTCCGCGCAGCCCGGCCAGCGGCGTGCCACGCCACAACGCGGTCGCCTTACCGAGCAAAGTCTGCGCCCGCTCCGGGTCGCCGGCCCGTTGTGACCTTCCCTGGTCCGCCAGTGCGCGAGCACGTTGCAGATCGACGCTCCCGGGAGCGATGTCCAGTACGTAGCCGCCGTTGCCGCGGCGCAGCACCGGAGCGTCCGGGTCCTCCCCCGCAGCCTGCCGCAACACCCGGCGCAGCCGGGAGACATAGGTGTACAGCACGTCACGTGTGGTACCGGGAGGCTCGTCGCGCCAGAGGTGCCTGGTCAGCAACTCCACCGTGACCGGCCGCCCCGGGGACATCGCCAGCACGGCCAGCACGCACCGTTGCTGCGGCGGTCCCAGGGCGTACTGCCGGCCGTCCGCCCCGCGCAGCTCCACCGGGCCCAGCAGGCGCAGTTCGGTCACTTCGTCGATCCTCCGTTGCTCTGCTGCCGCTCATCGGGCTACGGCAGCGGGCCTCCCGCCGACTGCGCGCCGCCGTCCTCCTCAAGGGCACGCCCTTTCAGGGCCGGGCCAGTCGAGGTGGATGACACGACGTACGTCGGCGACGAGAGGCGACGCCGTCATCGTACGGCGGTGCCGCGGCCGGTCTCCCCGGAAACCCGATTGGTCCGGTGGATTGCGTCGTCATTGGTCCGGGAAGCCTCGCTCGCGGCGCTCCGCAGCCGCTGAGCGGGGCCGTCCCCGGGTGCGTCAGGTCAGCAGGCCCTGGCGGTACGCGTAGACGACGGCCTGGACCCGGTCCCGCAGATCGAGCTTGGTGAGGATGCGGGACACGAAGGTCTTGACCGTCTCGTGGCTGAGCTGCAGGGACGCGGCTATCTCGCCGTTGGACAGGCCGTCGGCGATGAGGCGGAGCACCTCGAGTTCGCGGGGCGTCAGCGGGGTGTCGCGCGGGCTGCCGTCGGCGGGGCGGATGCGGGCGGCGTAGCGGCCGACGAGCTGGCGGGTCACCTCGGGGTCCAGCAGGGCCGCGCCGGTGGCCACGGTGCGGATGCCGTGCAGCAACTGGGCCGGCGGCGAGTCCTTGAGCAGGAAGCCGGCGGCGCCGGCGCGCAGGGCCTCGTACACGTACGCGTCCAGGTTGAACGTCGTCAGCACCAGGACCTTCGCCGGGTGCGGCACCCGGGCGCCGGCCAGGCGGCGGTGGTGCCGAAGTGGCCGGTGGTGGTGTAGGCGAGCAGGCAGCGGCGGTCGGGCCAGCGGTGGGTGAGGGGGAAGACGGTGACGCGGCCGGTGCCGGTCTGCGCGCTGCCCATGGGGCTCCTGCCGGTGCGTGTCGGCCCCCGCGGCGCGAGAGCCGCGGGGACTGATACTTCGGGGTACTTCAGCGGTGGCCGGGGGACGGGTTGCCGCCGCGGCCGTCGCCGTCCTCGATGTCGGTGTTGTCGTCCTCGTCGCCCGGGTCGCCCGGGTCGTCCCACACGGCGGGGTTGATCGTGAGCGGGGTGTTGAGGGTCATCGGTGTGCCTCCTCTCCCGTGCCCCGGACCGCCCGGGGCGGCGGTGCGGCGCCCCGCCCGCCAAAGCCGGCGTGCCGGCGGACGGGGCGCGCCCGGCCGGTTCGCCGCTCGGCCGACCGGCCGGGGCCCGCTGGCCGGCGGTCGGACAGGCCGCCAGGGGGCGGGAGTTCAGTGGTGGGGGTGCCGGCGGATGCGGACGGAGCAGTCGGTGGCGGCCGAGTGGTCGCCGCGGTTGCGCGCGTCCCGGCGCTCCTGGTCGAGCCGGCTGCATCCCTCGCAGCCGAGTACGGGCCGCGCTTCCCGGTTCTCGTGGACGGGGAGGAACACGGGCGGTGAGGGGTAGGTGTGCGGGTCGGTCACGTCCCCCGTATCGGCGCTCACGGTCACCGCCTGCCACCGCAGCGGGGGCACTCGCGGGGCGGCATGACGCCGTTGAGGAGAGGGGGCTCGCAGTCGCGGGAGCAGAACCGCTTCTCGGGCTCGAAGGTGCGCCCGCTGTCGCGGGACACGCGCAGGGTCAGCAACGGACGTTCAGGCGCCGACGGCGCCTCTGCTCGGGCGGCCATGCCCAGGAAGGCAGGGACCGCGTCAGAGGGGCCTCAACGAACTTCTACGAACTTGCATGGGATCACCCCAGGGCGTCGATTGCAGAGGTGATCAGTGCCCGCGCCCGCGGGCCGTACACGGCGAGTTGCGCCAGGTTCGCGAACGACTGCGCGTACTCCTCGATCTCCCGCGGCGGGGTGACGGTCAGGTGTGCCGAGACCAGTTCGACGTTGACCTGCGCGTCGTCGTACATGGTGAACGACTCCACGGGCCAGCCGATGCCCCGCGCCGCCCCGAGCGGGATCACGCCCAGGCTCACCGCGGGCAGCGTGCCCACGGCGATGAGGTGCCCCAACTGGCCGGCCATCACCTCGGCATCGCCGATGACCGTGCGCAGCACCACTCCTCGACCAGCACCGCGAAGCGGTGGGCGCCGGTGTGCAGCACGCGCTGCCGCTCCATGCGCACGGCGACGGCGTCGGCGACGTCGTCGGGCACGTCGCGCAGTTCGGCGACCGTGCGCAGGATGGCGGTGGTGTGGGCGGGGCTTTGCAGCAGTCCGGGGACGACCCAGGACTGGTACATGCGAAAGCGGTGGGTGCGCTCGAACAGGGGCGCCACCGACTGCTGCGCCCGCTTCAGCCCGGCCCGGTGGGGGCGAGGGCCGCGGCGAGCGGGTCCGGCTGCTCGGGGGCGGCGCGGCCTGCGGGCCTGCACCGATTCGCCCTCGTATCCCGCCGCCCCCACCGCCTGCGGAGGGCGGCCTTGTGTCCCGTAGCGCCGGGGGTTCCGTATGCGTCTCGCCTTGACAAACTCGCGGTAACCCACCCGCAAAACCAGGGCAAATCGCCCGCCGGGGCTGACTTTCGCCTACCTACGCGCACTCGCCGGATTCCCGGGCGCGCCGGGACTGCGGAACTGCCCCCGGGCAGGCTGTTGTCCGGGCCCGGCGTCGCGGGCCGGGCTGCCGCCCGTTCGCCGCCCGTTCGCCCCGCGGCGTCGTACGAGGTGACGGCGGGGGACGGCGGCGGGGACCCGGTGCGGGCGGGGCGGTGGCGGGGGCCGCGCCGGGTTCCCGTGCCGTCCGGCGCGGTCAGCCGCGGGCCATGGCGATGACGCCGGAGAGGCGTTCGCCGGCCTCGTAGATCATGTACGGCACGCCGCGGTCGGTGCCGAAGGTCGGGGCCGCGGAACGGCCGTTGTCGGGGGCGGTGGTGCTGGAGTCGTAGAAGACGCCGAGGTGGTTGCGGCGGCCGAAGCCGGGGCCGACCTCGGTGATGAGGATGTTCCCGCCGCTGCCCTTGTCGGTGTGGTAGACGACGTACGTGGTGCCGTTCCGCTGCAGCAGGTGCGCGCCGGAGACGTCGGAGGCGCCGACGGCGGCGTGGTCGATGAGCGGCGCGGGGTCGAACGTCCAGGTGCGGCCGTCGGCCGACCAGCCCCAGCCGATGTCGCGGTGGTTGGACGTGTCGTTGCGCATGAACAGCATGACGAAGTGGGCGCCGCGGTCCGGGAGGTCGTACGGGAAGACGCGGGCGTAGGAGGCCTCGGTGGTGCCGGCGGGGAGCATCGCGGTGGTCAGCACGGTCTTGTCGTAGGTGAAGTTGATGCCGTCCTTGGAGCGGGCGAGGCGGGTGGTGGTGTTCTCGCCGTGGAAGTAGAGCCACATCTCGCGGCGCCCGGCATGCCACATGACGTGGGGGGAGGAGACATGGCTGACGCTGTAGTGGGGCTTCCAGACGTTGCTGACGATCGGGTTGCGCGGGTACTCGGTGAACGGCCCCTCCAGGGAGTCGCCGTAGGCGAGGCAGATGCCGCCGGGCCGGTCGTGCGGGGCGTAGTAGAGGTAGTAGCGGCCGAGATAGGTGGGGAGGCGGTCGTAGACGCCGCGGATGCAGGGGAAGATGATCTCGCCGGTGGGGTTGTACGAGAGCTGGCCCGGGGTGAGCAGGGTGCGCACGTAGCGGTAGTCGGGAAAGCCGCCGGGCGCGGCGGCGGCGGGGGCGGCGCCGGGCTCGCCGAGGGCGAGCAGGGTGCCGCCGGCGGTGACGGCGGACGCGGCGGAGGCGGTGCGCAGGAAGCGGCGGCGGTCGAGTGCCATGGGGGCTCCTTGTCGGCTGCGGATGTCGGCTGCGGAGGGGGCGGGCTGCGTCAGGCGTACTGCTAATACGCATTAGCACCGGAGCGTGCACCGGGAGGGCGGGAGCTGTGTGGATGAGCAGGACTGTGCCGCCGCCCGCGGAAGGCCGTCAAGGGAACCCGCAAGATAATCACGGGTAATAACCGCCGCCCGTACGGAGACCGCAGTTCGCCACCGTTCTCTGCGTGGGCGGCGCCCTCCGCCGACGGCTCGGAGATCGGCGCCGGCCTGCCCGGTCCAGTGGAGAGTGGTACGTATCTGGTACCGCATGCCGAAGGGAGTCAGTCCATGTCGATAACCGCGAGCGAAGCCCGCAAGGCTCTCTTTCCGCTGATCAAGAAGGTCAACGACGATCACGAGGCGATCGAGATCGTCTCCAGGCACGGCAACGCCGTCCTCGTCTCGGCCGAGGACTACGCCGCCCTGCGCGAGGGCTCGTACCTGCTGCGCTCGCCCGCGAACGCGCGACGGCTGCTCAAGGCGTACGAGAACGCCCTGGGTCACGTCAACGTGTCGGAACGCGAGCTGATCGACCCGAACGCGGCTGATCCCGGCGAGGGCGACGAGTGAGGCTTGTCTTCGAAGACCAGGGCTGGGAGGACTGCACGTCCTGGCTCAGGAACGATCGCAAGATGCTGGCCCGGATCAACAGGCTCATCGAGGACGTCGAGCGCGATCCCTTCACCGGGATCGGCAAGCCCGAGCCGCTCAAGTACCACCTGCCCGGGGCGTGGTCGCGACGGATCGATGACGAGCACCGCCTCGTCTACCTGGTCCTGGACGAGGAGATCGTGATCCTGGCCGCCAGGTATCACTACTAGGCGGCCGGGCCCGGGCGGTAGCCCGTCTGCTGCTCGATGCGGCGGGCCGCCGCCTCGTGGCTGGCGGCCTGTCCGGGGTCGTGTGCCGCCCGGGCCGTCGCCGCCAGGGCCGTCAGGGCGCGGTGTTCCGTCAGGGGCAGGGACAGTTCGCGGGCCGTCGTCAGGGCGAGTTCCGCGTGGTCCGCGGCCGTGGCCGGCTCGCCGGCGGCCAGGTGGAGGGGGGCCAGGGCGGCGTGGGCCTCGGCCTCCTGGTGGCGGAAGCCGTGGCGGCGGGTGATCGCGAGGGCCGCCGTGAGGTGGTCCGCAGCCGGGGTGAGTTCGCCGCGCAGTCGGTGCAGGGCCGCGAGGGTGACCAGGGCGTCCGCCTCCTCCGTGGGGTCGCCGACCTCGCGGGCGGTCCGCAGGGCCCGGTCGGCGTGCGGCTCGGCCAGGTCGGTGCGGCCCTCGCCGAGGTGGGCGCGGGCGACGGCCTCGTGGGCGTCGGCCTCGTTGTGCCGTTCGCGGTGCTCCCGGCACAGCCGCAGCGCCTCCGTACCGTCCGCCAGCGCCTCCTCGTAACGTCCCAGGTGCTGGCGGACGAGCGAGCGGTTGACCAGCGGGCTGATGGTGCGCGACGGCTGCCCGTGGCGCAGGCAGACCTCGATCGACCGGGTGGTGTACTCCAGCCCGCGCCCGAGCTGCCCGAGGTACACGTAGATCAGGCCCAGGGTGTTCAGCGCGCTGCCCAGTTGCACCGGCATGTCCAGTCTCCGCAGCACCTCCATGCCGAGCTGCTGCCAGTGCAGCGCCCGGCGCATCTCGCCGTGCGTGCCCGCGTGCACCGCCAGGTTGCTGAGGATCGCCGCCTCGCCCTGCCCCAGGCCGGTGTCGCGGTAGTCGTCCAGCGCGCGGTGCAGGGCTTCGGACGCGGCGCCGGCGTCGCCGGTGCCCTGCCGCAACAGCCCCAGGCTGTGGTACATCGCCCCCCGCGCCCGCACCTCGCCGTGCTCCTCCGCCGCCCGCAGCCCGGCCGTGACCGTCGCTTCCCACTCGGTCTTGTGGCGGCGGAAGAAGAAGAACATCCGCAGTTGGTCGGCCAGTTGCCAGGCGATCTCGTACGGGCCGGCCGTGGCGGCGCGGGTGACGACCGCCACGCAGTTGGCCCGCTCCGCGTCGAGCCAGGCGAGCGCCTGCTGCCCGTCGCGGAACCGGCCGGAGGTGCCGCGCGGGCGGGGGAGCTGGGCGAGGCCGGAGAAGTCGAACGCCGTGGCGGCGTCCGCGGAGGCCAGGTACCAGTCGCACAGCCGCCGCCACGCCGCCTCGCCGTCCGGTTCTGCCGCCGCCCGCTCCGCGGCGTACAGGCGCAGCAGGTCGTGGAAGAGGAACCGGTCCGCGCCCGAGGGCTGCACCAGCCCCGCGGTGGCCAGCCGGTCCAGCGGCTCCTCGGCCCCGGCGGGCGCGCAGCCGAGCAGCGCGGCGGCCGACGCCGCCGTGAAGTCCGGCCCGGGGTGCAGCCCGAGCAGGCCGAACAGCCGGGCCGCGGCCGGCTCCAGGGCGGCGTAGGAGTGGTCGAAGGCGGTACGGACCGCGGCCTCGCGGTCGCCGGCGATGGACAGCTTCGCCAGCCGCCCCTCGGCCGCCAGCTCCTCCGCGTACGCGCCGAGCGAACGCCCCGGCCGCGCCGCCAGGTTGGCCGCGCCGATCCGCAGCGCCAGCGGCAGCCGGGCGCACAGCTCCGCCAGCCGCTCCGCCGCCGCGGGCTCCGCGGCGACCCGCTGTTCGCCGAGGATGCCGGCGAGCAGGTCGGTGGCCTCGCCGGGGCGCAGGACGTCCAGCGGTACGGGGTGCGCCGCGTGGCTGGCCGTCAGGCCCCGCAGGTCGGAGCGGCTGGTGACCAGCACCGCCACGCCCGCGGTGCCCGGCAGCAGGGGGCGTACCTGCTCGGCGTCCGCGGCGTCGTCGAGCACCAGCAGGACGCGGCGGTCGGCGACCCGGCCGCGGAACGCCCCGGCCCGGTCCTCCAGCGACTCGGGGATGGCGGCGGCGTCCTCGCCGGAGACGCGCAGCAGGCCGGCGAGGACGTCGGCCGGCTCCCGCGGGCGTTCGCGGGTGCCCTGCAGCCGTACGTACCACTGGCCGTCGGGGAACGCCCGCCGCAGCCGGTGGCCGAGGTGGACGGCCAGCGCCGTCTTGCCGACGCCGGGCGAGCCGGAGACGACGACGGGGGCGGCGTCGGCGGACTCCAGCAGCCCGGTGAGGCGGGCGACGAGGTCGGTGCGGCCGGCGAAGCCCCGTACGGCCGGAGGCAGTTGGCACTGCGCCCGCCACGCGGGCGGGGCGGTCCTGGCCGCCGACGGCGCCCGTACGGCCGCCGCCCGGGCGGACTCCGGCGGGCTCAGCTCCTTCTCGCCGCCCAGCACCGCCTGGTGCACCCGCTGGAGGTGCCGCCCGGGGTCGATGCCCAGCTCCTCGGCGAGCCGGCGGCGGATGCGGCGGTAGTGGTCGAGCGCGTCGGCCTGCCGGCCGCAGCGGTACAGGGCGGTCATGTACTGGGCGGCCAGCCGCTCGTCCAGCGGGTGCCCGGCGCTGCGGCCGGCGAGTACGGTCACCAGCGCCGCGTGGTCGCCGAGGCGCAGCCGCACGTCGGCGCAGTCCAGCTCCGCGGCGAGCAGCTCCTTGCCGAGGGCGTCGCGCGCGGCGTTGAACCAGGGGGTGTCGACGCCCGGGAACGGCACGCCGCGCCACAGCCCCAGCGCCTCGCGGAGGAGGCGCGCGGCCTCGGCGTCGTCTGCCGCGGCCCGGCCCCGGGTGTGGAGCAGGCGGAAGCGGTGTACGTCCACCGCCTCCGCACCCGCGACGGCCAGTTCGTAGCCGTCGGAGCTGCGGCCGAGGGCTGCCGGCGAGCCGGCCAGGGCCCGGCGCAGCCGGGACAGGTAGCTGTAGAGCGTCTCCCTGGCCCGCTGCGGCGGGCCGTACCCCCACACCCGCTCGATGAGCTGCTCCGTGGGCACCGCGCGCCCCGCGTCGAGCAGCAGCGCGGCGAGCACGCTGCGCTGCCGCGCCGGGCCGAGGTCCACCGTGCTGCCGTCGTCCGCCACGGCCTCGATCCCGCCCAGCAGGTGGAACTCCATCCCCGTCACCGTCCCCCGTCGGCTGTGCCGCCCCCCGGCGGCACCAGCGGATTCTAGGTGCCTGCAAGGTCCGTGCCAGGTCCATGCCGCATCGTGGACGCGGTCACCGGCCGCGGGGCCGTCACACGGGGGACGGCCCCGCGCTCGGTGGAGCCCGCGCGGAGCCGGGTGCTGCCGATCGGGGACGCTCCTGCTCCGCACCTGCTTCCGCGGCTGCGGCTCCGGCTCCGGCTGCGGCTGCGGCTCCGGCCCGGTCAGGACGCGCGTCGCCGACGCGCCGGATCCGCTCGGGGAGACCGCGTTCAGCCTGTACGGGCCGAAGACGGCGCCCGGGCCGGTACGTACCCGCGGCGCGGCACCGGACCGCCCGCCGGCTCCCCCGTAAACCCCCGGTCAGCGCCACGCTCCCGCGGCCTGCCGCGGAGCACCGGCCGCGCGGCGCGCCGGCTCGGCGGGGGGCCGTGGTCCGCGTGGGCGGGCACTGGGTAGTGTCAACTCCCCCCGTACGAAGGCATGTTCGGCCGCAGCAAGGAAAGATGAGACTCGGTGAGGCGAGTCTCGACAAGACGGGACTCGCCAAGACGGGGGCCGGCAAGGGGAAGCAAGACGCAGCAAGACCAGCGAGACGAGGAGAGTGAACAGTGACGTCCGACGAAGCACCCGCGGTACCCGGCATCCCGACCGACCGCCCCACCTCCGCCCGTGCCTACGACTGGATGCTCGGCGGCAAGGACAGCTACGAGGTCGACCGCGAGATGCTCCGCACCGGGCTGAAGCGGTTCCCCGAGGGCGTCGACATGACCCGGCAGAACCGGCTGTTCCTCTACCGCGCGGTGCGCTACCTCGCGCGGGAGGCCGGTATCCGGCAGTTCATCGACATGGGCTGCGGCCTGCCCACGAACAACAACGTCCACCAGGTCGCGCAGGAGTACGGCACGTCCTGCCGGGTCGTCTACGTCGACATCGACCCCATCGTCCTGGCCCACGGCCACGCGCTGCTCGCCGACGACGACTCCACCGCGGTGATCACCGCCGACATGCGTGACCAGGAGGTCGTCCTCGGCCATCCGGACCTCCAGCGGCTCATCGACTTCGACGAGCCGGTCGCGGTGCTCTTCCTCTCCGTGGTGCACCACCTTCTCGACGCCGACGACCCCCGCCGCATCCTGCGCACCGTCATCGACGACGCCGTGCCGGGCAGTTACCTCGCGCTCTCCCAGGTCGTCTCCGACGACGAGGAGGCCGCCCGGGGAACGACCGAGTACATGAACACCAACCGCGTCCCCTGGCAGACCCGCACCCCCCGGCAGGTCGACGCCTTCACCGACGGCCTGGAGCCGGTCGACCCGGGCCTGGTGAACGTCCTGAAGTGGCGCCCGGACCCGTCCCAGCCGCCGCTGCCGCCGGTCGCGGCGGAGCTGGAGCAGTTCGTCGGCGCCACGAAGAAGAGCGACAGGCTGTACGAGTACGGCGGTGTGCTCCGCAAGTCCTGACGCCTCCGGCCCCCGAGGTGCGTTCAGAAACTGAACGCGTATGGGCAGACACCGGGTTGAGTCCTGACGAGAGGTGTTGACAGCGGTTCCGGGTGGTTCTAGTTTCTGCGACGCCCTTCTGAGAGCGCTCTCACCCTCCTCTGCCCCCACTCATTGCGAGGTACGCAGCTCGTGGGACCACATCCGAAGCGCAGACGCACCCTCCTGGCCCTCACCGCCGCCGCCACCGCCTTCGCCGGCGCCGCCCTGCCCGCAGGGCCGGCCAGCGCCGCCGAGATACCGGTCGGCAGCGGGAGTTACTCCGACACCCGGCCGCCCGGCACCTCAGGACCCGTCGACAACGCCGGGCAGCCGGTGTCGCCGAAGGTGACGGAACGGGTCGCGGACCAGCCCGTACCGACCAACGACTGGTGGTCGTCGCTCGCGTTCCAGCGGGCCGCCGACAACCCGTACTCGCTGCCCATGTTCGCCCATCCCCTCAGCTACCGCGCCGTGGCCGGCGGGCTGGAGGTCGGGTATCCCACCGAGCACGTCATCGTCGGGGGCGGCGCGCAGTACGAGTTCCCGCACAAGGCCGACCTGACCCTCGGCGTCGCCGGCCTCAACTCGCCCGACGCCAGGGCGGACGGCTGGTCCGACTGGACCGTCAGCCCCTACTGGTCCGACGGCGGCAGGACCCTGCGCGCCACCATCGGCCACGGCAGCCCCTTCGTCTACGCCGGGGCCACCGGCGGCGCCGCGCAGATCACCGCCTCCGAGTCGGTCAACCTCAGCACCGGCCTGATCATGTTCGGCGCCGCCACGGGCGACACCGAACTGCGCGATCTCGGCGTGTACCTGCTCACGACGGAGTCGGAGGCCGTACGCAGCTACTGGTTCGACGCCGACGAGACCACCTTCCCGGCGGACTTCCAGCACAACACCCTCGGCATGGTGTGGAGCGCCGGCGGCGCCCACGCCACGTGGTGGACCGGCAACCCGGAGGAGATCCACGGCATCAACGTCCTCCCGGTCACCGGCGGCTCGCTGCACCTGGCCCGCGACAAGGCCGCGATCGACCGCAACCTCGCCGAGATGGAACGCGAGAACGGCGGCCCGGCGGTCGAGTGGCGCGAACTGCTCTGGGAGTTCCAGGCCCTCAGCGACCCGGCCGCGGCACGCCAGGCGTACGCGGCGGGCGGCGGCGGCACGTACGCGCCGGAGGCCGGCGAGTCGTGGGCGCACGTCTACCACTGGATCCACACCCTCGCGGCGACGGGCGCCCCGGACCCCACGGTGACGGCGGACAGCCCGACGGCGGCGGTCTTCAGCGACGGCACCACGAAGACGTACGCGGCCCACAACTACGGCGCCGCAGCCCAGACGGTGACCTTCTCCGACGGCAAGACCCTCACGGTCCCCGCCCACTCCTCCGCCACCGAAACAGGCTGACCCCACCGCAGCCCCCACCCGTGCCCCGCGCCGCCCCCGAACCCCGACCCCGCCGGGCGGCGCGGCCCTTCACGCCGGGCGCGGTCCTGCCGCGGCCGGCGTGAAGGGCCGCGACTGCACTTCGCGGTGACAAACTCGGGGTAACCTGTCCATAGAATCGGGTCAAATCGCCCACCGAGGCCGATTTTTGCCCCGCAATATGCGTTGCCTGCGCCCAGGCCGCGGCCGACGGGTACCGGCACACGGCAGAGGGGACCCCGGCCTGTGCGCACCCGCGCAAGATCGGGCTGGAGCCGGACCGCATTGCGCCGGCCAGCATGCCGGAGTCCCCCACGGCGCCGGAGCCTGCGCCGCGGCACCGAAGGCGATGGAGACTTTCCTTCCGCGGTCGGTGACGCCGATACCGGCGTACATCTGGTCGAGCACCTTTCGCCGGCGCTCGGTTTCGGCGGAGCCGGTCCAGTACCGGTCGGTCATCGGGCCGAACGCCTGCCGGTAGCACTGTGAGGTGTAGTCGCCGTGGTCCCAGGTGCCGCCGGCCTGCCCCTGTCCTTCCTCCATGTCCGTCATGTGGACCAACGCGATTCCGGTGTGCTCCTGCATGCGGGACTGGAGGGCGAATTGTGCGCACAAGGCGTGCGACATCGTGTCGACCGGCACGCTCACGGGCAGTTCGGCGGTCCGCTCGTCACAGGTCTCCTCGTACACAGCGCTCTTGATGGCCATGGCGCGGATCGTCTCGACGAACAGGCCCGGGGCGTCGGTGACGGCGTCGTAGAAGCGGGTCGCCGGGACGGGGCCACCGGCGGCGCGCCGTGCCCCTGCCGTCCAGCCGCGGGGGCGAGAAGGCGGCAGGGGGCCGCTCCGGGCTGCCCTCCGCCCTCGCCGGGATGCCGGCCGGCTGGGCGGGGGTTGAGGCGGCCCGGAGCGGGGTCAGGGGAGTGGTGGCGCGGGCGGCGCTGGCGTGGTATCTGTCGGCCGGTGGCGCGTTCGTACGGTGATCGCGCCGAGGGGCGCGCGCCCGCGGCCAACGACGGCGCGTACGGGGCGGGGAGCCGCGGGGCGGGCGGTTAACACGCCGCCGCCACGGTCTGGATCTTGAACTCCGCCCACACCATTTTGCCGGGGCCGGAACGGTCGGACACTCCCCAGTCATCCGCGAACGCGGAAACGAGCATCAGGCCACGGCCGCGGTCGTCGGTGTCTGAGGGCGCGCACGGACGTGGTGTGTCCCTACCGGCGTCGTGCACCTCGATGCGAAGGATGCTGTCTATCCCAACGACCCGGACGAGGAAGCGGCGGCCGGTGGGCGTGTGCTGGATGGCGTTGGTCGCCAACTCCGAGACACAGAGCTGGATGTCGTCGGCCAGTTCGGGAGCGCATCCAAGGGTGCAGCCGGCTACGAAGGTTCGTGCACGGCCGACGGCCTCAGCGCTGCGGGAGAACGTACGCGATCTCACACGGACTCGCCTTCCCTCGGTAGCGGGGGCAGGCCCGGGCTTGCCGTGGAACCGGGCGACGCGGGCGGCGCGGTGGGGGATGGTGGCGCCGCGGGTGCGTCGAGGCAGCGGCTCAACGTCGCCGTCGGCCGGTGCGGGGTGGGCTGGTGGCGCGTCCGGCGCTCCACCAGGCTCTTCGCTAGTGGACATGTTCACTCCTTCGCGAGCTGTGCCCACAGGCCGGCGCCCGTCGGTGGTGGTCCCCGACAGGCCGTCGGACAGGGCGTAGATGATGCGGGGGCCGGGCCCGTAGACGTACTTGAGCGGTATCTCGCATAGGCCCATGACGGTGATCCGTACGCGGGCGCCGGCGGTCGAGAGGGTGACCTCGATGGAGCCGGGTGAGCATGCGAGGGCGACGAGGAACATCTCGTGTGCGACCTGGGGTGCGTTGGCGTGGGAGACGCGTTCGCTGGTCCAGCAGCGCACCGCGCGTGCTTCTTCGGGCAGTCCTTTGAACGCGCGCTGCCATGACTGTCCCGACTGGCCCGCATCGGCCATGAGGGATCCCCTCAGGCACTATCTGTGTACGGATAACTTCTTTCTGTGTACAGATTGGCGTGCG
Organism: Streptomyces sp. CNP082; assembly: GCF_059570535.1. Lineage (NCBI taxonomy): Bacteria > Bacillati > Actinomycetota > Actinomycetes > Kitasatosporales > Streptomycetaceae > Streptomyces > Streptomyces sp. CNP082. The sequence goes on from NZ_JCANSZ010000031.1 coordinate 33,903, forward strand.
GGGTTGGCGCCGGTCAAGTCAGTGAAGGCAGTATGTGTGCACAGAAATCGAAACGATCACTTCCCAAGGAGGTGGCACGGTGGCGGGTCGGCACGATCAGGCCGAGTACGTGCGCATCGCACGCGAGCTACGCGCACGGATCATGACCGGCGAGTACCCGCCCGGCTCGCAACTTCCGACGCTCCCTGAACTGGCGTCCACATATGGCGTGTCGGAAACCACTATCCGGCAGGCGCTCGCGACGCTGCGCAGTGAAGGGCTGATTGAGACGCGAGCGCGCGCCGGCACACTCGTGCGGGCGCGCCCGCCAGTGCACCGGCTACAGGCCGACCGGTACCGCAACAGGGGCACCCACCTGCCGGCGACTCCCTACACACGCGACCAGGGCATCGGATGGTCCGAGTATCGGCTCGACAAGCGGTTCGAGCAGGTCGAGGCCGACGACGAACTCGCCGAACTGTTCGAGGGCGAGGCCGGCGAGCAACTACTCGCACGGCACTTCGTGTTCCACGACAACGACGTACCTACGCAGATGAGCACCAGCTACGTGCGGTGGTCCGACGTCGCCGATACGCCCGTGGCCGATCCGATCAACGAGCCATGGCCGGGCGGCACACGAGCGCAGTTGGCCGGCTTGGGCATTCGCGTAATGAAGGTGACAGAAGCTCTGACGGGCGGGATGCCGACCCCGGACGAGGCCGAGACACTGCGTCTGGGCGCCGGTGTGCCGGTCCTGCGGATCATTCGCCGGCATATCACGACCGGTGGGCGTGTGGTGGAGGTCGCCCGTCCTATCGTGCGGCGAGCTGACACAACTGTCGTCGAGTACGAGGTCGACCTCGACGACGATGCCTGAAACGCCGATGTCGAACTCGTCTCACCCGGCAACCGCACTATCGACTGCAAGTTCAAGCCGATGCTCTACGCGGAGGCCGCGATCCCGTACTTCTGGCGACTTGAGTTCGACCCCGCGCCCATGCCCGTGGTCTACGAGCTTGAAGACGGCCGGTACGTCGAGCGAACGACCGCGCTCGCGGGCGAGACCACCCGGCTGGATGCCCCGCTGCCCCTTGCCGTCGACCCGGACGGTCCCGCCCGGCAGTGGGCGTTCGATCACGGCCGGCGTTTACGCGAGGAGTTGTTCTGCGGGGGCCGGGAGTGGGTGGCCCACCAGGGCGTGGAGGCGGGAGTACGCGCGGGGGTGGCCCAGGAGGATGGCTGCCTGGAGGGTGTTCGCCGCCGGGTCCAGGATCAGTTTGGCGTAGCGGGGGGCCGGGTCGGGGCGGGTGTAGGTGAGTTCTACGGCGCCTTCGGCGGTGGCGTGGGGGTCGCCCATGCTGGCTACGTCGACGCCCGGGAGCTTCAGCACCGTCGAGGGCTCCGCGGGGGACAGCGGGGGCGGCGGTACGGGGTGGTCCAGGAGGTGGCCCGCCACCTGGGCTGCCATGTGGTAGCCGGGGGCCACCGTGCCCGTGCGGCGGCCGTGGATCGCCGCGCAGTCGCCGATCGCCCAGATGTCCGGGTCCGGTGTGCGGCAGTCGTCGTCCACCAGGTAGCCGCCCCGCTCGCCCCGGGGCAGGCCGGCTCCCGCCGCCAGGTCGTCGCGGGGGCGGGTGCCCGCGGTGAAGACCACGAGACCCGTGGTGATCCGGGTCTCGTCCGCCAGGGTTATCCCGGTCACCTCGCCGTCCGGGCCGGGGTCCACGGAGCGGAGTGCCTGTCCCTGGTGGAGGCGGATGCCCCGGCGGCTCAGGCCGGTTGCCAGGAGGCCGGCCGCCGCGGGGTCCAACTGGGCCGGCATCAGGTGCGGGGCCGCCTCCACCACGTGGGGGCGTACGCCCAGGTGGTGGTGGAGCGCCTCCGCGGTCTCCAGGCCCAGCAGGCCGCCGCCGACGATGACCGCCCTCTCGCCCGCCCTGGCCGACGCCGCCGCGCGGATCGCGTTGACGTCGTCCAGCGTGCGGTACACGTAGCACCCCGGCAGCTCTGCCCCGGGCAGCGGCGGTCTCGCCGGTGTCGCGCCCGTCGCCAGTACCAGGGCGTCGTACGGGACCCGTTCGCCCCCGGCCGTCACCGCCTCGTGCGCCGGTCTGTCGATCCGCACCGCCCGTGCGCCCGTACGCACCTCCACCAGCGGGTCGTCCGCCGCCGCCAGCGCCAGCCCGCCCTCCGGTACGCCGCGCAGCCGGTCCGCCAGCGCGATGCGGTTGTACGCCCCGTACGGCTCCTCGCCCAGGACCGTGATCCGCCAGCGGCCCGCCACGTCCTGGGAGCGCACCTCCTCCACCAGGCGGTGTGCCGTCATGCCGCAGCCGATCACCAGCAGGCGTTTCACGGCGCGCTCCCCGCGAACTCCGTGCACAACTCCCGGACCTCCTCGGTACACGAACCGCACCCCGTCGTCGCCCGCGTCGCCCCCGCGAGCGCGCCCGGGTCCTGCGCGCCCTGCTTCCAGGCCGCCGCCAGCGCCCCCTTGGTCACGTTGTTGCACCGGCACACCACCGCCTCCGGCCCCAGCGCCGGCAGCGGGCCCGTACGCGGGGCGGGGCGGCCCAGCAGCAGGGCGAGGCGGCTCTCGGGGAGCGGCGTGCCCGTGCCGTAGAGCTGGGTCAGCGTGGCCAGGGCCGCGGGGAGGCCGGCCAGGACCGCCGCCCGCAGCCGGCCCGTCGCGTCGACCGACAGCCGGGCGTACCGGCCGCGGGCCGGGTCCCGGTACATCACGGTCTCGTCCCCCGCGGCGCCCCGGCCGCCGCCCAGCACTCCCAGCGTCAGCCCGGGCACCCGCAGCCGGAACACCGGCCGGTGCCGGCCGCCGGGCCCGTACGGCGCACCCCTGCCCGTCAGCGACCTCGCCACCGCCTCCGCCTGCTCCCAGCCCGCGAAGAGCGAACCCGCGGGCTCCGTGCAGTCGCCCACCGCGCGGACGGCCGGGTCGTTCGTGCGGCCCTCGCCGTCGGTGAGCACCCCGGTCCGTACCGCCAGACCCGCCGCCTCGGCCAGTCGGGTGCGGGGGCGGACGCCCGTGCAGCACAGGAGGGTGTCCCAGGACAGCAGCCACTCGTCGTCGAGCGCGAGCTTGCCGGGCCGCACCTCGGCGGCCACCCGCCCGAGTTCCAACCCCACGCCCAGCTCCGCCAGATGCCGCGTCAGCAGCCCGCCGGCCTCGGCGTCGAGGCGGTCGTCCAGCGGGTACGGGCCGGGGTGCACCAGCGTGACCCGCCGGCCGCCGCGGCGCAGCGCCGCCGCGGCCTCCACGCCCAGCGGGCCGCCGCCGAGGACGACGATCTCGTCGCCGCGCACGCGGGCGCAGTCCGTACGGGAACGCAGCCCGGTGACGCCGTCGATCAGCCAGCCGGAGGCGTGGCGCAGGCCGGGCACGGGCGGCAGGTGCGGGCGGGCGCCGGTGGCCAGCACGAGGGTGTCGTACGGGAGCCGGTCGCCTTCGGTCGTACGCACCTGCCGCCGGCGGCGGTCGATGCCGGCCGCGGAGACGCCGCGGCGGACAGTGACGCCGGGCAGGTCGGGGAGGCTCAGGTCGGCGGGGGCGAGGCTGCCGTCGAGGAGGGCGGGGAGGAGGACGCGGTGGTAGGCGGGGCCGGGTTCGGCGTCGAGGAGGGTGACGGGGCCGTCGTGCCCGTGGTGGCGCAGGCGCTCCGCGACGCGGTGGCCCACGGGACCGCCGCCGACGATGACGACGCGGGCGGCCGGGGAGGCGGGGCGTCCGGCGGGGGCGGGGCGCCCCGCGGGGCGGAGATGCCCGTCGGGGGCGGGGTGTCCGCCGGAAGCGGGACTCCCGCCGCGAGCGGGACTCTTGCCGGCGCCGGGATTCCCGCCGCGAGCGGGGCTCCCGGCGGGGCCGGGGCGTCCGCCGGGTGCGGGCCGGGTGCGTTCCGTCCCCGTACGCCTCATTCCGCCGCGCCCCGTGCCGCCGGCTCCCGCACCCGCTCCGGCTGCTCCACCGGCCCCACGCTCACCGCACTCACCTTGAACTCCGGCATCCTGCTGCGCGGATCCAGCGCCGTGCCCGTCAGCAGGTTCGCCCGCCCGTGCCCCGGAAAGTGGAACGGCAGGAACACCGTGTCCGTCCGCAGCGTCGCCACCAGCCGCACCCGCGCCAGCACCGCACCGCGCGCCGAGCGCACCTGCGCCAGCTCGCCCTCGGCCAGCCCCGCCCGCGCGGCCGTGTCCGGGTGCATCTCCACGATCACCTCCGGCGCGGCCCGTACCAGCTCCGGCACCCGGCGCGTCTGCGCGCCCGACTGGTAGTGCGCGAGCTGCCGGCCCGTCGTGGCCCACAGCGGGAAGAGGTCGTCGCGCGCGTCTGCCGGTGGGCGGTGGTCGACGTCCTGGAAGCGGGCCCGGCCGTCCGGGTGGGCGAAGCGGTCGAGGAACAGCCGCGGCGTGCCGGGGTGGGGGGCGGCGCCCTCGGGGGCGGCGGGGCAGGGCCAGTGGAGCGCCTCGCCGGCGTCCAGGCGCTCGTAGCTGACGCCGCTGTAGTCCGCCGGGCCGCCGCGGGAGGCGCGGCGCAGTTCGTCGAAGACGCGGCGCGGGTCCGCCGGGAAGCGGTCCGGCGGCTCGCCGAGGCGGACGGCGAGGTCGCGGAGTACGGCAAGGTCGCTGCGGACGCCCGTCGGCGGGGTCAGGGCGCGGCGGCGGCGCAGGACGCGGCCCTCCAGGTTGGTGAGCGTGCCCTCCTCCTCGGCCCACTGGGTGACCGGCAGGACGACGTCCGCCAGCGCCGCGGTCTCCGACGGTACGAAGTCCGCGACGACCAGCAGGTCCAGCTCCGCCAGCCGGTGCTGGACCCGCTCGGCGTCCGGCGCCGAGACCACCGGGTTGGAGCCGAACACCAGCAGCGCCCGCGGCCCGCCGTCGGTGCCGAGCGCACCCAGCAGCTCCGCGGCGCTCAGCCCGGGCCCCGGCAGGCTGTCAGGATCGACGCCCCACACCCCGGCGACGTGCGCGCGGGCGGCGGGGTCGGTGAGGTGCCGGTAGCCGGGCAACTGGTCGGCCTTCTGGCCGTGTTCGCGACCGCCCTGCCCGTTGCCCTGCCCGGTCAGACACCCGTATCCGGAACCGGACCGCCCCGGCAGCCCCAGCGCCAGCGCGACGTTGACGAACGCCGCCACGGTGTCCGTGCCCTTGCTGTGCTGCTCGGCGCCGCGCCCCGTGAGGACGTACGCGCGCCGCGCCTCGCTCAGCAGCCGTACCGCCTCGCGCTGCGCGTCGGCCGGGACCCCGGTCACCAGCTCCACGCGCTCCGGCCACCAGCCCGCGGCGTGCCGCCACGCGGCGTCGAAGCCGGCGGTACGGGTCCGTACGTACTCCTCGTCGTGCCGGCCCTCGACGACGGCGACGTGCAGGAGGCCGAGCGCGAGCGCGAGGTCGGTGCCGGGGGCGGGGGCGAGGTGGAGCGCGGCGCGCTCCGCGGTGGGGGTGCGGCGCGGGTCGACGACGACGAGGGCGCCGGCCTTGTTGAGGTGGCGCATCAACGGGGGCATGGTCTCGGCGGGGTTGGCGCCGGCGAGCAGGACGGTGTCGGCCTCGGCGAGGTCGGTGACGGGGAACGGCAGCCCGCGGTCCAGGCCGAAGGCGGCGGTGCCGGCCGCCGCGGCGGAGGACATGCAGAACCGGCCGTTGTAGTCGATCATCCGGGTGCCGAGGGCCACGCGGGCGAACTTGCCGAGCAGGTACGCCTTCTCGTTCGTCAGCCCGCCGCCGCCGAAGACGGCGACGGCGTCGGGGCCGTGCGCGGCCCGTATCTCCGCCAGCCGGGCGGCGACGGTGTCCAGGGCGGCGTCCCACGCGGCGGGTGCGAGGCGGCCGGCGCCGTCGCGTACGAGGGGGGTGTGCAGCCGGTCGGGGGCGCGCAGGACGGCGGGGGCGGTCCAGCCTTTCTGGCACAGCCCGCCCTGGTTGACGGGGAAGCCGGGGTCGGGCTCGACGTGGAGGGGCGGCTCGGGGGAGGTGCCGGGTGCGTCGGGGGAGGCGTCGGCGGCTGCGCCGGGCCGCAGGTGCGTGCCACACTGCAGCGCGCAGTACGGGCAGTGCGTGGCCACCGGGGGCCCGGGAGGCGGGGTCGGGGCGGGGGCAGGGCCGGGGTGCTGGTTCGCGTTCGGGGTCGGGTTCGGTGCGCGCGAGGTGCCATTGCCCATCCGGATACCCCACTTCAGGCGTCACCGCTTCGGACCCGTACCGGAATCATCACCCGCCGGAGGCGAAAGCGGGATTGGCAGATTGCTGTCAGTGGCCGCTTCCGGGCGGTGAGATAGGGCATTCCGGGCGGGGTCCACCGGGACGGGCCCGCTGCGGGCCGGAGGTCATGCCCGAGAGGCGGCGCCCAGCCGCCGGTCGATCTCCCGGCGCAGCCGGGCCTGCAGCGTGACCGCGTGCGGTCGGGTGGTGAGCATGTGGTGTTCGCCGGGGACCTGGAGGTAGCGGACGGGCTGGTCGGAGAACCTGTCCCAGTCCCGCAGGAGTTCGAGCCAGAGCGCCTTGGACTCGTCGGCGGGCATGTCGTCGAACATCGGCAGCGGCGGAGGCTCGGCGCCGTGGAAGACGGTGATCTCCGGCACGGTCCCGCTGGGGTCGTACTCGGCCCGGACCGCCTTCAGGCTCTCGGCGAGCATCATCCAGTCCGTGAACTTCTCCAGGTCCATGTCCAGTTCCACCAGCCGCCGCCGCGACGCCGAGCCGATCACCTCGGCGAGTTGCTCCGTGGCCGGCAGGCCGCGCACCTTGGCGGGCAGCGTCCGTGACTGCTCCGGCGTGATCAGGCCGAGGAAGAGGGCCAGCACCGAGATCGTCACGGAGAAGTCGAGGCCGGGCAGGAGCGGGCGCAGCAGCGGCGGAAAGTCGATGGCGCCGAAGAACGCCACCTGTTCGCCGCGGGACTGCAGCTCCTGGGCGATGGCGAAGGCGACGATGCTGCCGGAGGAGTAGCCGGCGAGCGCGTACGGGCCGTGCGGCTGCCGGGCCTGGATCGCCGCGGTGTACGCGGCGAGCATCTCGGCGTGCGTGGTGAACGGCGTCTCGCCCTCGTTGAAGCCCCGGGCGCGCAGTGCGTGGAAGGGCCGGTCGCCGGCGAAGTACCGGCTCAGGTCCAGGAGCGCGAGCACTTCACCCGCGCCGGGGTGCACGCAGAAGAGCGGTGCCTTGTCGCCGTCGGCACGCATCGTCACGACGGGGTCGTAGCCCCGCGCTCCGCCGGTGAGGCGCGCGGCGAGCGCGCGTACGGTGGGCGCGGTCAGCAGCGTGCTGGTCTCGACGTCCGGTACGTCGAGACGACTGCTGACGGCGCCGCGCAGCCGGAGCAGGTCCAGCGAGGTGCCGCCGAGGTCGAAGAAGTCGGCGGTGGCGCTGATGTCGTCCGGCCTCATGTCGAACAGGTCGGCGTAGACCTCGACGAGGGCTTCCTCGGTCGGCGTGCGCGGCGGCGAGTACTCGCCCTGGTGGCGTCGTACGAGGTCCGCGGTGCGCGCGATGGCGTCGGCGAACTCGCCGGCCTCCGCCCTGGCGCGCAGCTTCGACCGGGAGATCTTCCCGAGGCTGTTCTTGGTGAACTCCTCGCGGGGCAGGGGGATGACGAGCGCGGGCCGGAACGCCCAGTGCATGACGACGGTGCTGCGGACGGCGGTCAGCACGCCGAACAGCGTCCGGTCGTCCTCGGTGGTCGGGTGGAACGCGATGACGAGTTGCTCCGTGTCGCTGCCCGGCGGCCTGGTCGGGAACGCGGCGACGTGCGACGGGGCGACGCCGTCGAGTTGGTGCAGCGCCGTTTCGATGTCGTGGCTGTAGTAGTTGACGCCGTTGACGATGATGCTGTCCTTGTTCCGGCCGATCAGCGTGAGCCGCCCGTCGTCGATCCGGCCGGTGTCGCCGGTGCGCAGCCAGCCGTCTTCCGTGTACGCCGCGCGCGTGGCCTCCTCGTTCCGGTAGTAGCCGGGCGTGATCACGGGCCCGCGGAGCTGCAGCTCACCCGCGTCGGAGATCCGCATGTCCAGGTTCTCCACGGGACGGCCCACCGCGGCGAACTCCCGCCCCTGGTCCGCGTCGGGGAAGTCGCGCGAGTACACGCTTCCCGCGCAGGTCTCGGTCATGCCGAACGCGGGCCACAGCACGCCACCGGGCAGCCCGAACTTCTCCAGGAACGCGGTTCCGGTCGCGCAGGGCACGGCTTCGCCGCCGCTGACGATGTGCCGCAGGCAGGAGAGGTCCACGTCCGCGGGGAGCCGGTGCCGGTCCGAATTGAGCAGACCGAGCAGGAAGTTCGGGGTGAACGTGACGGTCACCCGGTGCCGGGCGATCAGACGCAGGAAGTCGAGCGGTTCGTCGAGGATCGCCGACGCCGGCACGTGCACCTGCGAGGCCCCGGCGAAGACGGGCAGCAGATGGCACTCCAGGAGCGCGGCGACGTGGTCGAAGCCGATCCAGTTGAGCGTGACGTCCGCGGGCGTCAGCCGGTGGAACCCGTTCTTGGCGGCCATCGACGCCGTGAGGTTGCCGTGGGTGAGCATCACCGCCTTGGGCCGGCCGGTCGATCCGGAGGTCGGCATCAGGACCGCGACGTCGTCAGGACCGGCGTCGTACGTGCCGGTCGCCGGCTCGTGGCCCGCCAGCTCCTCGAATGCGGCGATGCGCACGTCCGGCAGGGGAAACCGCTCACCGGCCACGAGCAGGGGCCGGTCCAGGAGTTCGTGCAGGTGCTTGTGGTGGTCCCGGTCGGCGTCCGTGGTGCCCGGCGGGAGCGGGCAGGGGACGAAGCCGCCGAGTACGCATGCCCAGAAGGCCGGAAGGAACGATCCCGCGTCGTCTAGGAGCAGCAGGACGTTGTCGTTCGGGCGCAGCCCGTGCCGGCGGAGGCCGGTCAGCACGCGGAGTGCCTCGTCCAGCAGTTCCGCGTAGCCGCTCTGCCGCACGCCTGTTCCGGAGCAGTAGTGGATCGTGGCGGTCGGGTGGGCCCGCGCCGCGTTCGTCAGCAGCCGGCCGATGTTCGGCATCTCCATGATTCCCCGCCTCGTCCTTGCCTGTTCGCCCGCGTCGGCCTCACGCCAGTTGCGCGGTGAAGAAGGTGACCGGGTGATTCCGCTGCGGACGGCCGTAGCGTTCACCCAGTTCGTCCACGGTGGATTCCGTCACCGTCCAGCCGAGCGACGCCAGGTGCGCCCGGGCGTCGCGGCGCGGCTCGGTGTTCGTGACCCGGTTGATGTCGATCCCGAAGTCGGTGATCGTCGAACGTACGGACTCGTCGGCGCCGCGGATGTCCGCCGCCATCGCCCACACCGCGACCGTGCTGCCGACCGCCGACAGTTCGTGCATCCGGTCGAGCAGCCGCCCCTCGGCGGTCGGCGGCAGAAACGGAAACAGCCCCTCGGCCAGCCACGCCGTGGGCCGCTCCGGATCGAACCCGGCCCGGATGAGCGCGCCGCCCCAGTCCGTCCGCAGGTCGATCGGCACCGGGCGCCGGTCGCACCTCGCGCGCGCGTCGGCGTGGTCGAGCACGTTCTGCTTGAAGTCGAGCACCGAGCCGTGATCAAGCTCGAACACGGTGCACCCCGCGGGCCACACGAGCCGGAACGCCCGGGTGTCAAGACCCGCCGCCAGGATCACCGCCTGGTTCAGCGCGGACTCGGCGAAGTAGTCGTCAAGGAACCGGGTGCGCAGCGCGGTGATGCGGGCGAGTGCCCGCAGGTTCTCGGCGTTGTCGCGTTGCCCGATCTGTGCGTGGCTGACCGGGAAGACCTCGGACAGACCCGCGGCACGGACGAACTCCGCGGCGAAGTCGTCCTCGAACAGCGGTTGGTCGCCGCCGGTCTCCACCGCCCGCGAGGCGGCCACGATCACAGCCGTCACGTCCATTTGCGCGCCTCCCCACAACCCGGACAAGTCGGTTGGATTGTGCGGTCCCACGATGGCAGGCCCGCCCGGTCCGCGGCCCAGGGGCCGGCCCGCAGTCATCCGGACGGCGGAGCGTGCGCCCCGGCGCATCCCACGACCTGTACCGCAGACCTGTACCGCGACCAGTCCGCAGCCGCAGGCTGCCGGTCGACGGCAGGTCCAGCCCGCTGTCGCCCGGCTCCTGGGCGAGCGCCCGTTCCGCGAGCGTGCGGACCTTCGCCGGCAGGGGATGCGAACGGCCGCGCCGCTCGGGGAACTCCGTCTCGTCCAGCAGCGCCCGCACCTGCGTGCTGGCGCGGCCGGAGCTGCACCCCACGGTGGCGGCCACGACACATGTGTCGTGACATAGGTGATCTCGGTCACGCAAGGGTTCGCCGGCTACGCTCCTCGTTCCTCCGGCGTCCCCGCCGGCTGCGGCGCGGTCCAACTGGTGAGGAGCCGGAGGGCCTGGGCGGTGTCGGAGGCGGGCTCGACGCTGTAGACGCACAGGGTCTGTTCGGCGTCGCCGGGGACCTGGAAGGACTCGTACGAGAAGGACAGGTCGCCGACCAGGGGGTGGTGGTAGTGCTTCGCACCGTGCGTGCGGCGCAGCACCCGGTGGTCGTTCCACCAGGCGGAGAACTCCGCTGACTTGAGCGTGAGCTCGCCGATGAGATCGGCGAGCTGGCGGTCGTTGGGGCGGCGTCCGGCTTCGAGGCGGAGCATGGCGACGGTCTCGGCGGCGATCCGCTCCCAGTCGCCGACGCGGACGCGGGCCTCGGGGTCCAGAAGGTAGTAGCGGGCCAGATTCCGCCGGGGCGCGGGCAGGGCATCGAAGTCGGTCAGGACTTCCCTGGCCAGGCGGTTGGACGCCAGGACATCGGTGCGCCGGCCGAGGATGAAGGCGGGCACGTGGTCGAGGGTCTGCAGCATCAGGTGCAGTCCGGGCCGTACGCGCTGCGGGCTGGCGGGGGCGCGCCGGGCCGGGGCGTGGCGGGCCAGGAGATCGGTGAGGTGCTCGCGTTCGGAGGCATCGAGCTGAAGGGCGCGGGCCAGGGCGTCGAGGACCTCGGGGGAGGGGTTCTGCGCACGGCCCTGTTCGAGCCGGGTGTAGTACTCGGTGCTCACTCCGGCCAGGCGGGCCGCCTCGTCACGGCGCAGGCCGGGCACCCGGCGGACCCGGCCGTCAGCAGGCAGCCCCGCCTGGCCGGGGGTGATCCGGGCCCGGCGGGTGCGCAGGAAATCGGCGAGTTCGCGACCACGGTCATCCATACCCCCAGTGTGGCGGGCGAGGGCGCGTCCCACCGGGCGCCGGGTGGTACTGCCCGTACCTGCCCCGCGGATACCTGCCTGCTCAGGGCCCTTTGCGGCGCCCCATGCGACGTCTGCGGGTGGTGTTCTGGTGAAGGCCCCGGCGGTGACAGGCCGCAGACCCGGCCCCTCACCAACCCACCCCGAAAGGATTCCCCATGACCACGCACACCTCTGCCCGTCCCCTCTCCGGCCGCGTCGCCGTCGTCACCGGCGCCTCTAGCGGTATCGGTGAGGCGTCGGCCGAGCACCTGGCCGGGCTCGGCGCCCGCGTCGTCGCCCTGGCGCGGCGCGCCGAGCGGCTGGAGGACCTGGTCGCCCGGATCGAAGAGAACGGCGGCGAGGCGCTGGCCCTGGCGGTCGACGTGACCGACACCGCGGCCGTGCAGGCGGTCGCGGAGCGGGTCGCGGCCCGACTCGGCGGGGCCGACCTGCTGTTCAACAACGCGGGTGTCATGCTCCCGGCCCCGGTCGAGGAGCTGGCCACCGGCCAGTGGCAGCACCAGATCGACCTGAACATCAGCGGTCTGATGAACGTGATGGGCGCGTTCACGCCGCAACTGGTGGCCGCCGCCCGGGAGCGGGGCGTGGCCGACCTGGTCAACACGTCGTCGATCGCCGCGCAGAACATCTTCCCCAACTTCGCCGTCTACTCCGCCACCAAGGCGTACGTCACCCATCTCTCCCGGCACCTGCGCGCCGAACTGGGTGCGAAGAATGTCCGGGTCTCGGCGATCGAGCCGGGCATCGTCGGCACCGAGCTGCAGAGCCATGTCACCGACGCCGGGGCGCTGGAGTGGCTGGAGGGATCCAAGGAGACCATGGAGTGGCTCACGCCCCGGGACGTCGCGCAGACCGTCGGCTTCGTGGCGAGCCTCCCGCCGCGGGTCAACCTCCAGCAGGTCACCATCATGCCTACCCGCCAGGCCAGTTGAGGTGTCCCCGCAATCGTCGAGGACGGCCGGGGCCGGTACAGCGCCGGCCCCGGCCGCCTCCCCCCGGCGGCCGGGCCGCGGTCACTCCGAGCGCAGGGCCGTTGCCGTGCGGGTGGCGGCTGCCCAGGTGGCGGGGAGGAGGGCGCCGGCTGTGGCGATGGCGACTCCGGCGAGGGCGAGGAGCGTCAGGCCCGGCGGGGTGTAGATGTCGACCAGGGCGTCCGGGATGTTCGTGCCGACCGAGTGGCCCATTTCCGGGACCACGTAGTGGTGCAGGGCCACGCCGAGGGGGACGCCGGCCGCGCCGGCGGCCAGGCCGATGCCCGCGACCGAGGTGAGGACCATCGCGACCGTCTGCCGCGGGCTCATGCCCAGGGCCTTGAACACGCCCAGGTCGTGGACCCGTTCGCGGGTGTCGAGGACGACGGTGTTGAGGACGCCCAGGCAGGCCACCGCCACCAGCATCGCCGTGAGCATGGCGATCAGCGCCTGCATGGCGAGGAGCACGGGCGACGCGTCGTCGTCTTCCGTGGCGACCGCCTCCGCGCCCAGCGGCTGCAGGTCGGCGTTGAGGGCCTTGAGGTAGTCGCCGCGGTCCGTGCCCGGGGCCAGGTCCACCATGTACTGCTCCGGCTCCAGGTCGGGGACGAGGCCGGCGACGGACGCGTGCGCGGTGCGTACGGCCATGCCGTCGTCGTCCAGGTCGAAGACCTCGCCGACGATGCGGAGTTCGGCGGTGCGGTTGCCGTCCCGGAGGGTGACGGTGTCGCCGATGCCGGTGTTCGTGGCCTGGAGGAAGCGGGCCGCGGCGACCGCTTCGCCCGGGGCGCTGAACCAGCGGCCCGCCGCCAGGCGGTGGCCGTCGGCGGGGGCCTCTCCGCGGTAGGTGACCAGCGGGACGGCGCCCTTGCGGCCGGTGACGGCGACGTCGGTTGCCGCGGTGGCGAAGCGGTGTTCCGTCTCCGGGCGGGCGTCGATCGCCGCGGCAACCTCGGCATGGGAGGTGCCGGAGGCGGGGCCGGGGGCAGTGCCGGAGGCGGGGCCGGGGGCTTGGTTGGGGGCGGCGCCGGGAGTGGTGCCGGCGGGTGGAGCGGGGGGCTTCGGCGGCGCGCCCGGGCCGGCTCCCGGGTCGGCTCCATGGTCGGCCGGGGGCCCCGCCGCCATCATCCTGTGCACCGTCACCTCCCCCGCCTCGTCCGGCGTCCCCTCCGTCTGCACCGCGATCAGCGACGTCCCCAGCCCCACCGCGAACGTCACCGCCAGCGCCCCGAACGTCACCGCCGCCGCCATCGTCGCCGACCGCGCCGGCCGCGCGAACGGACCCGCCAGGCCCAGCCCCACCGCCCGCGGCAGCGGCAGCCGGCCCAGCGCGTGCCGTACCCGGCGCCCCCGCGCGGCGCGCGGGGTGCGGCCGACGCTGAGCGCCGCCGTCGTCCGCAGCCGGGCCGCGCGCAGCGCCGGGCCCAGGGCCGTCACCGCGACGAGGGCGAGGACGGCGGCCGGCACCGCGACGGAGACCCACAGCGGGATGAGGATCCGCCCCATGCGGTACGCGCTCGCCAGTTCGCTCATCAGCGGTACGGACAGCGCGTTGCCCACCGCCGCGCCCAGCACCGCCCCCACCGCTCCGGGGATAGCCGCCTGCGCCACGTACGCCCGCGCGACCTGCGGCGGCGTGAAGCCCAGCGACTTCAGCACCCCGATCCGCCGCGTCGCCGCGCCCACCGCGCCGCTGACGACGATGCTCACGATCAGCACCGACATCGCCAGCCCCAGCAGCGCGAAGGCGGTCACGAAGGGGATGAACGCGGCGGTGTTCTCGTTCGCGGCCTGCCTGACGTCGAGGTACGACTGCGACCCCGTCAGCGCCCCCGCCGGTACGGCCGCGGCCACCGCCTTCCGCCCCGCCGCGACCTCGCCGCGCGTGCCCGCGTCGGCCAGGCGGTAGAGCATCTGGCGCTCCGGGCGGGCGCCGGCCCCGGTCAGTGCGCCGAGCTGCGCCGGTACGACCCAGCCGTCCGCGCTCTCGCCGACCGACTCGGCGATCCCGACCACCGTGAGCACCGGACCGTCCGCCGCACCGTCGGCCCGTACCCGCGCGCCGAGGACCATGTCCGGGGTCAGCGACCCCGACTCGATCACGATCTCGCCCGGCTCCCGCGCCCAGCGGCCCGCCGTGACGTCCAGGTCGTCCACCGGCCCGCCCGCCGACGCCCGCCCGGCCACCGTCAGCGGCGCCGACACGGCGCCCTCGGGAGCGGTGGTGACGCGCAGACGCAGCGAGGTGATCTCGTACGGGCCCGCAGCCGCGGTGACGCCGGCGGCCCCTGCGGTGGCGCGGACCTGCGCCGCCGTGGCCTTCGCGGCGTCGAACTGCCCGGTGAGGTGGGCGCCGTGCTGCCGGTCGAAGGCGTCGTCGAACGGCGCCCGGGAGGCGACGAGCAGCCCGGTCGCCAGGACGGCCGCGGCGACGGTGAGCAGCGTGGTCAGCACCATCACGGTGGTCTGCACGCGCCGCCTCCCGACCCCGGCGCGCACCACCCGGCCCAGGGCGCTCATCGGCCGGCCCCGGGCGTCTCAGCGGTGCCGGCGGTGGCGGCGGCCCCGGGCGCCTCCGCGCTGTCGCGCGCGATCCGCCCGTCCACCAGCTCCACCGTCCGCGTCGCGCACGACTCCGCCAGCGTCAGGTCGTGCGTCACCAGCACCACCGTCTGCCCGTCCGCGTGCAAGTCCCGCAGCAGCTCGCGGACTTCCGCCCCCGACGCGGTGTCCAGCGCACCCGTGGGCTCGTCGGCGAGCAGCAGCGGTGGCCGGTTCATCAGCGCCCGCGCCACCGCCACACGCTGCCGCTCGCCGCCCGACAGCCGGCCGGGGTACGCGCCGGCGTGCCGCTCGATGCCGAGGTACGCGAGCAGTTCCGCGGCCCGCGCCGCGGCGCGGGCGCGGGGCATCCCGGCCAACTGCGCCGGCAGCAGGACGTTGTCGGCCACGGTCAGGTCGTCGAGCAGGTTGAAGAACTGGAAGACCATCCCCACCGACGCCCTGCGGTACTTCGCCGACGCGCTCTCGCTCAGCTCGTCCACGCGCAGGCCGTCGACGCTGACGGTGCCGGTGTCCGGGCGGTCCAGGCCCGCGATGAGGTTGAGCAGCGTCGACTTGCCGCTGCCGGACGGCCCGAGGACGGCCAGCGCCTCCCCGGTGCGTACCGCGAGGGTCAGGTCGTCGAGCGCGGGCGGGCCTTCGTCGTACGTCCTGCTGACCCCGCGCAGGTCGATGAGCACCCCGGCGCCGGCGTCGCTCCCGGTGCGGGCGGTGTGCGGTGGTGCGGTGGTCATGGTCGGGGTCCTCCCCAGCTCGGCGGTCGGCGTGCGGCCAGACGCTAGGCGCGGCGGGGGCGCGGGCACGTCGGCCGCGGTACGGAAGGTCCGTACCGCATCAGGCCGACGGCGGGCGGCGTCATCCGCGCGAGGTAGGCGCCGGGCGCACGGGGGGTGGGCCTCGCGGTGGATCCGGGCGCCGGGGGCCGGTTGGCACACTGAGGCGATGGCGTGGGCGGGTGTGGTCATCGGTCGGTACGGGCGCGCGGTGGCGCGGGTGCGCGGGTGGTTCGCGCGCGGGCGTACGGGCGGGGACGGCGGTGTGCGCCTGCCGCCGCGGCTGTCCCGGTGGGCGTGGACCGCCGACGTCGCCCTCGCCCTGGTGCTGTCCACCGGCACCGTCGTCGCCGACCTCGACCGCTCGTTCTACGCGTCGAGCCAGGACGGCCCGCAGGTGGTCGCCCCGCCGCCGGCGTTCGGTCCGCTGCCGGACCCGGAGCCCGGCTCGACGCCGCTTCCGCAGCCGCCGCTGCTGCCCGAGCCCGGTCCGGCCGGGGTGCGGGAGCGCACCCCGGGGGCGTCGGAAGAGCCGCCGGGCGAGGTGCGGCCCCCGCTGCCGCCCGTCTACGAGCACGTGCTGCCGCCCGCCCAGGGCTGGGAGTTGGTGCTCGCGGCGCTGACCGCCGTGCCGCTGGCCGTACGGCGCCGCTGGCCGCTCGCCGCGTTCTGGGCGGTGCTCGGCGCGGCCGTGGCGTTCCACCTGGGCGAGGTCGCCCGGGGCGCGACGGCGTTCGCGTTCGCCGCCGGGGTGGTCGCGGCGTACAGCGCGGTGATGTACAGCCCGTACCGCAGGAGCGCGCTGGCGAGTCTGCTCGCCGGGGTGCCGCTGTTCGCGGCGGCGGGGGTGGTGCCGGAGGTGGGGCGCGGGTTCGTACCGCTGCTGGTGCTGCTGCCGATCGGTCTTGCCGCCAACGCGATCCACACGTGGCAGCAGCGCCTGCGCGCGCTGCAGGAGCAGCAGGAGGCGGCGACGCGGCGGGCGGTCGACGAGGAGCGGTCGCGGATCGCGCGCGAACTGCACGACGTCGTCACGCACAACGTGAGCATGATGACGATCCAGGCGGGGGCGGCGCGCAAGGTCCTGGACACCTCGCCGGAGCAGGCGCGGGAGGCGATGCGCGCGGTGGAGGCCGGCGGGCGGGCGGCGATGGCGGAGCTGCGGCACGTGATGGGGCTGCTGACGATGGCGGCGGCGCAACCGGAGGGGCCGGCGGCGGGCTCGGCGATGGACCCGGCGGCGGACCCGGCGGACCCGGCCGCCGGTCCGGCAGCGGAGCCGTACCGCAAGGCGGCGGGCGGCGCGCGCCATGCGGCCCGCACCCCCGACGCCGCCGATCCCGCCGATCCCGCCCTCGCCGTCGACCTCGCCCCCCAGCCGGGCCTCGGCCAACTCGCCGCCCTCGCCGGGCGGGTACGCGACACCGGCGTCCCCGTCGAGCTCTCCGTGACCGGCGCCCCCGAGGCCCCGCTGCCCGCGGGCGTGGACCTCGCCGCGTACCGCGTCGTGCAGGAAGGGCTGACGAACGCCGTCAAGCACGCCGCCGGTGCCTCCGTGGCCGTACGGGTGGCACACGCCCCCGGCGAGCTGTGCGTCGAGGTGACCGACACCGGCGGCCCGCCCGCCGCCCGCGCCGCCGCCGGCAGCGGTCGCGGCCTCATCGGCCTGCGTGAACGCCTCGCGGTCTACGGCGGTACGCTCCACGCCGCCCCGCGCCCCCGCGGCGGCTACCGGGTGCGCGCCGTGATCCCGCTCCCGGACCGGCCGCCCGCGCCGCACCCGTGACGCGCGTACGGCGGGGTGACGCGCATGCCCCTGACAGAACAGGGGCGGCCATGCAGACATAATGACCGGCATGCGGATCTCGGCACGAGCAGACTACGCGGTGCGCGCGGCACTGGAACTGGCGGCGGCGACGGAGGAGGCCCCGGTCAAGGCTGAGGCCATCGCGGACGCGCAGGGCATTCCGCACAAGTTCCTGGAGAGCATCCTCGGCGACATGCGCCGCGGCCGGCTCGTGGTCAGCCAGCGCGGCGGCCGGGGCGGCTACCGCCTCGCCGCGCCCGCCGACGAGATCACCATCGCCGACGTCATCCGGGTGGTGGAGGGCCCGCTGGTCTCCGTGCGCGGCGCCCGGCCGCCGGAACTGTCGTACGTGGGGCCCGCGGAGTCGCTGCTGCCGCTGTGGATCGCGCTGCGCGTGAACGTACGCAGGATCCTGGGGGAGGTCACGCTCGCGGACGTGGCGTCGGCGCGGCTGCCGGGGTACGTGCACGAGCTGGCGGAGGACCCCGACGCGTGGACGAACCCCTGAGGCCGTAGCCACGTCGCACCCAGTGCCGGAGCGACGGGTCCCGGCCGGCAGCCGTCAGCCGCCGAAGTCCCGTGCGTGGTCCCGGGTCCAGGCGGCGAACGTGCGGGGCCGGTGGCCCGTGACCTCCGCCACCGTGTCCGTCACCGGCTCCGGGTGGGTCACCATCCGGGCCTGGGCCGCCAGGATGCCGTCCGCGAACGCCGGGGGCAGGCCCGCCGCCACGTACGCCTCCCGGGCGGCGCCGGGCGGGGACTCCTCGAAGCGCAGGGGGCGGCCCAGGGTCTCGCCGATCGTGCGGACCTGGTCGGCCTGCGTGAGGGTTTCCGGGCCCGTCAGGTGGTACGTCGCCCCGGCGTGGCCCCCGTGCGTCAGGGCGCGGACGCCGACCGCGGCCACGTCGGCCTCGTGGATGAGGGAGCGGCCCGCCTGTGCGTACGGGGCGCGGACCACGTCGCCCGCGCGGATCTGGTCCGCCCAGTGCAGGGTGTTGGCAGCGAAGCCGCCGGCGCGCAGCAGGGTCCACTCCGTCGGCGAGGCCCGCAGCAGGCGCTCGATGGCGGTGTGGAAGCCGAGGATGCCCTCGGGTTCCTCGTCGGGGTCGTCGGACGCGCCCCAGGCGGAGACGTACGCGATCCGGCGTACGCCCGCGGCGAGGGCCGCGTCCAGGACGGCGGGGGCGGTGCCGGCGGTGGGCAGCGCCCAGAGGAGGAAGACCCCCGAGACGCCGTCGAAGGCCGGGCCCAGCGTCGCGGGGTCGGCCAGGTCGCCGCGTACGGCCGCCACCCCCGCCGGGAGGTCCGCGCGGGCGGGATCGCGCACCAGGGCGCGTACGGGAATGTCCGCCGAGCGCAGTTGCGCAACGGCCTGACCTCCCACTCTGCCCGTGGCTCCGGTCACCAGGATCATGATCGTCCTTCTTTCGTCGACGGCACCGCCAGCCTCCGACCTCAACCGCACTTCAGGTCAACCCGGCCCGGCGTGGTGTACGTAACACCACCCCCCATTGGGGTCGTGCGCCCAGTGCCCGCGGCCGTCACCGTCCGTAGCTTCGAAGTCAGGCGCAGAGAGCGCCGGGATAACGAGGGGTGAAGACGATGTTCGGACGCAACGAGCGCCGCGGGAGCGCCGGTCCCGTCGCCGCCGGCGCGCCGCACGAGGCGCTGCGGCTGGTGAAGGTGACCAAGGTCTACGGCTCCGGGGGCGCCGAGGAGGCCGCCGTCACCGCGCTCGACGGGGTGTCGCTGAGCCTGCCGGCCGGGTCCTTCACCGCCGTGATGGGCCCCTCCGGATCCGGGAAGTCGACGTTGCTGCAGTGCGCCGCGGGCCTGGACCGGCCCGACAGCGGCGTGGTGATGGTCGACGGCGCAGAGATGACCGCGGGCAGCGAGACGGAGCTGACGAAGTTCCGCCGGGAGCGGATCGGGTTCGTCTTCCAGCAGTACAACCTGCTGCCCACGCTGAACGTCGCGCAGAACACCGTGCTGCCGCTGAAGCTCGCCGGCCGCCGCGTCGACCGCGCCCGGGTCCGCGAGGTGCTCGCCCGCGTCGGCCTCGCCGACCGGATGCGGCACCGGCCCGACCAGCTCTCCGGCGGCCAGCGGCAGCGCGTCGCCATCGCCCGCGCGCTCGTCGCCGCGCCGAGCGTCGTCTTCGCCGACGAGCCGACCGGCGCCCTCGACACCCGCAGCGCCCGCGACGTGCTGGGCCTGCTGCAGGAGACCGTGCGCGTCGACCGCCGCACCGTGGTGATGGTGACGCACGACCCGGTGGCCGCCTCGTACGCCGACTCGGTCCTCTTCCTCGCCGACGGCCGGCTGGTGGGCCAGATGAACGCCCCGACCGCCGACGCCGTCGCGGAGCGGATGACCCACCTCGGCGACCTGTACGAGGGCCAGGGGCCGTCGGCCCCGGGCTCCGCGCACTACGACCCGCGCGACTCCGCGCCCATGGGGGTGTGACCGGTGTTCTCCCTCGCCATGCGCTCGATCCGGCAGCGGCCCGGCCGCTTCGGCGCGACGCTCCTGTCCGCCTTCCTCGGCGCGACGGTCATCATGATGTTCAACTCGCTCCTCGACACCGCCGGCGCGAAGGGCGTCGACGACGTCAGCTCGGAGTCCCTGTCCACGGCCGCGATGGTCGTCGGCGGCTACGGCTCGCTGCTGGTGTTCTTCGCAGTCGCCTCCACCCTCACGGTCGCCGTACGGCAGCGCACCACCGAGATCGACCTGCTGCGCTCCACCGGCGCGACCCCCGCGCAGATCACCAGGATGATCGTGGGCGAGGCGGCGGTCGTCGCCCTCGTCGGCTCGCTGCTGGCGATCGTGCCCGGCATGATCGGCGGCCGGATCCTGCTCGACATGTTCCAGGACAGCGGGCAGGTCGCGGACGACGTCGACCACGCCTTCGGCACCATCGCGCTGATGTCCGGCATCGACATCACGCTGGCGGCGTCGGTCGGCGCCGCGTTCCTCGCGGTGCGCCGGGCCAACACGGCGCGCGAGCAGCGCGCCCCGCGCCGCCGGCTGCGCACCTGGGGCGGCTGCGCCGCGCTCGGCCTGGGCGCGGCGCTGTGCCTGACCGGGTTCGCCATGGGCGACGCGGGCCCGGAGGCCATGGCGCCGCCGGCGTACGGGGCGATCCTGCTGTCCGTCGGCTTCGCAGCCTTCTCGCCGACGCTGCTGGGCGGGCTGCTGCGGCTCACCGGCGGGCTGCTGACGGCGCTCGGCGGGGGCAGCGGCTACCTGACGGTCCACGGACTGCGGCAGCGGGCCGCGCAGTTGTCCGGGGTGCTGATGCCGATGGTCCTGTTCGTGGGCATCTCGGTCGCGACGGTGTACATGCAGTCCGTCGAGAACGACCACATCGAGGCCGCCGGGCTGACGCAGTCGGTGGACGACAAGAACGTGGAGACGCTGAACTTCGTGGTCGTCGGGATCATCGCGGTCTTCGCCTGCGTGATGCTGATCAACACGCTGTACGCGGCGACCTCGTATCGCAGCCGCGAGTTCGGCCAGCAGCGGCTGGCGGGCGCGACGCCCGGCCAGGTGCTGGCGGGGGTCGGCCTGGAGGGGCTGCTGCTGACGGTGACCGGGGTGTTCTTCGGGACGCTGGCGGCGGTGGCCGGGATCGTGCCCTTCACGGTGGCCCGCACGGACGACGTGCTGCCCGGTGCGGGGTACGGGATCTGGCTGGCGGTCGTGGGGGTGGCCGCGGCGGCGACGCTCGGCACCGCGCTGGGCACCGCGCGGCGGGCGCTGCGGACGCCGGCGGTCGAGACGGTCGCGCTGGCGGCGTGAAGGGGCGCCGGGAAGGCCGGCCCGTCCACGGGGGACGGGCCGGCCTTCGGCGCGGGTACGGAGCCACGGCTTTCGGGCCTGCGGCAACGCCCGTACCGCGTACGGGCGTTGCCCCTACGCCCTACGCCAGGTTGCGCTCCGCGTACACCCGCATCGCGTCCCGTACGAAGGCCGCCGTCCCCTCCCCGTGCGCGTCGTAATTCGCGGTGAACCGCGGGTCGTCCACGTACATCTGCCCCAGCCCCGTGAACGCCTCCGCGGCCGGCCCCTGCCCCTGCCACCCCGCGCTGATCCACTCGTACTGCCGCCGCGTGATCTCCTGCGCCGCGTCGCCGTCCGGCGCCTCGCCCGCGGCCCGCGCGGCGGCGTAGTCGCGGGTGATGCCGCGCTGGCGGCGCTGGAAGTCCTGCCGCTGCTCCTCGCTCAGCGAGCCCCACCAGCTATCGCCCCGCTGGTACGCGTCCCTGCCCCAGCGCCGCGTGACCTCCTCCTCGTACCGGGTGTGGTCGAACCCGTCGAACACTTCTGCCGCCATGAGCGGCTCACCTTCTTTCAGCTTCCGCAGTGTCGTCTCCACCGACGCGATCTGCCGCCCGAGGCGCCGCCGTTCCTGCTCCAGCAGCTCCAGGTGCGTCCGGAGCGCGGCCACGGCGTCCGCGGGGCCGCCGCTGCCGTCGAGCACGTCGGCGATGGCCGGCAGGCCGAGGCCGAGTCCGCGGAGCAGCAGGATGCGCTGCAGCCGCAGGAGGGCGTGCTCGTCGTAGTAGCGGTAGCCGTTGGCCGCGACGCGGCTGGGGCGGAGCAGCCCCAGCTCGCCGTAGTGGCGCAGGGTGCGGCTCGTGGTGCCCGCGGTGCGCGCGATCTCCTGGATGGACCACTCCATGGCGGTGCTCCCTCCTCGATCCGCGGTCGGCCGGTCGGCCGGTCGGCCGGTCGGTGTGCCTTCACCGTAGAAGTTGACGTTACGTCAAGGTCAAGCTCAGTCGTCGAAGCGGTGCGGCACCAGCTCGAAGCCCACGGCGAGGTCGGCTCCGCGGAGCTTGCCGGCGTCGGCGAGCATCCGCTCGATGAGGTTCCGGGCGTATTCGCGGGGGTTCTCCTCGCCCAGCCCGGTGATGTACGCGCGGTGCTCGGCCAGCGACGCCACCGCGCGGCCCATGGCGGTGTCGGTGACGTCCTCGGCGTGCGTGGGGTACGGGGAGCCGGCGACGGCCGTCCAGCGGACGCCGCCCCAGGGCTCAAGACCCTGCTCCAGCAGCTCGGGGAAGATCCAGCGGTTGCCGGCGTCGCCGACGGCGTCCAGCACGGTGCGGCCGACGGCGCGGTGGTCGGGGGTGTTGCGGGGGGCGCCGGGGCCGGGCATCCAGGTGTCGTGGTGGTTGAGGGTGACGATCAGCTCGGGGCGGTGCCGGCGGATGGCGGCGGCGAGGTCACGGCGCAGCGGCAGGCCCTCCTCAAGCACCCCGTCGCGGTGGTCGAGGAACTCCAGCGCGGTCACGCCCACGACGGCGGAGCTGGCCCGCTGCTCCTCCTCCCGTACCCGGGCGCACTCCCCGGGCTCCATCCCGTCGATGCCGGCCTCGCCGCGGGTGGCGAGCACGTACGACACCTGCTTGCCGGCGTCGGTCCACTTCGACACCGCGGCGGCGGTGCCGTATTCGAGGTCGTCGGGGTGCGCGACGATCGCGAGAGCCCGCTGCCAGTCGTCGGGAAGGGGAGCCAGGGACGCCGCGTCGGCGTGAGCGCTGTCAGTCATGCCGCCATCATCCCGCCATCGTCACACGACGGGGTGTCACGCCCCCCGCCCCGGCAGCCGCCCCGCGGGCGGGGCGGCGACAAGGCGGTGCCGGGCCCGGACCCGGCACCGCCCCGCCGGGGTCGGTCAGTCCAGACCGCGGTCCAGGGCCCGGTACAGCTCGCCGTCGTCGTCGCCGTCCAGGGACCAGACCATCGCGCCGCCCAGGTTGCGGTCGTCGGTGTACGCGGCCTTCCGGGCGATGACCTCCGGGTCAAGGGTCCGTACCGTACGCCGCACCCGGCGGCACGTCCCTGCTCAGCGCGGTAATCGGCACGTTCTAGGGTGAAGCCGGACAGCGGCCGGAGCGGAGGAGGGAGGTACGGGCATGACCGCGGACACCGACCTCGGCGACCTCCTCGACGGCAACGACGTCGCCGGCCTGCAGCAGTGGCTCGCCGACCACCCCCCGCACGTCGTCGCCGACGAACTCGCCCGCGCCGACGAGGTCACGGCCGTCTTCTGCTTCCGGCTGCTGGAGAAGGACCGCGCGGTCGAGGTCTTCGAGGAACTGGACCCCGGCGACCAGCAGAAGATCCTCGAAGCGCTGCGCGACCAGACCTTCCGGCACGTCGTCGAGGAGATGGACCCCGACGACCGTGCCCGCCTCCTCGGCGAGGCGCCCGCCAACTTCACCCAGCGCGTCCTGGCCGGCCTCAGCCCCCGCGAGCGCGCCCTGACCGCCCCGCTGCTCGGCTACGAACAGGACGCCGTCGGCCGGCACATGTCGCCGGAGCTGGTGCGGCTGAAGGAGCAGTCCACCGTCGCCGAGGCGCTGGAGCGGGTGCGCCGCCAGGGCCCGGACGCCGAGACCGTCTACACGCTGCCCGTCGTGGACGACCGCCGGCATCTGGTCGGCGTGGTCTCCCTGCGGGAGGTGGTGCTCGCCCCACCGGAGCGCCCGCTCATCGAGCTGGTGGACACCGAGTTCCCGCGGGTCTACGCCACCGGCAACGCCGAGACCGCCGCGCGTCTGATGCAGGAGGCCAACCTCCTGGGCCTGCCCGTCGTGGACAGCGAGGACCGGGTCGTCGGCATCCTCACCGTGGACGACGCCATCGAGCTGATCGAGGAGGCGGACACCGAGGACGTGGCCCGGCAGTCCGGCGCCGAGCCCGTCGAGGGGCACTATCTGTCCGTCGGGGTCTTCCGGCTGGCCCGCGCGCGCATCATCTGGCTCTTCCTGCTGATCGTCGCCGCCACCCTCACCGCCGGCGTGCTGCAGGCGTTCGAGGGGGAACTGGCGGAGGTGACCGCGCTGGCGGTGTTCATCCCGCTGCTCATCGGCACCGGCGGGAACGTCGGCGCCCAGGCCGCGACGGGCGCGGTGCGGGCCATCGCGGTCGGCGAGCTGCGCCCCGGCGACGTGGCCCGGGTGGCGTGGCGCGAGTGCCGGGTGGGGTTCCTGCTGGGCGTGGGGCTCGGCGCCGTGGGCAGCGTGCTGGCCACGATCATGACGGACGGCGGGATCGCGCTGACCGTATCGCTGTCGCTGGTGCTGATCTGCTCCTGGGCGGCGTCGGTCGGCTCGGTGATGCCGCTGCTGGCCAGGAAGCTGGGGATCGACCCGGCGGTGATCTCGGCCCCGCTGGTGACCACGCTGGTCGACGCCACCGGGCTGGTGATCTACTTCCTCATGGCCCGCGTGGTGCTCGGCTTGTGACCGGCTTGTGAGGGTGCCGAGGTGTACGCGGGCGTACGCCTCGGCACCCCGGCGCACACCGATCGGCGAACGCGTTCGGTCATCCTCTCCCCCGAGGTTGCGGGGCCCGCTCGCACGTTGCCAAGCTTTCGCGGGTGTTCAGCGCGAAACGGCGCAGGCCGGAGCCGGCGCGGGCCGGGACGGCGACGGTGGTGACGGGGGTGTGAAGAAACGGTGCCTCTAGGTGAGCAGCCCGCCTACCTGCGGGTGGCCGCGGACCTTCGCCGGAAGATCGTCGACGGTGAACTGCCGCCGCACGCACGGCTGCCCTCCCAGGCACGGATCCGCCAGTTGTACCGGGTCTCCGACACCGTCGCGCTGGAGGCGCGCAAGGTGCTGATGGCCGAGGGCCTGGTCGAGGGCCGGTCCGGGTCCGGTACGTACGTACGCTCGCGGCCCGAGCCGCACCGGCTGGTCCGTACCGGCTACCGGGGCCTCGGCGACCTCACCCCCTTCCGCCAGGAGCAGGCCGACGAGTCGGTCGCCGGCTCCTGGGACTCGTGCAGCGCGCAGGAGCACGCCGACGCGGCCGTCGCCGCCCGGCTGCACCTGGCCGCCGGCGAGCCGGTGATGCGGACGCGCTACGTCTTCCGCTCGGCCGGCGAGCCCGTGCTGCTGTCCACCTCCTGGGAGCCGCTGGCGCTGACCGGCCGTACGCCCGTGATGCTGCCCGAGGAGGGGCCGCTCGCCGGCCGCGGCGTGGTGGAGCGGATGGCGGCGATCGACGTCGTCGTGGACAACGTCGTGGAGGACGTCGGCACCCGCCCCGGGCTGGCCGAAGAGGCGCAGGCGCTGGGCACCGTGCCGGGGCAGCCGGTGCTGTGCATCCAGCGGACGTTCTACGCCTCGGGGCGGGCGGTCGAGACGGCGGACGTCATCGCTCCGGCCGAGCGCTACCGCGTCAGCTACCACCTGCCCGTCAGGTAGCCGGGGCCCCGGCCGCCCCCCGATTCGAACTTTCGGCCGAGGCTGGCACTTCTCGTGTAAAGGCGTATGCGGGGAGTGAATGCCGGGCGTAAGCTCTGGCATATTCGGCAGGCAAACAGGGCGCCGGGGGCCATAGCCGTCCCGGGTGCCCTTGGCAGACATTCCTGGGGTGGGCTCTATGAGTGCGGGTGACAGCAGCGCCGCACGCCCGTGGGTTGTGGTCCGCGAGGACGGCAACGGCAACTGCTACCGCGTCGGCCGCTACGCCACGCGCGACGAGGCGGAGCGCGCGGTCTCCCGTTTCGGGCCCGCGGAGCAACGGCAGGTATACCGGGTGGAGCGCTCGGCTGTCGGAGACGCCGGCTCCGCGTAGTCCTTGGTCCGCGGACGCACCTAGGTGATAATTTCCCTCCAAAGCGGGTATATGGCTATCACTCCCCTCAAGTCGGGCAAAGCCGACAGGACTCCGCTGGGATGTGGTAGGCGTGAGCAAGCCCCCGTTCCTCCGCCACGCCGCCGTGACACCGCTCACGCATCTCCCCGGCTCCGCCGCCCTCCCCGGGTTTCCCGGCTTCCGTGACGCCGCGGGCCCCGCCGGCTTCCCGGGTCCTCCCGGACCCGCCGAGTGGAGCTTCCCCGCCGACCCCGGCTGCGTGCGCACCGCCCGCGTCGTCGTCCGCGAAACCCTGCGCACCTGGCACCTCGACCCCGTGACCGACCTCGCCGTCCTGCTCGTCAGCGAGCTGGTCACCAACTCCCTGCGCTACGCCTCGGGACCCGTCGGCCTGCGCCTGCGCCCCGTCGGCGGCCCCGACGCCGGCGGCGGCGTCCGCGTCGAGGTCTCCGACACGCTGCCGGTGCCGCCGCTGCTGCGTGCCGCCGCGCCGGACGAGGAAGGGGGCCGCGGCCTGCAGCTCGTCGCCAGCGTCGCGCTGCGCTGGGGAACCAGGTGCGGCGGAATGGGCAAGACGGTGTGGTTCGAGCTGGGGTCGGCTGGTTAGAACGTACGAAGGAGGCTTCTTCGGCGTACGGAAGGGGGCGCGCGGGGGCGTAGCGCCGGGTGCCGGGCGGGCACCACTTCGCAGACGCAGCGGTCACCGGGGCCGGAAGCGGTGGGGCGTTCCGAACCCGTGACCCGACGACCATGTTCCGGATACGGATCTTCCCGCATACTCTGCGGTGCGTACCCGGTGCAGGATCAGCAAAGGGGGCGGTCGCGTGGGAGCACCGTTCTGGCAGAGCAATCCGCCGGGCTCCATCTACGACCACATCAAGGTGGCCTCCTTCGCCCTGGACGCGGAGGGGCACATCGAGCAGTGGAGTGCCCGCGCGGAGGAACTCCTCGGCATCTCCGCCGCCGAGGTGCTGGGCCGCGATGCCGTGGAGGCGCTGGTCCCGGAGGAACTGCGGGCGGATGTGGGGGAGAAGGTCGCGGAGATCCTCGACGGACGGGAGTGGACCGGCCTGCTGCCGTACCGCAGACCGGCCGAGACGGACGCCGCCGGCGGCGTGCACCCCGCCGTGGACGGCATCGCCGAGCTGTACGTCATGCCCACCACGGGCGTCGGCGGCTCCCGCGGCGCGCTGTGCCTGACCGTCGACGCGTACGCGCTGCGCCGGATCGAGACCGATCTCGCCGCGTCCCAGGCCGTTTTCGGCCAAGCCCCGATGGGATTCCTGCTCTTCGGCACCGACCTGCGCCTCGTCCGCGTCAACGAACGCGTCGCCGCCGCCCTGGGCGGCAGCGTCGCCGCGCACGCGGGACGCACCCCCCGCGACTACCTCCCGCGCGCCGAGGCCGAGCGCGTCACCGCCGCGCTCAAACAGGTCCTCGACACCGGCGAGCCCGTCACCGACATGCAGATCCTCGGGCCCGTCCCCGAGGAGCCGCAGACCGGCTCCGCCGCCCCGGCCGGGCGCGAGGGGCAGCCGGGCGGCCTGCGGTGGTCCATATCGCTCTACCGGGTGCACAGCGGCACGGGCCGGCCCATGGGCGTCGCCGCCATCGTCTCCGACGTCACCCGCCGCCGCCGCGCCGAGAGCGAGGCCGCCAGCACCCGCCGCAACCTCGCGCTGCTCAACGAGGCCGGCGCGCGTATCGGCCACTCGCTCGACCTGGAGACCACCGCCCGCGAGCTGCTCGGCGTCACCGTCCCGCAGTTCTGCGACATGGCCTGCGTGGACGTCTACCAGAGCCTCCTCGACGGCGACGAGGGCCGCCCCGGTCTCGCCGACGGCAGCGCCGAGCTGCGCCGCGTCGCCTTCGCCAGCGCCGTCTCCGACGCCCCCCTCACCGCCGTCGGCTCCACCCACCACTTCGACTTCCACTCCCCGTACGCCGCCGCCCTGCGCACCGCCCAGGTGCGCTGGGTGCCCGGCGGCGACAGCGGCCTGGTGCAGACGACGCTCGCCGTGCCCCTGGTCGCCGGGGACACCGTCGTCGGGCTCGTGCAGTTCGCCCGCGCCCGCGGCAGCGAGGACTTCGGCGAACGCGACGCCGCCCTCGCCGCCCAGCTCGCCGCCCGCGCCGCCGTGTGCATCGACAACGCCCGCCTCTACCGGCGCGAGCACTCCCGCGCCCTCATCCTCCAGCGCAGCCTGCTCCCGCCCGGCGACCCCGAGGCCGCGGGCCTCGACATCGCCTGCCGCTACCTGCCCGGCACCTCCGCCACCGAGGTCGGCGGCGACTGGTTCGACGTCATCGAGCTGCCCGGCCACCGCACCGCGCTCGTCGTCGGCGACGTCATGGGCCGCGGCCTGCGTGCCGCCGTCGCCATGGGCGAACTGCGCACCGCCGTACGCACCCTGGCCATGCTCGACCTGGAGCCCGCCGAAGTGCTCACCGCGCTCGACGAGATCGCCGGCGGCCTCGGCGGCGTCTCCGACGAGGTCTACCTCGCCACCTGCGCCTACGTCGTCTACGACGCCGTCACCCGGCGCTGCACCTTCGCCAACGCCGGCCACCTGCCGCCGGCCGTCGTCGAGCCCGGCGAGCCGCCGCTGCTGCTGGAGGTGCCCGCGGGGATGCCGCTCGGCGTCGGCGGCGAGCCGTTCGAGGAGGTCGAGGTCGAGCTGCCCGACGGCGCCCTCCTCGCGCTCTACACCGACGGCCTCGTGGAGTCCCGCGACCACGGCCTGGACGAGGGCCTGGAGGAGTTCCGCAAGGCGCTCTCCCACCCCGCCCAGTTGCTGGAGGACGTCTGCGACCACGTACTCGACACCCTCTACACCCGGCACGGAGAGGACGACATCGCCCTGTTGACGGCCCGTATCCGCGGCCTGCCCGCCGACACCGTCGGCGACTGGCTGCTGCCCGCGGAGCCCCGCTCCGTCGCGCTCGCCCGCGAACACGCCCGTACGCAGCTCGCCGCCTGGCATCTGGAGCCGCTTATCGACACCACCGAGCTGCTGGTCAGCGAGCTGGTGACGAACGCCCTGCGGCACGGCGAAGGCGGCCGGAGCGGCGGCGGCGAGCCGGAGATACGGCTGCGCCTGCTGCTGGACCGCACGCTGGTGTGCGAGGTGTGGGACAGCAACCTGGTCCAGCCGCGCCGCCGCCGCGCCCGGGACACCGACGAGGGCGGGCGCGGGCTGCAACTGGTCAGCATGCTCAGCCAGAACTGGGGCAGCAGACGCACCCACCGCGGCAAGACGGTCTGGTACGAACTGGCCCTGCCGGGCAGCGGACCGCAGGCGGAGCTGGACGAGGAAGCGCTGCTGTCGGCGTTCTGAGCCCGGCGCGGGGGCCGCTGCGCGGCGGCCCGGGGTTGATTCGGCGCCCGGTTGATCCGGCGCCCGGCGCCGCGGCCCGGCTGCCCTGCTCGGGTCAGACGCCGCTCGGCCGTCCTGCCGCGGTCAGACTGCCGCCCGGTCCCGGCTGGGGTACGCGCCGGGGGCCGGGGCGTACCCCGTACTCCCGGAAGCCACCTACCCCACACCTACCCGTCCCCCTCATCCGCCAGGCCGGCGCTTGCCCCGTACTCCCGGAAGCGCTAGAAGCGGCCTGAACCGCCCATCCGCCGCCGCGTGCCCGCGCCTCCGAAGCTGCCGGGCCCGCGGCCGAAGCCGCCGCCGAAGCCCCCGCCCCGGCCCTCGCCGAACCCGCCGAGCATGCCGCCGAGGATGATGCCGCCGAGCATCCCCGTGCCCATGCCGCCGCGTCCGCCGCGCGCGCCTCGTCCGCCGAGGTAGCCACCGCTGTACGGGCCGCCGAAGGGCCCGCCGCCGTACGAGCCGTCGAAGCCCTGGACGTCCTGCTCCGCCAGCCGGCGCGCCACGCGGCCGAGTTCGTCCGCGCGCTGGGCGTGCCGGAGGGCGCCGGCCGGGTCGGTGCCGGCGTGCGCCTCGGCCTGCGTCAGGTGCCGCTCGCCCTCGCCCAGCCGGGTACGGGCCGCGGGGCCGATGCCGCCGCGGTGGGTGGTGACGAAGTCGCGGGCGGCGGCCACCGAGCTGTGCGCGCCGACCAGCGCCCGGTCCAGCAGCCGCCGCGCGGCCTCCTCCTGCTCCCGGGCCCCGGCGAGCGCCGCGTCCGCCTCCTGAACGCGGCGCAGCGCGGCCAGCGGGTCGTACCGCCCCTCGGCCGCCTGCCCCGGCTCCTGCCCCGCCCCCCGCTCCACGTCCGCCAGCACGGTCTGCGCCCCCGCGATCCGCCCCTGCAGATCGGCGCTCGACTCCTCCGAGGCCGTGCCCCGCACCACGCCCCGCGCCTCGGCGAGGTCCGCGCGGAGGTCGCGCAGCGCGTCGGGGAGCCGGGCCGCGGCCTCGCGCAGCTCCTGCTCGCGGCGTTCGACGGCGGCGACGAGGGTGCCGGCCTGGTCGACGGCGCTCTCCGCGGCCCGTACGTGGACGGCGGCGGCGGCCGGGTCACCGGCGTCGAGGGCGGTACGGGCGCGGGTGAGGTTGTCGGTGGCGAACTCCAGGCGGTCCCGGGCGGCGGCGGGGTTGCCGGCGACGGCGGCGACGGCGGCGGGGGCGTAGGCGCCGGCCAGCGCGGTGAGTGTGTCGTCGGCGGCGCCGATACGGTCCGGCAGTTGCTCCGCGGCAGCCTGTGCGGCGGCGAGGACCTGCGGGGCCCGGGACACCGTCGCGCGCAGCCGGTCGAAGGCGTCGGACTCGGCGTCGAGCCGGGCGTTGGCGTCGGTGCAGCGCATGAGGATCTCCTCCAGCATGGCGCGCCGGGCGTCGTCGTCCTCGGGCTGCGCGTCGTCGAGGGCCTGCCGGAGCCGGACGGCGGCGGTCAGCTCGGCCTGCGCCTGGCCGACGGCATCGGCGAAGGGCCGGGCGCTCTCGTCGCCGGACTGGGCGGCGGCGAAGCGGATCTCCTCCCGGCTGGTGCGCAGGGCGTCGTCGGTCTCGACGAGGAGTTCTGTGGCCCGGGCGTCGAGTTCGGCCACCGGAGAGGGGGCGGCTGCGGTGCCCTGCGGCCACAGGCGCGTTTTCCGGGGCTGCCTGCGCCGCCGGGAGAAGTAGGCGTAGGCGACGACGGCGGCGGCGAGGGCAGCGGCGACCGGCGCCACGAAGTCGGCGGCGCCGGTGTCGCCCTGAGCGGACCCCTCGGACCCCTCAAACCCCCCGGACCCCTCAACCCCCCCGGAGCCCTCGGACCCCCCGGAGCCGCCCGAGCCGCCGCCGGGTACACCGCCCGGGCCGGCGGGCCCGGGGGTGACTCCGGCCGCGACAGCGGTCCGCCCGTCGAGTACGGCGGCGTACCCGCCCGTCCCGCCGGCCGCGGCCCTGGCCCGGTCACTGCGGCCCAGGGCGGGCCCGACGGCCCCGGACCCGGCGCCCACGGTGCCGAGGCCGCGCCGGGCGGGACCGGAGCCCTCGCCAGGCGGGTGCGCGGCGGGGGCGCGGGGCGCGTGCGCGGTGGGACCGGCCTCGCGGGGGTGCGCGTGCGCGGGTACGGGCGGCAGCGCCGGCGCGGCGACGGGAAGCAGCGCGAGGGCCCCGGCAGCGGTGAGCCGGGCAGCCAGCCGCCGTGTCCGCATGCGCGCGCCTCCCGCACCGGTACGCACCGCAGGTCGGCACGCCCTGTACGGGAGGTTATGCGCCTTTCCTCCACCCCGCATCCGGGCGGCGGGCTCCGCCCCGCGCGGGCCGGGGGCGCCCGCTGTCCGGTCAGGCGCGCTTGGGGGTGCCCGCCGGAGTGCGGTAGCGGCCGGTCATCGCGGTCGCCCGCTGCGGCTGGGTGGCACGGCGGGCGACGGCGACGTGCGGCGGGGCTTCGGCCGGCAGGCGGGGTGCGCGTAGACGACGGAGCCGCCGCCGGACTCACCGGGCTCACCCACGGACTCCACGGGGCGTTCGGCGGTGCCGAGTCGGCCGCAGTGGGTGCAGTAACGCATCAGAAGGGCCCCTTCCGCGTGGTGGGTGGGTGGCCGCCCCAGTCCGGCGCCTCACCGAGACTCGCCAGCGCCGGGCGATGGTTGAACGGCTCGGGTCCCCGTTCCCACTTATGGGGCACCGAAGGGAGCCGACGCGGCTCTACGGGCCGCCTGCCGCCGCTCACGGGCGGCCCCCGTGGCAGCGCGGGCACTCGCACGGCGGCATCGTGCTGTTGAGCAGGGGAGGGTCGCAGTCGCGGGCGTAGTACCGCATCCGGGACCCCCACGTACGCCCGCTGTCGCGGGACACCCGTAGCGTCATCAGCGGACGCTCGGGCGTCGGCGGCGCCTCGGGGCGGACGGTGAGTATGCCCGCCGCAGCGTCGGCGAGCGTATCCCGGCGGGCTCTCTCGTCGTCGGTACGGCGGACCATGGCGGCTCCCTGCGTCTTCGTGAGGGGAGCGGCGCCGACCGGGCTCTGGTGGGAGTGCGGTGCTCGGCGCCGCAGCGTCACGTACGAAGGTAGGGAGCCGCTGCAGGCATTCCCAGGGACGAAGTTCCCCAGGCGCAGGACCCATTGTGCCGAAGATCGGCCGCGGGTATGACGCGGCGTCCTACCTCATAACGTCGGGTCAACTCCCAGGCGCCCGGCAAGGCCACGCAGCCGCGTGTTTCGGCGGCGCTCAGCCTCCAGCATCTCCCGCACCGTCTCGCCCGCGAGCGTCTGGTACTTGATCCACTCGGGTTGGTCCTCCTCAACCTCCAGCAGCGTGTCGAGCGCGCCGTCGGAATCCCCGGTGAGGTACTGCGCCTGCGCCACATCCACGCGGTGGGACGCCGCATGCACCGGCCGCGAGATCGCGCCCAGGTCGACGCGAGCCGCCTGCGCGAGGGCCTCCGCAGGCTCGGGCTCCCCGGCGAGCGCGATGTTCGTCATCTGGGTTCGGACATCGACCACCGAGAAGGCTGTTCCGTAGGTGCGTACCGGGTGGCCGACGTGCTTGGCGGCCCGCTCGGCGGTGCCCAGCATCGTCTTCGCCTCGTCGTGACGGTCGCGCCGTGCCGCGGGGGTGGCAGCCGCGACGAGCAAGTTGCCGTACACGGCGAACTCCTTGGGGGTGCCATGCCGGAAGCTGGGCTCCAAGGCGTCGGCTTTCGCCTCGGCGATCTGCTGGGCTGTCTCCCATGAGCCTTGCCGCAGCAGTACCCAGGACAAGGTCGAGACCCCCATGCCCTCCATCAGCGGGTCAGAGGCCCGCTGCGCCGCGGCGAGCTGCTGACGTACGGCGTCGACCGCCCACGCGGTGTGCCCGGCCTGGGTGCACAGGCAGGCGGCGAGCTGGTAGGCGAGCGCGAGTTTCTGCCAGGCACCGGAGGCTTCTGGGCCGTTGCCTGCCTCACGGACGACCGCGCGGCCGTCCCGCAGGAGCAGCGGCAGGGCGACGGAGAGTTCGCTGTAGCCGCCCTCCCAGTAGAGACTGGTGGCGTGCTGGACGCTGGCGATCCAGGAGGCCACGGTAGGCGGTTCCTCAAGGTCTGGCTCGGCGGGCACGCCGGGTAGGGCGGTGATGTTCTGGATGGCGTCGCGCAGGGCGAGCAGGCCGCCGTCGTCGGTCTGTTGAGGTGTCACGGTTGGCTGGCCTAGCAGCCGCTCCAGCTCGACGTCCAACGCTGCCGCGAGCTTGCGAAGTGTGTTAATGCGGGCCGTAGCGCGTACACCCTGCTCCAGCTTTCGGATGGTGTCGACGTGGACGCCGGCGCGCTCAGCGAGTTGCTCCTGCGAGACGCCGCCGCGGAACTCGCGCAGCGTTCGAATGCGGTCGCCAATCGTACGGTGTTTGGACATCTGCACCCCCGCCAGAGGACGTATACGTCCACGCTACGCCCGGCGGTGAGCGTGCAGGTCGCGAAAGGGCTTCGGGTCGCCGAACTCAGGGGGCACGTGGAACTCGGTCGGACGTACTTGTGGAACTCTGCGGCGATGCTCGTCCTGCCGGAGGATTGACCCGGCGGGCGCCCGGTGAGGGGCGTGGCCGGGGGTAACGAGAACCGGCCGTCGGATGCTCAGCGGATGAGTTGGAGGGCCTGCTTCATCTGTTCGGTGTCGTTGAGGGTGAAGGTGCCGGTGTGCAGGGTGTCGTGGCCGTACGTCTGCTCGGCGAGTTGGACGCGGTGGCCTGGCCGCAGGCGCCAGGTGGTGTGCGGGAGGTCGAGGCGGGGGCCGGAGCCGCCGATGCGGGCGGACCAGCCGGTGCAGACGACCCAGGCGGCGCAGGCGTTCCGGTGTCCGCCACGGGAGCCGTAGAGGCCCTGGGGGTGGTGGTCGGCGGCAACCGTCAGCAGGTCTGGGTGGTCCAGTTCCGGTACGGGTAGAACGCCGACCACCGCGGTGGTGCCGAGGTCGATCGTCACTGCGCTCGGAAGGTTCATCGGTGGTGCCTCCTCACTGGTTCGCCCCGGACCGCCCGGGGCGTTACCTGGCCTGGCCAGAGGGACGGCCATGCCCAGGAAGGTAGGGAGGAGCCGTTGGATCACGCGATGAATGTGCAGAAGTTTGCTCAAGACTTCTAGTGCCCATGTCATCCACGACATTGCACCCTTGACGTACCGCACGCTTCGCGCGACGGTGAAGCAAAGGGCTGCAAGGCAAGGCAGACGGAGGCACCGACATGTCGTTAAGGTTCTTCGGGATCGACCCGGACACCGGGACCAAGAACAGCCCAACCGTATGGGTCGACCCGGAGCACGGGGAACTCGTACTTCAGGGATGGAAACCGGGCCCTGAACTCGAAGCGGAATGCGCCGGGTTTGAGGTCCCCGGCCACGCCCAGGGGATTCCGGAGGGAGAGGCCGTGATCCGCATCCCCGCAAGGATGGTGCCGATGATCCGGGAGGCGTGTGATGCAGTCGAGCGCACCGCCGTTTGAGTCGCTGATGGCCGGCTGCACCAGCTCGGCAGTGCACCTGGAGATGCGCGATGCCTACGGAGTCGACGACGAGGCAGAGGGCTTTGCCCACTGGCGAAGCACCGGGCAGCGGGACACCGATCCCGCCTCGGCGTACTGGTCCCCGTGGGTTGATCTGATCTCTCGTGTGGTCGCCCGCGGTGTCAACGTCCGTCGGGCCCGCATCGTCTCTGAACCGGTCAGCGAGTACATCCGGTACGAGCACGCGGGAACGCCGGTCAATCTCGCCGCCGGTGAGCAGGTGCGCTGGTTGCCGCGGCGCCGGGCGTCGGATCTGGCCCTGCCTGGGAACGACTTCTGGCTGTTCGACGAGCGCTGGGTGCACTGGAACCACTTCACCGGCGACGGCGCGTGGATCGCTGACGAAGTCACCGACGCCCCGGCCACGGCCAAGCTGTGCGCTGCGGCCTTCGAGGCGGTGTGGGAGCGCGCCGTCCCGCACGACCGGTACGAGATCCGCTGACAGAAAGGCACTGGCAAGCCGGCTCATGTCCGTTTCCCCATCCTCTTCAGCCCAGGCCGCGCGCGAAGCCGTCGCCGGACGGCTGCGTGGCCTTCGCAAGGAGGCGGGGCTGACCATCGTCGAGATTGCCCGCCTGTGCGGCTGGCACTACTCCAAGGTCTCCCGCATTGAGAACGCCCTCACCGGACCCTCGGCGAAGGACATCCGTGCTTGGTGCGCCGCTGCCCAGGCCGAAGGTGAAACCCGGGATCTGATCACCCAGTCCGTCAACGCCGAGTCGATGTACAGGGAGTGGCGTCTTCAAGTCCGCGGTGGACTCAAGCAGTTGCAGGACAGCGTCGTGCAGTTCTACCGCGACACAGGGCTGTTCCGGGTGTACTCGACCACCCTGGTGCCCGGGCTTCTGCAGACCGAGGGCTACGCAGCCGCTGTGTTGCGCGCTGTCGTCGACACCGAGAACCTGCCCGTTGATGATGCCGATGAGGCAGCGCGTGCCAGGGTCGAGCGCTCCCGCATTATCCACGAACCGGGGCATCGGTTCGTGCTGCTGATCGAGGAAGCCGTTCTGCGCTATCGCGTCGGTGACGCCGACGCGATGGCTGCCCAGCTCGGCCATCTGCTGACTGCCGGTGCCCTTCCGGCGGTGTCCTTGGGCATCATCCCGGCAGCGACGGAAGACCGGGCCCCATGGCCGCGGGAGACCTTTCATGTCTACGACGACAAGCTGGTGTCGGTGGAGCTGGTCTCCGCCGAGGTGAACGTGACACAGCCATCGGAGGTCGGCCTGTACGTGAAGGTGTTCGAGGAGTTGCGCCGACTGGCGGTGTACGGAGCGGAGGCGCGGGCGTTGATCCTGCGGGCGATCGAAGCACTCGGCTGACGGGGGCCTGGGTCCGCGGCAGAGGTCGTTCGGATCGCACGCAGGGGGTCCGGCGCGGGGGGTCTCCCTGACCCGCCCCTCCCGGAACTCCGGCTCCGCTCGCCGCGTACCCCGGAACGACCCCCGGAGGCGTACGAGACGCCGCCCCTTCGGCTATTGCGCCCTGCCCCGCGGCCACAGCACGCCCTGCAGGGTGCGGACGGCGACCCACTGCCCGCCTGCCGGCAGGCCGATGACGTCGCGCGCCTGCGTCTCGCTCAGGCTGCCGACGACGTTCTCGGCGTCGGGTTCGTACTCCCAGGTCCAGTCACTCACGCGGCGGCGGCCTCCGCCTCCGCGAGGAGCGCGGCGAGTTCCGAGGCGGCGGCGCGGCGCTCTGCGCGATCAGCGGACTCGCTGACGATGCGTTGGCATTCGCGGAAGCGGGCAAGCCGTTCGGGGAACCGTGCGACATCGACTCAGGACCACCAGTGTTCGACGAACGCGCGGGGCGGTGTGAGCGTGTATTCGTCGCGGGCCTGGCGAATCGCCTCGTTCCACTGCTGATCGAACGCGGCGACGGCGGACGGATCGAGTTGGGCGATGGCGATGCGGAGCGCCGCGGGAGTCTTGTCGGGCATGGGAATAATCGGCCCGGTGGGGTCGATCGGGGCGGTGGTCATGAGCGGCGGTCTCCTCGGTGTCAGTGCGTGGTGCGGCCCTGGCGGGGGTCTATTGTCAGGCGGCCTTGTCTGCTTCGGCGGATCGGCGGGCCGCGGAGCGGCTCATCGGCGGGCGGTCTGGCGCTCCTGTCTCCGGCAGGGGAGGGGTCCCCGGGAGTGCGTGGCAGCATCCGTCGTATGAAGCGTTGGCAAGCCGTAATCGGCCTCGTACTCTGCCTCTCTGCCGTGCAGCAGGGCAGCGATCCGAACAGCGGTATGTCCCCCCTCTGGGCGGACGCCGGCCTGTTAGGCATCGTGGTCTTCCTCGTCCTGCTGATCAAGGGGCCCGGAAAGACGAAGCGGAGAGTCACACATCCACCGGCGGGCGAGGGAGGAGGGCGGCCGGGAAGCGGGCGGGTGATCCGTGCCCCCGCCCGCCGCGCCCCGCAGGGCCCCGCACCGCCCCCGCCGTGAGCGGAGCCTCAGCACCCCCTCGGCTTCAGCCATGCGCACTCCACGTTCGCCGGGCGCTCCGCCCCGCGGTCCGGCTGCGACCGCGGCTCCGCCGCCGGCGAGCCCGCGCCGTAGCCCGCCAGCGTCGTGACCACCGCGTCCTCGATGTCCTTGACCGAACCCGCCAGGTAGTTGTTCAGCACCACGCTGAACACCAGCTCCCTGCCGTCCGCGTCCGTCACGTACCCCGACAGCGCCGACGCCCCCGTCAGCGAGCCCGTCTTCGCGCGGGCGTTGCCCTCTGCCGGGGTGTCGCACATGCGCGTGCGCAGCGTGCCGCCGACGAAGCGGTCCGGGTCGCACGCCAGCGGCAGCGACTCGTACCAGGTGTCGAACCACGGTTCGTCCTGGACCGCCGTCAGCAGCTTGACGAACTCGCGGCTGGGGATCGTGTTGCCCCGGGACAGCCCCGAGCCGTCGACCTGGCGCAGGGTGGCGGTGTCGACGCCCACCGAGTCCAGGTACGACGAGACGCCGCGCAGGCCCGCGCTCCACGTGCCGGCGTCCGCCGTCTCGACGCCGATCGTCTTCGTCAGGATCTCCGCGTGGCCGTTGTTGGAGAGCTTCATGAACGGGACCATCAGGTCCTTCAGCGGCATCGAGGCGTGGCTCGCGACCGTACGGGCGTCAGCCGGTGCCGCCCGGCCGAGCACCGTCTGGCCGGAGACCTGGACCCCGTGCCGCTCCAGCGCGTCCCGGAAGACCGCCGCCGCGTAGCCCGTCGGCTCCCACACCGTGATCCACTCCTTGGTGGCGTTCGCCTTCACCGGGATGTTCCCGCTGACGACGATGGTGTTGGTGCCGTGCTCGCGCGCGATGCCCAGCGTGTCGCTCTCGCCCGCCGCGACCGTACGGCCGCGGTTGTCGATCTTCACGTAGTCGTTGGCCGGCGTGACCTCCACCGTCGGCGGGTCGCCCGCCTTCTTGCCGGGGTACGCCTCCACGACCACCGTGCCGGAGTCGTAGTCCGTGTCCGGGGCCAGGGTGAGCGCGGAGATCTGCATCGCGTAGTAGTCCGACTCGTAGTCGGCGGACCAGCCGTTGCCGAGCCGTACGGAGTCGAAGCGGGTGTCGTCCGCGACGAGCCGGCCGACCTCGTCCACCCCCGCCGCCGCGACCTCGGCGGCCAGCGCGTCGTAGTCGGCGGCCAGCATCGTCGGGTCGCCGCTGCCGCGCAGGTACAGGTCGCCGCCCGCCGTGAGGGCGTCCGTGGACCAGGTGTAGTCGGGGCCCAGCAGCTCCATCGCCGCGGCCGAGGTGGGCAGCTTGGTGTTGGA
Organism: Streptomyces sp. CNP082; assembly: GCF_059570535.1. Classification (NCBI taxonomy): domain Bacteria; kingdom Bacillati; phylum Actinomycetota; class Actinomycetes; order Kitasatosporales; family Streptomycetaceae; genus Streptomyces; species Streptomyces sp. CNP082. The sequence continues at coordinate 72,497 of NZ_JCANSZ010000031.1, forward strand.
GGCGGGGGTGAGCCGGGTGGCGGCGGACTGCTCGTACAGCGTCTCGCCGCTCGCCGCGTCGGCCACCACGACGGACGCGAGCGCGCCTTCGAGACGCTCGTCGGCGAGGACGTTGTCCAGCGCCTGCTTGAGCCGGTCGTCGTCGGGGTCCGCCCCGGCGGGGGCACCGCCGCCGAGGCCGAGGGCGAGTAGGGCCGCCATCGCGGCGGCGGCCGGCCAAGTCCACGTACGCGCCGCTGACTTCGGGCGGCTGGGGGATCTGCTCATGACAGTGGAGCATGGCGAACCGGGACACGGGCAACAAGTACCTTGCCGCCCGTGTCATTGGTTCGACCGGTGATACCTGACCGGCGTTAATCCTTGCGGCGGAAGATCTTGCTCCCCAGCCACACCAGCGGGTCGTACTTGCGGTCCACCGCCCGCTCCTTGAGCGGGATCAGGGCATTGTCGGTGATCTTGATGTGCTCCGGGCAGACCTCGGTGCAGCACTTGGTGATGTTGCAGTAGCCCAGGCCGTGCTCCTCCTGCGCCGTGGTCTTGCGGTCAAGACCCTCGTCCGCCGCCGCGTCCAGCGGGTGCATGTCCAGCTCGGCGACGCGCATGAGGAATCGCGGGCCCGCGAAGGCCGGCTTGTTCTCGTCGTGGTCGCGGACCACGTGGCACGTGTCCTGGCACAGGAAGCACTCGATGCACTTGCGGAACTCCTGCGAGCGGTCCACGTCCTCCTGCTGCATCCGGTACTCACCCGGCGCCAGCTTTTCCGGCGGCACGAACGCGGGGACCTCGCGGGCCTTCTCGTAGTTGAAGCCCACGTCCGTGACCAGGTCGCGGACGACGGGGAAGGCGCGCAGCGGGGTGACCGTGATGGTCTCGCCGGGTTCGAACACCGACATCCGCGTCATGCACAGCAGCCGGGGGCGGCCGTTGATCTCCGCGCTGCACGAGCCGCACTTGCCCGCCTTGCAGTTCCAGCGCACGGCCAGGTCGGGGGCCTGCGTGGCCTGCAGCCGGTGGATGAGGTCGAGGACGACCTCGCCCTCGTGCACCTCGATGTCGAAGTCCTCCAGGCCACCGCCCTCGTCATCGCCGCGCCAGATCCTGAAGCGGGCGAACTGGGGGGTCTGGGGGGACTGCCCCCCGGAAGACACGGTGTCCGTGCCGGTGGTGGGTGCCGTGGTCACTCCGTCAGCTCCTCGTCCGTCAGGTACTTCACCAGCTCGTCCTTCTCGAAGAGGTCGAGCAGATCGGGCCGGAACGGCGGCATCTCGCGCTTCTCCAGCCGGATCTGGCCGCGCTCGGGGTCGGGGACGTCCGCCGCGGGCAGTACGCCGCCGGCCTGGTCGGCGAGGCGGCAGACCAGGTTGTGCTTGCGCCAGTCGCGGTCCATGGCGGGGTGGTCGTCGCGGGTGTGGCCGCCGCGGGACTCCGTACGCTCCCGGGCGGCGCGCGCGACGCACTCGCTGACCAGCAGCATGTTCCGCATGTCCAGCGCGAGGTGCCAGCCGGGGTTGAACTGCCGGTGGCCCTCGACGCCCGCGCGGCGGGCGCGTGCCCTCAGGTCGCCGAGGCGGGTCAGGGCCTCGCTCATCTCCGGCTCCCGGCGGATGATGCCGACCAGGTCGTTCATGGACCGCTGGAGTTCCTGGTGGAGGGTGTACGGGTTCTCCGGCGGCCTGGCGCCGCCGTCCCCGTCTCCGTCGCCGCCCGCGGCCTTGTCGGCCGCGCCGTCGGCACCGGCCTCCGCGCTGAACGGGCGCAGCGCCTCCGCCGACGCCGCCGCGACCTGCTCCTCGTCGACCTCCGGGAGCCCGGCGTCGGAGTTCGCCGCGTCGCGCGCGTACTCGGCCGCGTACAGCCCCGCGCGGCGACCGAAGACCAGCAGGTCCGACAGGGAGTTGCCGCCGAGGCGGTTGGAGCCGTGCATGCCGCCGGCGACCTCGCCGGCCGCGAAGAGGCCCGGTACGCCCAGCGCCGCCGTCGTGTCGGGGTCGACGTCGACGCCGCCCATCACGTAGTGGCAGGTCGGGCCGACCTCCATCGGCTCGGCGGTGATGTCGACGTCCGCCAGCTCCTTGAACTGGTGGTGCATGGACGGCAGCTTGCGCTTGATCTCCTCCGCCGGCAGGCGGGAGGAGACGTCCAGGAACACGCCGCCGTGCGGGGTGCCGCGGCCGGCCTTGACCTCGGCGTTGATGGCGCGGGCCACCTCGTCACGGGGCAGCAGCTCGGGCGGGCGCCGGTTGTTCTCCTGGTCCTCGTACCAGCGGTCGCCCTCCTCCTCGCTCTGCGCGTACTTCTCCTTGAAGACGTCCGGGATGTAGTTGAACATGAAACGTTTGCCCTCGCTGTTGCGCAGGACACCGCCGTCGCCGCGGACCGACTCGGTGACGAGGATGCCCTTGACCGAGGGCGGCCAGACCATCCCGGTGGGGTGGAACTGGACGAACTCCATGTTGATGAGCGACCCCCCGGCGAGCAGCGCGAGCGCGTGCCCGTCGCCGGTGTACTCCCAGGAGTTGGAGGTCACCTTGAACGACTTGCCGATGCCGCCGGTCGCCAGCACCACCGAGGGTGCCTCGATCACGAAGAACCGGCCGGACTCGCGCTCGTAGCAGAACACGCCGGAGACCCGGCCGTCGGGCGCCTTGAGGATGCGCGTGACCGTGCACTCCTGGAAGACCTTGATCCGGGACTCGTAGTCGCCGCCGCTCTTGAAGTCCTCCTGCTGGAGGGAGACGACCTTCTGCTGCAGCGTACGGATCAGTTCGAGCCCCGTACGGTCGCCGACGTGGGCGAGGCGCGGGTACTCGTGGCCGCCGAAGTTGCGCTGGGAGATCTTGCCGTCCTTGGTGCGGTCGAAGAGCGCACCCCAGGTCTCCAGCTCCCAGACGCGGTCCGGTGCCTCCTTGGCGTGCAGCTCCGCCATCCGCCAACTGTTGAGGAACTTGCCGCCGCGCATCGTGTCGCGGAAGTGCACCTGCCAGTTGTCGCTCTCGTTGACGTTGCCCATGCTCGCGGCGATGCCGCCCTCGGCCATCACGGTGTGGGCCTTGCCGAAGAGCGACTTGCAGATCACGGCCGTGCGCAGGCCCTGCTCACGGGCCTCGATAGCCGCCCGCAGCCCGGCGCCCCCGGCACCGACCACGACGACGTCCCACTGCTGCCGTTCGACTTGCGTCATTTTCTGTGCTTCGCCTTTCCCATCGGTCGGCTCACTGCGCTCAGAACAGCACCGGGTCGTCGAACGCGCCCGAAGCCACCAGGTATACGTACAGGTCGGCGAGCCCCACGCTGATCAGGGACGCCCACGCAAGCTGCGCGTGGCGCTGGGTGAGCTTGCCCACCCAGCCCCAGGCGCGGTAGCGCAGCGGGTGCTTGGAGAAGTGCCGGAGCCTGCCGCCGATGAGGTGCCGGCAGGAGTGGCAGGAGAGGGTGTAGAGCCAGATGAGCACGACGTTGGTCCAGAGCACGAGGGTGCCAAGGCCCGCGTGACCCCACTCGTACTCGCTGTTGCGGAAGGCGAGGATCGCGTCGTACGTGAGGATCCCGGCGACCACGAAGGCGGCGTAGAAGAAGTAGCGGTGCACGTTCTGCACGATCAGCGGGAAGCGGGTCTCGCCGGTGTACGTCTTGTGCGGCTCGGCCACCGCGCAGGCGGGCGGCGACGCCCAGAAGCTGCGGTAGTACGACTTGCGGTAGTAGTAGCAGGTGAAGCGGAAGCCCAGCGGGAAGATCAGGATGATCACCGCCGGGGACATGAACCACCAGTCGCCGAAGAGCGCGACGTTCGGGCCGTTCTTCATGTCCACGCAGTCGGAGCCCAGACAGGGCGAGTAGAACGGTGAGACGTAGGGCGCCGCGTAGTAGTCGTCGTTGACGAAGGCGCGCCATGTCGAGTAGACGATGAACGTCATCAGCCCGGCGACGACGGCGGCGGGCTGTACCCACCAGCGGTCGGTGCGCAGATGGCCCGCCGCGATGGCGGCGCGGCCCGGGGCGCGGACACCGCCGGGCTGGTCGGGGCTGGGTGGGCGTTCGGTTGTTCCGGTGGCCAAGGTTGTCTCCGGCAGGACGGGGGAGTGGGGTCGGGGATGGACGGGGGTGCTGCGGCGGACCGGGCCTGACGAGGCCCGGGCGCGCGGTGCGGCAGGGACGTTCCGGCTGTCCGGCTGCCCGGCTAGGGGGCGCGCCGGCCGCCGGCGCCGAGTCCCTCGTCGTCGGCGTCCCGCCACAGGGTGTGGTCGTACGGCTGGTCGGGGATGAGGACCGGGGCCGGTCCCGCTTCCTCCGGACCCTGGGCGGAGACCTCGCGCAGCAGGGCGAGGGATTCGCGCAGGTGGTCGGCGTCGGTCCGGACGCGGCGCAGCTCCAGCGCGCCGGTGCCCATGCTCCGCTCCAGGCGGCCCACGGTGCGTACGAGATCGTCGACGCAGCGCTGCGCTGCGGTCAGCTCTTCGTTCAGGGTCATGACATGCCCTCACGTCTTCGGTCGGGCGGTGCTGACGGTGCCCCGGGCGCGTCTTCGCGCACGGCGAAGACGCGCTCAGGGCGCTGTGGGGGGAAGTGTTGCGCGTCTCGCACTCGCTTGGGAAGGGATCTGCAGATTTCCCCCTGCCGGGGTGAGATACGGGGCTGGATCCTGCCGATCCGTACCGAAAACACACGGGCCGATCTGCCTACGGCTGGGCCGGACGGGTTGCGTTGCGCGGTGCGCCCGCCGTGTCGCCGCGGGGTCCGGCGCGGGCTCGTTTCAGATGGCGGGGCAAGAGCAGTGTGATGAGCGGCACATGGCGCCGAAAGTGTGCATCACGGAGGTATCGCGCATGTCCCTTCACAGCCGCAGACGTTGCGCCGCCGTGCTGATCGCGGCGGGCGTCACGCTGCCCCTGGCGGGCTGCGACACCTCCCCGGACAACGCGGCCGGCGCCGCGCACGACGTGACCGCCGTCTCGCGCGAGCAACTGCGGCCCGGCGGCACGGTCCGCTGGGCCGTGGACGCGGCGCCGGAGACGTTCAACGTCTTCCAGGCCGACGCGGGCGCGGCGACCGACCGCGTGGCGGGCGCGGTGCTGCCGCGGCTGTTCACCCTCGACGAGCACGGCCAGCCGGCGGCCGACCCGGACTATCTCGACAGCGCGGAGGTCGAGGACCGCAGCCCGAAGCAGCGGGTGGTCTACCGGCTGAACCCGAGGGCGGTGTGGAGCGACGGGCGGCCGATCGGGGCGGAGGACTTCGAGGCGCAGTGGCTGGCGCTGAACGGCGAGGACACGGCGTACTGGACGGCGCGCAACGCCGGTTACGACCGGATCGAGTCGGTCGGTCCCGGCGAGGAGCCGGGCGAGGTGGAGGTCGTCTTCGACGAGCCGTACGCGGACTGGCAGGCGCTGTTCTCGCCGCTGTACCCGATGAGCGTGACGAAGACGCCGGAGGCGTTCAACGAAGGGGCGCGGACGGGGCTGGCGGAGGTCGCGGGACCATTCGTGATCAAGGACGTCACCGGCGGGGAGGACGAGCGGCGGAAGAGCGGGGAGTACAAGGACGGCAAGCGGGCGGACAAGGGGGACAGGGAAGACGGGGAAGACAGGGGAGAGAAGGAAGACAAGGAAGACAAGGAAGAGAAGGACGGGAGGGAAGAGAAGGACGGCGGGAAGCGCGGCAAGAAGGACGGCGGGAAGAAGGGGGCGCGCGACGCGAGCGAACCCACGTCGGTGACGCTCGTGCGCAACCCCCGCTGGTGGGGCGACCGGGCGCTGCTCGACAAGCTGGTCTTCGCGGAGGTGCCGCGCGGCACCGGGCGGGAGAAGGCGCTGGCCGACGGCCGGCTGGACATCGCCGAGGTCGAACGGGACGAGGCCCTCGAGGCCGCCCGCGCCGAGAAGGCCGCGCTGTCCACGGTGCGGGTCGCCAAGCCCGACCGGGCGCAGGACGGCAAGCCGGCGGACCTGGTCTCCCTGCCGAAGGCCGGCCCGCGCCCGTACACCGTGCACCGGGCGCTGGAGCCCGCGTACACGCAGCTCGCACTCAACGGCAGCTCGGGCCCGCTCGCCGACGCGCGGGTACGCCGCGCCGTCGCCCGCGCCGTGGACCGCGGCACCCTGGCGCGCAGCGTCCTCGGCCCGCACGGTCTGCCGGCGAAGCCGCTGGGCAGCCACCTGCTGATGCCGGGCCAGCCGGGCTACAGCGACCAGAGCGCGGCACTCGGCTCGCAGGACGTGATGGCGGCGCAGAAGCTGCTGGCGGAGGCGGGCTGGAAGGGCGGCCCGGGGACACAGGGCGCGGAGGCGAAGGGCTCCGGCGACGGGGACGGCCGGGACGGCCGGGACGGGCGCGACGGGCGTGACGGGCGTGACGACCGGGCGGACGGCGCGCGCTCGGGCGACGGCAAGCCGGCCGCGGCCCCGCTCCCGACGTACGACCTGCCGCTGTCGGTCACGCAGCCGGCGCGGGCGCAGCACGTCGCGCTGGGCCGGCAGGCCCAGCTGTGGGCGGCGGCGGCGAAGCACGGCAAGGCCTCGAAGCCGTACAAGAAGGCCGTGCGGGCCGCCCGGCTGGCGCGCGCGGCCCTCGCCGAGCGGGAGACGCGGGTGGCGCAGCCGCCGCGGCAGCGGCCGTTCGTCAAGGACGGCAAGCCGCTGACGCTGCGCTTCGTGGTGCCGGAAGGGCCGGGCACGGAGCAGTTGCGGGCGGTGGCCTCGCGGGTGGTGAAGATGATGGACAACATCGGCGTACGGACCGAGGTGGTGGAGGCCGGCGAGCCCGGCTACTTCAAGGACTACGTCGCGGCCGGCGAGTTCGACCTCGCGCTTTACTCCTGGCCCGGCACCCCCTACCCGGCCACCGACGCCCGCCCGATCTACGCCAAGCCCGTGCCGTCCCCCGACGGCTCCCTGGTCGTCGACCAGAACTACTCCCGCGTCGGCACCGACGAGATCGACCAGCTCTTCGCCCAGGCGGTCTCCGAGCCGGACGACGAGGCGGCACAGGAACTCCTGACCCGCGCCGACGCCCGCATCTGGGCGGCGGCCGGCTCGATCCCCCTCTACCAGCGCCCCCAGCTCGTCGCCACCACCCGCAACCTGGCCAACGCCGGCGCCTTCGGCTTCGCCACCCCCCGCTACCAGGACATCGGCTACCGCAACTGACCGGCGGGCCCGACGGCGCCGCCCCGCCGCCCGGCGGGGCGCTGCGGGGACCCGCGGCGCGTGGGGGTGCCGGCAGGGGACCGTACGATAGGAAGGCCGTGGCCGATCGCCCGGCTGACCCCCTTGAGAGTTCGGAGCACCGACCAGTCATGCCGACGCGCCAGGACATTCGCAACGTCGCCATCGTCGCCCACGTCGACCACGGCAAGACCACCCTGGTCGACGCCATGCTCAAGCAGGCCGGCGCCTTCGCCGAGCACCAGCTCCAGTCCGTGGACGACCGGGTCATGGACACCGGGGACCTGGAGCGCGAGAAGGGCATCACCATTCTCGCGAAGAACACCGCGGTGAAGTACCACCCCAAGGGCGGCGGCGACCCGGTGGTGATCAACATCATCGACACCCCCGGCCACGCCGACTTCGGCGGCGAGGTCGAGCGCGGGCTGTCCATGGTGGACGCCGTCGTGCTGCTGGTGGACGCCTCGGAGGGGCCGCTGCCGCAGACCCGGTTCGTGCTGCGCAAGGCGCTCCAGGCGCGGCTGCCGGTGATCCTGTGCATCAACAAGACGGACCGGCCCGACTCGCGGATCTCCGAGGTCGTGGACGACACGTACGACCTCTTCCTCGACCTCGACGCCGACGACGAGCAGATCGAGTTCCCGATCGTCTACGCCTGCGCCCGTGACGGCGTCGCCTCGCTGACCCAGCCGGAGGACGGCACGGTGCCGGCGGACAGCGACAGCCTGGAGCCGTTCTTCTCCACCGTGCTGGACTACGTCCCCGCCCCGTCGTACGACGAGGGCGCGCCGCTGCAGGCGCACGTGACGAACCTCGACGCCGACAACTTCCTCGGCCGTATCGCGCTGCTGCGCGTGGAGCAGGGCGAGCTGAAGAAGGGGCAGACCGTCGCGTGGATCAAGCGCGACGGCACCGTGCAGAACGTGCGGATCACCGAGCTGATGATGACCGACGCGCTCACCCGCCGGCCCGCGCAGGCCGCAGGACCCGGGGACATCTGCGCGGTCGCCGGCATCCCCGAGATCATGATCGGCGAGACCCTCGCGGACCCCGAGAACCCGGTCGCGCTGCCGCTGATCACCGTGGACGAGCCGGCGATCTCGATGACGATCGGGACGAACACCTCGCCGCTGGTCGGCAAGGGGGTCGGCGGCGGGAAGGGCAAGGGCCACAAGGTCACCGCCCGGCTGGTCAAGGACCGCCTCGACCGCGAGCTGGTCGGCAACGTGTCGCTGCGGGTGCTGCCCACCGAGCGACCGGACGCCTGGGAGGTGCAGGGCCGCGGTGAGCTGGCGCTGGCGATCCTGGTGGAGACGATGCGCCGGGAGGGCTTCGAGCTGACCGTCGGCAAGCCCGAGGTGGTCACCAAGGAGATCGACGGCAAGGTCCACGAGCCCGTCGAGCGGATGACGATCGACGCCCCGGAGGAGCACCTCGGCGCGATCACGCAGCTCCTCGCCGCCCGCCGGGGCCGGATGGAGACCATGACGAACCACGGATCCGGCTGGGTCCGCATGGAGTTCGTCGTGCCCGCGCGCGGCCTCATCGGCTTCCGTACGGAGTTCCTGACGCAGACCCGCGGCACGGGCATCGCGCACTCGATCTTCGAGGGGCACGAGCCGTGGTTCGGCGAGCTGCGGACGCGCAGCAGCGGGTCGCTGGTCGCGGACCGGACGGGCGCGGTGACGGCGTTCGCGATGACGAACCTGCAGGAGCGCGGGACGCTCTTCGTGGAGCCGGGCACCGAGGTGTACGAGGGCATGATCGTCGGGGAGAACTCCCGTGCCGACGACATGGACGTGAACATCACCAAGGAGAAGAAGCTCAGCAACGTCCGGTCGTCCACGGCGGACATCGCCGAGTCGATCGTCCCGCCGCGGAAGCTGTCGCTGGAGCAGTCGCTGGAGTTCTGCCGGGACGGCGAGTGCGTGGAGGTCACGCCGGACACGGTGCGGATCCGCAAGGTGGTGCTGGACGGGCGCGAGCGGGCCCGGGCGGTCTCGCGGGCGAAGCACGCTTAAGCCTGCCGCGGACGCGGCGGGATGGCGTCCCGGGGCGTCGTGCAGGGCGATGTGCATCCGCAGTGCGGCTTGCCACGCCCAGACGCCGTGACCGCGCCGAGCGGCGGAGGAAGCCGCCGCCCACCAGGCAGGGCGCACTCCGTGGTCGTGCGAGACTCACAGCTCGGTGCCGCGCGGGGGCCGGGGCGGCCGGGCCATCCGGGGGTTGTGCCCTCCTGATGGCGTGCCACCGGAGGCGCGCATGCGCCTTGTGGGGTCTTATGTCACTTAAGTGATACTTGGGACCCCTGGGAGGTACCCCATGCGCCGAGCCACCCGCGCCTCGTGGACCGCCTGCGTCGTCTGCGCCGCGCTCGCTGCGACCGGCTGCGGCAGTGACGACGGTGACGGCGGCGGCGGTTCTTCCGGCGGAGGCGGCGGCGTCGTCACCGCGCAGTGGGGCGACCCGCAGAACCCGCTGGAGCCGGCGAACACCAACGAGGTCCAGGGCGGCAAGGTCCTCAAGCTGATCACCCGCGGGCTCGTCGTCTACGACCCGAAGACCGCCGAGCCGAAGAACATGCTCGCCGAGTCCATCGAGAGCGACGACCAGCAGACCTGGACGATCAAGGTCAAGAAGGGGCACCGGTTCAGCAACGGCGAGCCGGTCACCGCCCGATCCTTCGTGGACGCCTGGAACTACGCGGCCAACATCAAGAACCGGCAGGTCAACAGCAGCTTCTTCCGGTACATCGACGGCTACGACGCGGTCCACCCGACCGAAGAGGGCGGCCAGCCGAGCGCGCAGAAGCTCGCCGGGCTGAAAGTCGTCGACGATTACACGTTTACCGCCAAGCTGTCGCAGAAGTTCGCCATCTGGCCCGACACCCTCGGCTACCCGGCCTTCGCGCCGCTGCCGAAGGCGTTCTTCGACGACCACGACGCCTGGCTCGACAAGCCGATCGGCAACGGCCCGTACAAGATCGACTCGTACTCCAAGGGCTCGTCGATGAAGCTCGTGAAGGACGACAAGTACACGGGCCGGGACAAGGCGAAGAACGACGGCGTCGAGCTGAAGGTCTACACCGACCAGAACACGGCCTACACCGACCTCCTGGCCGGCAACCTCGACGTCTCCGACGAGCTGCCCGCCGGCCAGTTGGCCAACGCCGAGAGCGATCTCGGCGACCGCTTCATCAACCAGAAGGCCGGCATCATCCAGACCCTCACCATCCCGCTCTACGACGACGCCTGGGGCGGCGACGACAAGGTCGACCTGCGCCGCGGGATCTCCATGGCGATCGACCGCGAGCAGATCACCAAGCAGATCTACAACGACACCCGCGTCCCCGCCAAGGACTGGACCTCGCCGGTCATCGGCGAGAAGGGCGGCTTCGACGACACGATCTGCGGCGACCTGTGCACGTACGACCCGGAGCAGGCCAAGAAGCTCATCGACGGCGCCGGCGGCCTGCCCGGCGGCAAGGTGACGATCTCCTCGAACGTCGACACCGGCTCCCACCGGGAGTGGATGGACGCGGTCTGCAACAGCATCAACAAGGCGCTCGGCAAGGAGAACGCCTGCGTCGTCAACCCCATCGGCACCTTCGCGGACTTCCGCACCCAGGTCGTCGACCGCAGCTTCAAGGGCCCGTTCCGCGCCGGCTGGCAGATGGACTACCCGCTGATCGAGAACTTCCTGGCGCCCCTGTACTACACCGACGCGTCCTCCAACGACGGCGAGTACAGCAACAAGAAGTTCGACGACCTCCTCGACCAGGCCAACGCCGCCGAGGACACCGCCGCGGCCGTCGAGAAGTACAAGGAGGCGGAGCGGCTGCTCGCGAAGGACGTGCCGTCGATCCCGCTGTGGTACCAGAACGGCGTCGCCGGCCACTCCGACCGCGTCTCCGACGTCTTCCTCGACCCCTTCAGCGTGCCGTTCTACCCGGACATCAAGGTCAGCTAGCGCCCGCGCGGCGGTCCGCCGCGGCACGGACGGAAGGCGGGGACACGCAAGGAGAGGAGGGGCGCCCATGGGCCGCTACGTGATCCGGCGGCTGCTGCAGATGATCCCCGTGTTCATCGGCACCACGTTCCTCATCTTCTTCATGGTCTACGCGCTCGGCGACCCGGTCGCCGCCATGTTCGGCGACCGGGCGCCCGACCCCGCGACCGCGGCGCAGATCCGCCGGGACCTCAACCTCGACAAGCCGCTGTGGCAGCAATACGTGCTCTACATGGGCAACATCTTCACCGGCGACTTCGGCCGGGCGTTCAACGGCCAGCCGGTGCTGGACCTGATGCGCAACGCCTGGCCGATCACCGTCCGGCTCGCCCTCCTCGCCGTGCTCTTCGAGATGATCATCGGCGTCACCCTCGGCGTGATCTCCGGGCTCAGGCGCGGCCGGGCGGTGGACACCGGGGTGCTCTTCGCCACGCTGGTCGTCATCTCCATCCCGACGTTCGTCACCGGCTACGTGCTGCAGTACCTGCTCGGCGTCAAGTGGGGCTGGGTCACACCCGCGGTCTCCTCCGGGGCCCCGTGGGACGAGCTGATCCTGCCGGCGGTGGTGCTGGCGCTGGTGTCGCTGGCGTACACCACCCGGCTGACCCGTACTTCCGTGGCCGAGAACGCCCGCGCCGACTACGTCCGCACCGCCGTCGCCAAGGGCCTGCCGCGCCATCGCATCACGGTCCGCCACCTGCTGCGCAACTCCCTCATCCCCGTGGTGACCTTCCTCGGCATCGACATCGGCAACCTCATGGGCGGCGCGATCGTCACCGAGCGGATCTTCAACATCCAGGGCGTCGGCTACCAGCTCTGGCAGGGCGTCCTGCGGCAGAACGCGCCCACGGTCGTCGGCTTCGTCACGGTCCTGGTCATCGTCTATCTGCTGGCGAACCTGCTGGTGGACGTGCTCTACGCGGTGCTCGACCCCCGGATCCGCTATGCCTGAGCGCTACGAGGAGAAGCAGCGGGCGGACATCGGGAGCCAGGAGGCGGACTCGCTGCCCGGCAGCGACGTCCTGCAGGCCGAGCACGGCGGCATCGCCGGCACGGACCAGCCGGCCCGCAGCCTGTGGTCCGACGCCTGGCACGACCTGCGCCGCAACCCCGTCTTCGTCGTCGCCGGGCTGCTGATCCTCTTCCTGGTCTTCGTCTCCCTGTGGCCCAGCGTGGTGGCCACCGGCAGCCCGTACAACTGCGACATCGCCCAGCGCAACGCCGGCGCCGAGCCCGGCCACCCCTTCGGCTTCGACAGCCAGGGCTGCGACGTCTACAACCGCACCGTCTACGGCGCCCGTGCCTCGCTGACCGTCTGCACCCTGGCCACCCTCGGCGCCGCCGTCCTCGGCACCGTACTCGGCGGCTTCGCCGGCTACTTCGGCGGCTGGGGCGACGCGGTCCTGTCCCGGATCACCGAGGTGTTCTTCGGCATCCCGATCCTGCTGGGCGGGCTGGTCTTCCTCTCCGTGATCAAGAGCGGTTCTGTCTGGCCGGTGATCGGGCTGATCGTGCTGCTGGGCTGGCCGCAGGTGGCGCGGATCGCGCGCGGCTCGGTGATCACGGCCAAGCAGCACGACTACGTGCAGGCCGCGCGCACCCTGGGCGCCTCCACGAAGCGCATCATGCTCCGGCACGTGCTGCCCAACGCGGTCGCGCCGATCATCGTCGTCGCCACCATCGCGCTGGGCACGTACGTGGCGCTGGAGGCGACCCTGTCGTTCCTCGGCGTCGGCCTGAAGCCGCCGACCATCTCCTGGGGCAGCGAGATCTCCACCGCCTCGCAGCAGATCCGCAACGCGCCGCACGCCCTGCTGTGGCCGGCCGGGGCGCTCAGCCTGACCGTGCTGGCGTTCATCATGCTCGGCGACGCGGTGCGCGACGCGCTCGACCCGAAGCTCAGGTGAGGTGCCCGTGACCGCGCTGCTCGACGTCCGCGACCTTCAGGTGGAGTTCCGTACCCGCGAGGGGGTGGCGAAGGCCGTCAACGGCGTCTCCTACAGCGTGGCCGCGGGGGAGACGCTGGCGGTGCTCGGCGAGTCCGGCTCCGGCAAGTCCGTCACCGCCCAGGCCGTGATGGGCATCCTGGACTCGCCGCCCGGGTTCGTCACCGGCGGGCAGGTGCTCTTCCAGGGCGAGGACCTGCTGAAGCTGGGCCGCGAGGCGCGGCGCAGGGTGCGCGGCGAGCGGATGGCGATGATCTTCCAGGACGCGCTGTCGTCGCTCAACCCCGTGCTCAGCGTGGGCTTCCAGCTCGGCGAGATGTTCCGCGTGCACCGCGGCGCGAGCAGGTCGGAGGCGAAGGCCCGGTCGATCGAGCTGATGGAGCGGGTACGGATCCCGGCCGCCCGGGTGCGCGTCAACGACTACCCGCACCAGTTCTCCGGCGGCATGCGCCAGCGCATCATGATCGCGATGGCGCTGGCGCTGGGCCCCGAGCTGATCATCGCGGACGAGCCGACGACGGCGCTGGACGTGACCGTACAGGCGCAGGTGATGGACCTGCTGGCGGAGCTGCGCGAGGAGACGGGGATGGGGCTCATCCTCATCACCCACGACCTGGGCGTGGTCGCGGACGTCGCCGACAAGATCGCCGTGATGTACGCGGGCCGGATCATGGAGACGGCACCCGTACACGACCTGTACAAGGCGCCGGCGCACCCGTACACCCGCGGGCTGCTGGACTCCATCCCGCGGCTGGACCAGAAGGGCCAGGAGCTGAGCGCCATCCGCGGCACCCCGCCCAGCCTGCTGGCCATCCCCCCGGGCTGCCCCTTCAACCCCCGCTGCCCGCGCGCCCAGGACATCTGCCTGACCGACCGCCCGCCGCTGTACGAGGTGACGGACGACGAGGGCCGGCCGCTGCCGGGGCGGGGGAGCGCGTGCCATTTCTGGAAGGACCAGTTGCTTGAATCCTCCCCCGGCTGAAGCAGGGGGATTCCTGGCTCACGCTGCCTGCGGGTCAGCGACCCGACAGGTCTTCCACGATCAACACCAGCCGGGTTGAAACCAGCCCGGTTTGATACGGCAAAGCTCTTGGAGGTGCATGTGCTGTCTTGGCTCTCGATCAGCACGCGCGGGCAGCTTGGCTCTCGCAACCCACGGCCGGGACGCTACCAGGCGCCGATCCGCCCCGGGGGCGTATCGGCTACTCCTGCCCTGCTCCGCAGGAGTCCGATTCCTCCCCGGCCTGAAGGCCGGGGTATCCACGGAGGCATTCGATGACCAGCCCTGAGCTGACCAAGAGCCGGCCGGGCCCCCCGGGCGGGGAGGCGATCCTCGAAGTACGCGACCTCGTCAAGTACTTCCCGCTCACCCGGGGGATCGTCTTCCGCAAGCAGGTCGGGGCCGTACAGGCCGTGGACGGCGTCGACTTCGACCTGCTGAGCGGCGAAACTCTCGGCATCGTCGGCGAGTCCGGCTGCGGCAAGTCGACCATCGCCAAGATGCTGGTCAACCTGGAGCAGCCCACGGCCGGCCACATCCGGTACAAGGGCGAGGACATCACCCGGCTCTCCGGGCGCGCGCTGCGGGCCGTGCGGCGCAACATCCAGATGGTCTTCCAGGACCCGTACACCTCGCTCAACCCGCGGATGACCGTGGGCGACATCGTCGGCGAGCCGTACGACATCCACCCCGAGGTGGCGCCGAAGGGCAGCAGGCGGGGGCGGGTTCAGGAGCTGCTGGACGTCGTCGGGCTCAACCCCGAGCACATCAACCGCTATCCGCACCAGTTCTCCGGCGGGCAGCGGCAGCGGATCGGCATCGCGCGGGGACTCGCGCTGCGGCCGGAGGTCATCGTCGCGGACGAACCGGTCTCGGCGCTCGACGTCTCGGTGCAGGCGCAGGTGGTGAACCTGCTGGAGCGGCTGCAGGACGAGTTCCGCCTGTCGTACATCTTCATCGCGCACGACCTGTCGGTGGTACGGCACATCTCGGACCGGGTCGGGGTGATGTACCTGGGCCGGATCGTGGAGTCCGGCACCGACGAGGCGATCTACGAGCACGCCACGCACCCGTACACGCAGGCGCTGCTCTCGGCGGTGCCGGTGCCGGACCCGGAGGCGCGGGAGACCCGGGGGCGGATCCTGCTCGCCGGCGACGTGCCGTCGCCGGCGAACCCGCCGTCGGGGTGCCGGTTCCGGACGCGGTGCTGGAAGGCGCAGCCGGTGTGCGCGGAGAAGGACCCGGCGCTGGACGTGCCGCCGTGGTTCCGGGAGGCGAAGGGGGCGGTGGTGCACCCGTCGGCGTGCCACTTCGCGGCGGAGCTGGAGGACGAGGCGGGAGCGGGGGCAGGGGTGGGCGGGTAGGCCGACGGGGCGAATCTGCCGCGGAGAGAGAAGTCGTTTTAGTCGTTTTATCATGTATCAGTGATAGCCATGGTGGGCGTCGGCACCTGATGCCCCGTCACCGAGCAGAGGGACACCCACCATGAAGCGTTTGTCACGCCGTCGGCTCCGCGTGCTGTGCGGGGCGCTGTCTGCCGCCGCGGCCCTCGCGGGCGCGGCGCCGGAGGTCCACGCGGCGCCGGCCGCGGGGACCGTACACCCGGCGCCGGAGGAGCGGGAGGAGTCGGAGGGACCGGCGGCTGCGAGCGGTTTCGCCGCGTCCGGGGGGCCGGAGGCCGCGGAGGCCGGGGCCGGGGCCGAGCCGCCGGTCGCGGAGACCGCGGAGGACATGGAGGCCGGGTTCGCGGCGTCGGAGGCGGCGGCCGAGGCGGAGACCGAGGCGCGGATGGAGGGGGAGATCGAGTCGGAGATCGAGTCGGAGATCGAGGCGGAGAGCGAGTCGGAGAGCGAGTCGGAGAGCGAGTCGGAGATCGAGTCGGAGAGCGAGTCGGAGATCGAGTCGGAGACGGCCGCGTTCGAGGCCGCGGTCCCGGACGACGACTGCGAGGAGGAGTCCGGCGCTGGGACGCGGACTCCGGACGGCGGAAATGACGCCGCGCAGGACGACGGCACCGGAGGGCCCGGTTCGGGTACGGGGCCCGCCGAGCCGGATGACCACGGGGCCGGGGTCTCCGGGGCGCGAGGCCCCGGGGCTGAGATCCCCGGGGGCAGGGGCTCCGACGTTGAGGTCCCCGGCGGCAGGGGCCCCGAGGCTGGGGCACGAGAGGCTGAGGTCACCGGAGCCGGGGTTCCGGAGGCTGAGGTCCCTTCGGCCGGAGTCCCTGACAGCGAAGCCCCCGCGGCCGGGTCTCCCGAAGTCGAAGCACGCGGGCCCCGGCTCCCCGGCGTCGAAGCAGCCGGGTCCCGGCTCCCCGGCGCCGAGGCCCCGGCGTCCGGCGCCCCTGCGGTCCCCGCGCCCAAGGACGACGAGCCCGCTCCCGGCAGCGGGGCCGACGGCGCCGACGACGGCTTCGAGCCGCCCGGCCGCCGCACCCCCGCGTCCGCCTACGACTTCACGGCGGCCGACGCCACCCCGCAACTGTCCCGCACCGGCGCGGACATCTGGGTCCCGATCGCCTCCGGCGTCGGCAGCCTCGCCGCCCTCGGCGCCGGTGCCGTCGTGGTGGCCCGCAAGCGCCGCAACGCCTGAGGCGGCCGTTCCACGGCGAAGGGCCCCGCGAGACGGCAGATTGGCAGATTCTCGGGGTCCTCGCAACACCTGATGGCTTACGTGGTCGTCAGTAGATCACGCAGGCGCTCGGCTGGTGTTCTCCAGTCGAGCGTTTTGCGTGGTCGGCGGTTGAGTTGCTGGGCGACGTGTTCGAGGTCTTCTGGGCTGTGGACGGACAGGTCGGTGCCTTTGGGGAAGTACTGCCGCAGCAGGCCGTTGGTGTTCTCGTTCGATCCGCGCTGCCAGGG
>NZ_JCANSZ010000032.1:0-87624 GCF_059570535.1 Streptomyces sp. CNP082
TCCACCTACGGCACCGGCACCTTCCTGCTGATGAACACCGCCGAAGAACCCGTCCACTCCGAAAACGGGCTCATCACCACCGTCGGCTACCGCATCGGCGACCAGCCCGCCGTCTACGCCCTGGAAGGCTCCATCGCCATCACCGGCGCCCTGGTNCAGTGGATGCGCGACCAGATGGGCATCATCTCCACCGCCGCCGAGATCGAAACCCTCGCCCTGAGCGTCGAAGACAACGGCGGCGCCTACTTCGTCCCCGCCTTCTCCGGCCTGTTCGCCCCCTACTGGCGCGACGACGCCCGCGGCGTCATCGCCGGCCTGACCCGCTACGTCACCAAAGCCCACCTCGCCCGCGCCGTCCTGGAAGCCACCGCCTGGCAGACCCGCGAAATCGTCGACGCCATGACCAAAGACTCCGGCGTCGAACTCGCCGCCCTGAAAGTCGACGGCGGCATGACCGCCAACAACCTCCTCATGCAAACCCTCTCCGACGTCCTGGCCGCCCCCGTCGTCCGCCCCCTCGTCGCCGAAACCACCTGCCTGGGCGCCGCCTACGCCGCCGGACTCGCCGTCGGCTACTGGCCCGACACCGACGCCCTGCGCGCCAACTGGCGCCGCGCCGCCGAATGGACCCCCCGCATGGACGAAGAAACCCGCGAACGCGAATACAAGGACTGGCTCAAAGCAGTCCGGCGCACCATGGGCTGGACCCAGGACGTCCCGAGCGCGGACCGGCACTGACCTCGGCGCCCGTGCCGGAGCGCCGTGCTCCGGCAGCGGGCGCGCGCCGCGTACCATCGGGCCACGGCGGCGCCCCCACGTCCTCGCGTCGACCACGCTCCGCGAGACGAGAGAGACCGAGCATGCCGCAGCAGGACGCCGCGCCGCCCGCCGACCGGACGGTATGCAACAGCCCGACCACCTCGGCCCGGTGGACGTTCATCCGCACCGAGACCGGCAGCGCCGCCATCCTCGTCGCCGGGGCCGTCGCCGCGCTCGTCTGGGCCAACGCCGCCCCCGGCAGCTATGCCGACTTCTGGCACACCCACCTGTCCGTCGAACTGGGCGCCCGCAGCCTGGGCATGGACCTGCGGGAGTGGGTCAACGCCGGGTTGATGTCGCTGTTCTTCCTGGTCGTCGGGTTGGAGGCACGGCGCGAGTTCGACATGGGGGAGCTGCGCGAGCGGCACCGGATGACGCTGCCGTTCGTCGTCGGCGTCGTCGCCATGCTCGTACCGGTGCTCGTCTACCTGGGCATCAACGCCGGTGACTCCGCCGCCTCCGGCTGGGGCGTGGCGATGTCCACCGACACCGCCTTCGCGCTCGGCGTGCTGGCGCTGCTCGGCAAGCGGTTCCCGCGGCGGCTGCACACCTTCATCCTCACCCTCACCGTCGTCGACGACTTCGTCGCCCTGGCCGTCATCGTCGTCGTCTACAGCGACTCCGTGACCTGGCCGGCGCTGCTGGCCGGCATCGCGTTCTTCGCGGTCATCCTGATCCTCCGCAGCGCCGGCAGCCGCCGCGGCCCGGTCTACGCGCTGCTCGGCGTCGCGATGTGGGTCGCGTTCGTGGAGTCCGGCATCGACCCGGTCGTCGTCGGGCTGGTCATCGGGCTGGCCACGTACGCCTATCCCGCGCCGCGCAGCGAGCTGGAGCGGGCCACCGGGCTGTTCCGCTCGTTCCGGGAGCAGCCCACCCCGCAGTTGGAGCGGGAAGCGCGGCGGGGCATCGCCTCGGCGATCTCCCCGAACGAGCGGATGCAGCGGATGTACCACCCGTGGAGCAGCTATCTGATCGTGCCGGTGTTCGCCCTGGCCAACAGCGGTATGGAAATCGACGGCGAGCTGCTGTCGGGGGCGTTCACCTCCTCCGTGACGCTGGGCATCCTGGTGGCGTACGTGGTGGGCAAGCCGGTCGGCATCATCGGCGCCACCGCGCTCACGGCGCGCCTGGGCGGTGACCGGATGCGCCCGCCGGTCGGCTGGGCCGCCGTCGCCGGCGGCGGCACCGTCGCCGGCGTCGGCTTCACCGTCGCACTGCTCATCGCCACGAAGGCGTTCGACGGCGAGCAGCTCGCGCAGGCGAAGATCGGCATCCTCGCCGCCGTGGTCTGCTCGGGCGCCGTCACCGCGCTCGTCGCCTTCGTCACGGCCCGGCTGCCGCAGCCGCGGCGCATCCGCGCGCTCCTGGGCACCGCGCCCGTCATCGTCGACCTCGCCGTCCCCGTGGACCCCGAGCGTGACCACATCCGCGGCCCGCTGGAGTCTCCCGTCACGGTCGTCGAGTACGGCGACTTCGAGTGCCCGTACTGCGGCAGGGCCGAGCCCGTCGTACGCGAACTCCTCGCCGGCTTCGGCGACATCCGCTACGTCTGGCGCCACCTGCCGCTCACCGACGTCCACCCGCGTGCCCAGCTCGCCGCCCAGGCCGCGGAGGCGGCGGCCGAGCAGGACGCGTTCTGGCCCATGCACGACCGGCTGCTCGCCAGGCAGGACCGGCTGATGCCGGGGGACCTCATGGAGCACGCGGCGGACCTGGGGCTCGACGTCGAGCGGTTCCGCCTGTCGCTGACGGCCGGAAGCGGCGCGGGCCGGGTCACCCAGGACATGGAGTCCGCGGATCTCAGCGGCGTCGCGGGCACGCCGACGTTCTTCATCAACGGACGCCGCCACCACGGCGCGTACGACATCGGCAGTCTGTCGGCCGCGGTGAAGGCGGCGCGGGCGCGGGCGATGCTGGCCGAGTCCGACGCCGAGGCCGAGAACGACGACGGGAACGAGAGGGCGTGACCGCCGCCGCGTGCTGAGCGCCTCGGCGAAGCACCGGTGACCGGCAGCGTGCCCGGACCGGAGAAGGGTTGCGGAGGCGGGGGACCGGGGGCGGCGGGCGTCAGGTTCCGCCGCCCCCGGAGACTGCGGTGAGCAGCACCGGCGGCGTGGCTGCCGCCCACGCCCGCGGGGCGCAGGCGTGGGGATTACGTTACGGGCGCCGGATGATCGCTGCGTGCGTAATCGGCCAGCATCTGCCCCAGCCGCCGGCCGTGCGCCCCGGCGGTGGCCGGGGCCCCCGGGCAGTGTGGAGACCTCGGCGCACTGCCCGACGGTGACGGCCTCGTCACGCGGCGGGCAACTCCCGTGATGGTACGGCAGCGGGCGGGACGGCCGCCGACCGGCCGCCGGCGTCCGCACCGCCCGGCCCGGCGAACAGCCGCCGCCCGGTGCGGTTGCCGCGAACGTGCCGGGGCGGGCGGGCAGGACGCGTCCGTCTCACCGCGCTCTCGTCCCCGCCCCGTCCCCGCCCCGCCCCGGCTACGCCTCGCGGGACGACGCCAGGTCCAGCGCCAGCGCCGCCGTCCAACTGAAGCCCCGCGCCCCCCGCCCCGCCCCCGTCAGCGGGTCCACGTACTCCGCGAAGCCCGACGCCCGCGCCTTCTCGACCACCGCCCGGCGCAGCGCGTCCGCCGTGCCCGCCGCCCCGTGCCGGCGCAGGCCGCGCTCCAGCAGCCAGGCGGTGTTGAACCACGCCGGGCCGCGCCAGTACCGGGTGCGGTCGAACGCCCGGCCCTTCAGGTCGTACGACGCGACCAGCGGCAGCTCCCCGAGGCGGAAGTGCTCGCCCGCCAGGGTGTCCCGCAGCGTTTGCGCCACCGCCGGCGGCAGGCCGGCGGCGAGCAGCGGGGTCAGCCCGGCGACGCCGTACTCCGCGATCAGCCGGCCGGCGCGCAGGTCGCGGCTGCGGAAGATGCCCGCCTCGGCGTCCCAGAGCCGGGCCACCAGCGCCTGGGTCAGCCGCCCGGCCCGCTGCCGGTGCACCCCCGGGTCGGCCCCCGCGGTCCTCGCCGCCCCCGGCTCCGCCGCGATCTCGGCCATCGCTTCCTCCGAGGCGATCAGCAGCGCGTTCACGCACGGGTCCTCGACGGCGAAGCCGTGCCGCACCGCCGCGTCCGCGTAGCCCGCGTCCCGGTAGTCGGCGGCGAGCCGCACGTACCGCCCGTAGTCCAGGTCGGTGGGCCGGTCCGCCGGATCGCCGTGGTCGAGATCCGCCCGGCGGAAGGACGCCGCCGGGGCCGGTTCGATCCGGGCCAGCGGGCCGTCCCAGCAGGGGCTGTTGTCCATCCCGGACTCCCAGGGGTGGACGATCGCGGCCAGGCCGGCGCCGCCGAGGTCGCGGTCCGCGGTGAGGTAGCGGTGCCAGGCGCGCAGCCGCGGGTAGACGCGCGCCAGGAACCCGCGGCGCGCGGAGGCCGCCGGGTCCGCCCGGTGCACCAGCAGCGCGGCGAGCGCGTGCACCGGCGGCTGCACGATGCCGGAGGTCTGGGCGTGCGCCGGGGCACCGGCACGCGCGCCCGCGCCCGTACCACCGGCGGCGCCTGCCTCTGAGCCCGCGGAGCGCCAGAAGTCCGGCCCCGGGAAGTACGCGGCGGGCGGGACGGCCGGGTTGAAGACGATGTGCGGGATACGGCCGTCGCCCCACTGCGCGCCGAGCAGCGTCTCCAGCTCGCGCTGCGCGCGCAGCGGCGACAGGTGCCGCAGCCCGATGGCGGTGAACGCCGAGTCCCAGCTCCACTGGTGCGGGTAGAGCGTGCGCGACGGCACGGTGAAGGACCCCGTCCAGTTGCCGAGCAGCACCGCCGCGGCGGCCTGCCGCGTACCCCGGCAGGCGGTGGACTGGGCGGTGCGTTCCACGGTGGGTGCTCCGGTGGGGGCTGGGGGAGGGCGGCGGTGAACGACGTGCGCCGAACATATCCCAGACTTATGTCCTGTCGACACGAAGAAGTGGAGGTGTGCTGCGCCCTCTCCACGCGAAAGCCGGTCCGCCGGTCACGCGACTTCGGGGACCGGTCCCCGGACTTCGCGGGACACTGGTGGGGCACGTACCGTTACGAGCACCGGAGGCCGGCGATGCCCCTGCGAGAGAGTCTGGCGCGCGGTGCCGCGCCGTCGCCCCCCGGCACCCTGCACGCCCGCAGCGTCGCCGGGGGCATCCGGGTGCCGCCGGGTGCCTCGCGGGTCGTGAGCTTCGGGCGCGACAAGGACGAGGTCGACCTGTGCGTCGGCGAGGACGACCTGCGCGTCAGCCGCCGGCACGGCGAGCTGTCGTACCAGCGCAGCACCTGGTGGCTGCGGAACACCGGGCAGCAGCTCGTCCGGCTGCCCCGCGGCCGGCTCATGCATCTGACCACCGAGCCGGTCCCCCTCGCCCCCGGCTACACACCGCTGTTCGTCAAGGGCTCGGGGCACCGCGAGCACCTCGTCGAGCTGTACGTCACGGACGACGGCGACGCCGGCCGGGTGCCGCGGCACCGCGCCGAGACACTGCCGCCCAAGCGCTGGGCGCTCAGCGACGACGAGCGGCTGGTGCTCGTCGTCCTCGGACAGCAGTACCTGCAGTACGAGTCGGATCCGCACCCGCTGTCGTACCGGCAGGCGGCCGAGCTGCTGGCCTTCCTGCCCGGCGGCGACGCGTGGACCAAGCGCGTCGTCGAGCACCGGGTCGAGGACGTGCGCCGGCGGCTGGCGCGCGGCGGCTTCCCGTACCAGGTGACCCGGGGCGACGACGGCGGCGGTCCGAGCGACAGCGTCCTGAAGCACAACCTGCTGCGCGGACTGGTGGAATCCACGACCCTGGTGCCGCCCGATCTCGAACTCCTGGACGACTATTTCTCGAGCTGAGAGCCCTTTTCGGCCCTTCGGCGCGGCTGCGGCGGCCAAGTCGCGAAGACGCCGTGCCGGCGCCGCGTGCACCCGCTAGGTTTCGCCCTGCAGACGGGCGAAAGGAGGCGCGGTGCGCGAGGGGCAGCTTGTCGGCGACCGCTACCGGCTCGAGGGGCAGATCGTCGACGAGGGCCGCGGCGAGGTGTGGCTCGCCGAGGACCAGCAACTGGGCCGCAGAGTCGTGCTCAAACGCGGCGGTGCCATCGGCGAGCGCCCGCGGCTGCTCGGCGTCGCCCGCGCCCAGGCCAAGGCCACCCACCCGCACGTGGTCACGCTCTACGGCGTGGAGTTCATCGAAAGCGGCCAGGACGCCGGCTGCTGGCTGGTGATGGAGCACGTCAGCGGCGGCAGCCTGGACAAGCAGCCCAGGATGGCGCCCGAGAAGGCGGCGCGGATCGGCGCGCAGATCGCGTCGGCGCTGGGGGCGCTGCACGCCAACGGCGTCGTGCACTGCGACGTCAAGCCCGCCAACGTCGTCATCACCGACGACGGCACGCCCAAGCTCACCGACTTCGACTCCGCCCAGCGCACCGGCAGCAACGAGACCATCTCACCGGAGCGCCCGCTCAGTTACACCCCCGACTACGCCGCCCCCGAGGTCGCGGGCGGCTCGCCCGTGCCCCGCTCGGACGTGTACTCCCTCGCGGCGATGCTCTACAAGACCGTCACCGGCGTGCCCCACGACGAGGTCGGCCGCGAGGACGACGGCTCCCGGGCCGGTGCGGAGGACGAGGCCACCCTGCGCGAGTGGAAGGTGAGCCAGGGCGTGCTGCGCCGCGAGCGCGACACCGGGCCGCTCAACGAGCCGCTCGAAGCGATGCTCCGGCGCCGGCCCGAGCGGCGGCCCGACGCGGCCGAGGCGCGCCGGCTGCTTCTTCAAGCGGCCGGGCAGCGCGGCCGGGTGCGGCGGCTGGCCCGCCCCGTTACCGCGCTCGCCGCGCCGCGCCGCTACCCGCGGGCGACCGCCGCCGCCGGCACGGCGCTGGTGACGGCCGCGGCGCTGGCCGGCGCCTGGTTCTGGTGGCTCGCCCCCGGCGACGACCGCGACGAGCCGGGCGGTACCGCGGGCGGTGGGAAGCCGCGCGCCGGCTCCGTCATCGGCGACCCGCGCACCATGGACCCGTGTGCGCTGACCGACCCCGGCGAGTTCACCCGGTTCGGCCGGAGCGCGGAACGCGACCGCGACTACGGCAACTTCGACCGCTGCGACGTCCTGGTCTACCCGCAGGGCGAGGACGGCGAACACATCGACGTCCAGGTCCAGTTCGACTCCGGGCCCGCGCCCGAGTCGCCGGCCCCCGCGCGTACCGTCGACGGCATCGGCGTCATCGAGGAGCCGCAGGAGGGCGACGAGTGCGCGCGGGGCCTCGTCCTGCCGGACGAGGCGGACCGCGACGTCAGCATCTGGATCTACGTCGACGGCGGCGACGCCCGGTTCTCCGGCGGCATCGACACCCTGTGCGACATGGCCGACATCGCCGCCAGGACCGCCAGCGAGACCCTGGGCAAAGCCCGCGCCGAGCAGCGCACCGTCCCGCGCCGCGACCCGCCGGCGCAGGAGGTGTCGCTGCTGTGGCTGGACGCCTGCCGGCTGCTCGACGCACGGGCACTGGAGGTCGTCCCCGGCGTGGACGCCGACGACCCCGACGTGGGCTTCGGCAACTGGGACTGCGACTGGTACAGCACCACCCGCGACATAGAGGTCCAGTTGCGCTTCGACCGGGACCAGCCGCTCTCCGGCGAGGACGGCACGGTGACCCGGTTCGCGGGCCGCGACGCGGTCGTCTCGCCGGAGTACGACGGCGAGGACACCTGCACGGTACGGGTCGAGTACCGCGAGTACCCCGACGAGAACGGCCAGAAGGCCGTCGAACTGCTCTACCTCGCGCTCGAAGGCGACGACGAGCCGACCGACGCGCTGTGCGGGATGGCCACGCAACTCGCCGAGACCGCCGCGGGGCGACTGCCGAAGACCTGAGGCGCACGGTCCGCGCCCGCGGTCCGCACGGCCCGTACAGGCTTGTGACCGGCGGCGGGGAGGGGTCCCCGGAGGCAGGGAGCACGGTGGGGCAGCCGGCAGCAGCCGGCCGCGGCCGAGGGGACCTGCTATGGACCGTATCCGAGGGCGGCGGGTATGAGCGGGCGCGACAGCCTGGCCCGCGGCGTGACGCCCGCGCAGCCGGGCACACTGCACGCGCGCTCCGACAGCGACGCCGTCGAGGCGGCGCCGCTGCCGGGGCTGACCGTCCGGTTCGGCCGCGGGCGGGGCGGACACGGCCACGGCGGGGACGTCGAGTTGTACGTCGGCCGGCGCGATCACGGCGTGAGCCGGCGGCACGGCGAGCTGACGTGTCTGGAGGGCGGCTGGACGCTGCGCAACACCGGGCAGCAGGCGCTGCGGCTGCCGCGCGGCCGGCTGCTGCCGCCGGGCCCCGAACGCCTGCCCCTGGCCGCGGGGTACACGCCGGTGTTCGTCAAGGGATCCGGCTTCCGCGAGCACCTGGTGGAGCTGTACGTGGTCCGGCGGGAACCGGTGCGTCCGGGCGGCGGCCCGCTCAGCGGCCCGCTGCCGGCGGCGTGGGCGCTGTCGGACGACGAGCGGCTGGTGCTGGTGGTGCTGGGGCAGCGCTACCTGCGCCACGAGCCGGACCCGCGCCCGCTGCCGTACCGGCAGGCGGCGGAGGTGCTGGCGTTCCTGCGCCCGGGGGAGCGGTGGGGCGCGGCGGAGGTCGCGCTGCGGGTGGAGGACGTACGCCGCCGGCTGGCGCGCGACCGGGCGTATCTGGCCGCGCTGCGGGACGAGGCGGCGCCGGAGCAGCAGGGCTGCACGCCGGACCACCGGCTGCTGACGGACCTGGTGGCGGCGACGGCCCTGGTGCCGCCGGACCTGGGGCTGCTGGACGGCGTCGAGGGCTGACGGGAGTCCAGGACCGACGGCGTCAGGACCGACGGCGTCAGGACCGACGGCGTCAGGACCGACGGCGTCAGGGTCCAGACGACGGCCGCGGCCCGTACGGACCGGCGCCTGCCGTCCGTACGGGCCCGCCGCCGTCAGCCCGTACCGTCCGCGGCCACCGTCCGGCTCGCCAGCACCTCTCCGTCCGCGTCCAGTGCGCTGACGCGGACCACCTCGGTGCCCTCCGCCGCGACCTCGGCCGTTGTCACGAAGCCGCTCTTCGCGACCGTGTCCGCCGCCGTCAGCGACCGGCGCGACTGGCCCGTCTCGATCCGCCAGGCGTCGACCTCCGTCGCGCCGTTCCAGCTCATCGCCACCGTCCCCGGATCGCGCCACTCGACCGCGGGCCGGGTGGCGGGCGTGCCCGTCCAGTCCGTGCGTATCGCCCGGTAGCTGTACGTGCCCTGCGGGAACGTGCCCGTGAACACCGGCTCCCCGCCGGCGAACTCCGCCATCGTCCCCGCACTGCCGTAGCCGAGGAGGACGTTGCCGTTGTCCGTCCGCTGTGCGGAGCCCGCGAAGAGCGTGAACACCGGCTCGGGGGTCTGCACGTCCTCGGCGAGCCGCGCGGTCATCGCCTCTTCGTCCAACTCGTAGACGGCGCCGCGGGAGCGCTGCGGGTTGCTCTTGTTGCCGTTGTCGAAGAGCATGAGCCGCCCGTCCGGCAGCCGCCGGGCGTCGTGCTGGTAGCTGGGCCGCTGCGCGGTGCCGGCGAAGGCGAAGTCGCTCGCCGCGCCGCCCAGGCGCCAGCGCACGGCGCCCGACTCCCGGTCGATCTTGTAGACCGTGCTGGTGTGCCGGGCGCTCATGAGCAGGTCGCCGTCCGTGTCGTACGCCAGGGAGTTGGCGTGCACGGGATCCACCAGCGCCTCGGTGAGGGGTTCCTGAGACTCCGTCAGCGGGATGTGGTCCAGCGCGCTCCACTGGAACAGCACCTCGCCGGTGGCGGCGTTCTGCTCCTGGATCACGGCGTCGATGACCTGCGCGTCGGGCTTCCCGCCGTACGCGGTCAGGTCGCGGGTGACGAAGGAGAAGCCGAGCAGCAGCACGCGAGAGCCGTCGGGGCTGATCTCGAACTCGTGGCTGTCGGTGAAGCTGCCGTTCATCCGGTACGACGCGATCTCCTGGTAGGAGGAGTCCAGCAGGAGGTACTCGCCGCCGATGTCGGTGTTGTCGTACACGCTCAGCGCCGGTTCGCCGCGGAAGGTGACGGGCTCCAGGTTCATGTACGGGCCCTCCTTCCACCACACCAGCCGGCCGTCGTTGTCGTAGATCGCCGCGCCCGCGAGGTCGCCGCCGACCGGGGCGGGGGTGGTCAGGAGGACCCCGTCGTCCTCGCGGCCGGTGGTGGTCGTGGTGAGCGCGGGCGGCGCGGCGGCGTCCGGGCGCGACGGCGTGCCGGTGAACGGCGGGACGGCGCCGTCCGGCGCGGCGGCCGACTCAGGCGGAGCCGGGGCCGGAGCAGGGGCCGCGGGCGAGGAGGCCGCGCCGCCGGCGAGGGTGACGGGAACGCAGAGCGCCGTGGCGGCGCCGAGCACCCGGGCCCGTAGCAGCCGCGGACGGGGACGGGGGTGAGCGTGCGGTATGGGGTGCTTGCCCTGACGCACGGGAATCTCCTTGACGGTGGGGGGTGTTCGGCTGTCCGGCACGTCGCGGGGGCCGGGCGCGGCCGGTAGAGCGGGCACCAGGCTGGTGCAGCGGGCGGCGGGAGACAAGCCCCCGCCGCCCCGGCCGTCACTCGTCGGCGAAGATCTTGACCACGATCTCGCCGTCGGCGGTGGCGTAACCGCGGTACATGCCCGAGGTGTTGAAGGTGAAGGCGAGGTTCTTCCGGGAGTCCAGCGCGATCACCCCGCCGGTGTCGTCGCCGCCGAGCGCCTCGGTCCTGTCGATCGCCGCCCCGGCCGCCTGGGACACCGACCGGCCCAGGTACTCGACCTGCGCGGAGATGGTGTGCGTGACGGCCTCGCGGATGAACAGCTCGCCGGTGCCGGTCGCGGACGCGGCGATGTTGCCGTTCTTCGCGTACGTGCCCGCACCGACGATCGGCGAGTCGCCGACGCGGCCGACCGGCTTGTTGGTCAGCCCGCCCGTCGACGTGCCGGCGGCCAGGTCGCCGTTGCCGTCGATGCCCACGGCGCCGACCGTGCCGGTCTCGCCGAAGTCGAAGTCCGACTCGCCGCCCTTGGCGGCCATCAGGGACTCCCAGCGCCGCTCCGTGAAGAAGTAGTCCTGCGTCACCAGGTCCATGCCGCGGTGCTGCGCGAAGCGTTCCGCACCCTCGCCGCTCATCAGCACGTGCCGGGAGTGCTCCATCATCTCCCGCGCCAGGGAGACCGGGTTCTTCACGTGGGTCACGCCGGTGACCGCGCCGGTGTCGAGGGTCGCACCGTCCATGACGGATGCATCCAGCTCGTTCTCCGCGTCGGTGGTGAACACCGCGCCCTTGCCGGCGTTGAACAGCGGCGAGTCCTCCAGCACGCTGATCGCCGCCTCGACGGCCGCGACGCTGGACTCCCCGTCCGCCAGCGCCCCCTGGCCGGTGCGTACCGCCTCGGTGAGCTTGGCGCGGTACTCCCGCTCCAGCTCGGGCGTCATGTCCTCGCGCGTCAGGGTGCCGGCGCCGCCGTGGATGGCGAAGACGACGTCGCGCGCCCGCTCGCTGGTGTTGGGGTCGCCGGAATCCCGCGGATCCTGGGCGGTGCGGGTGGCCGGCGCCCGGTCCGCGGCCGGGCCCTGCTGCGGCGCGGCTGCCGCGCCGAGAGCGGTGACGGGGGTGATCACGACCGCCGCGGCGAGCAGCGCGGTGCGCGCGAGCGTCGACGTCCTGCGAAACATGAGCCGCCCCTTCGCTGGTGCTGGTGCGTACGTCAACCGGTGAGCCGCCAGAGCTGTACGTGCCTCTGGCTGGTGCTGACGAGTGTCCTGCCGTCCGGGCTGAACGCCAGGACGGACACCTTGTTGCGGTACGAGATGTGGAACAGCTCCACACCGGTGGCCGCGGCCCACACCTGACCGACGTTGCCCCGCCCGCTGGTGGCGACCATGGTGCTGTCCGGGTTGAAGCGCACGTGGCTCGCGCCCTTGAGCGTCGGCAGCGGCCGTAGCTGCTCGCCCGACTTCGCGCCCCAGATAAGGGGATGGCCCGTGATCTGGGCCGTGACGAGCATCGTCCCGTCCGGGCTGAAGTCTGCGTCGATGGCGGCCTTCGACGGCCGTATTGCGATCGTCAGCGGTTCCTGTGCCTGTCCCTGCACCGGGACCAGGACGACGCTGCCGATGCTCGTGACGGCCACCCGGGCTCCGTCCGGGCTGAACATGGCGCCGTAGAAGGGCCGGTGCAGGGTGGGCGGCTTCTCCGGCTCCGCGACCGTCTCGCCGGTGCGGGCGTCGCGCAGCCGGACCTTGTCGTTCATGCCCGCGAGGGCGAGCAGGCTGCCGTCGGGGCTGAACGACAACGGACCCTGCTGGTGAGCCTGGTCGAGCTGCTGCAGTAGGCGGCCGGTGGCGGCGTCCCAGAATTGCAAGGAGTCATCGGTGGTGAGCGTCACCAGCCGGCTGCCGTCCGGGCTGAACGCCGCGACGGCAGGCAAGCCGTACAGCGTCCGGCGGGAGAGCTGAATCCGTAACCGTTCCCGCCCCGTCAGGTCCGTCACGAGCAGGATCCCTTTGGCGAGGACGAGGGCGAGGCGCTCGCCGTCCGGGGCGAAGGACACTCCGAGCACGGGCCGTTCCACTGTGAAGCCCGTGACCAGGTCGGGGGTGAACGGTTCCGGAGGCGCCGCGGCGGCGGCCCGCGGGGCGCCGCCGGACGGGCGCGGGCCCGGCCCGGCCGCCGCCGGGGCGGCGGTGTCGACGGCGGTGGGGGTGTAGCCGGGCAGGCCGGCGGGGCGGCGGCCCGGCTCCGCCAACGCGCCCAGCGCCTCGGCCACGGCGGCGGGCGAGGCGTAGCGCTCCCCGGGGTCCTTCCGCAGCAGGGTGAGCACCAGGTCGTCCCAGCCCGGCGGAATCCCCGAGGCCACGGAGCCGGGCGCCGGGGGCGGCTCCGTCAGGTGTGCCGCGAGGTGGCTCATCGCGTCGGTCCCCTCGAACGGGAGCCGGCCGGTGAGCATCTCGAAGAGCACGCAGCCCAGCGCGTACAGGTCGCTCGCCGGCACCGCCTGCCCGCGGGCCTGCTCGGGCGCCATGTACTGCGGCGTGCCCACCACGAAGCCGGTCTGCGTCAACCGGTCGGCCGCCGCCGACGGGTCGGCGGCCCGCGCGATCCCGAAGTCGAGGACCTTGAGCGCCCCGGTGTCCGTGCGGAAGAGGTTGGCCGGCTTGACGTCGCGGTGCAGTACCCCGGCGGCGTGCGCCGCACCGAGCGCCCCGCAGACCTCCGCACCCCAGCGGGCCGCGTCCGCCGGCGGCACGGGCCCGCGGCGCAGCACCGCGTCCAGGCCCTCGCCGCACAGCAGTTCCATCACCAGGAACGGCGTGTCGCCCGCCGCGGCCCGCGCGGAGCCGAGGTCGTGGAGCGTGACGATGGCGGGGTGCTGGAGCCTGGCGGTCAGCCGCGCTTCGCGCAGGAACCGGGCGCGGGACTCGTCGCCCCGGCTGCCGCCCCCTGCGAGCGCCGAGATCAGCTTGACCGCGACGGGGCGCTGCAGCGTCTCGTCGTAGCCCTCCCACACCTCGCCCATGCCGCCTTCGCCGAGCCGCCGGACGAGCCGGTAGCGGTCCGCGAGGATCTCGTCCGGCACGGTGCCCCCTCGCGCGAACCGGCCCGATGTCAGCGACGCATTGTAGGGCGGCCCGCGGCGGCGGCGACAGAGGGCCACCGCGCGGGCCGGGGGCGTGGGGAGGGCGGCGGCAGCGGCGTCAGCGCCGGCCGACGACGACGGCGTTCGCGGTGACGATCACGCCGATCGCCGCCCACTCGTACAGGCCGGGGCGCTGGTCCAGCACGACCAGGCCGACGAGCGCCGCAAGCCCCGGGTTGACGCTCATGAACGTGCCGAAGAGCTGCGCCGGGACGCGGCGCAGGGCGAGCAGGTCGGCGAGGAAGGGCACGGCGGAGGACAGCACGCCGGCGGCGACGGCGCAGCCGAGGGCCGCGGCGGTCGGCGGGCGGTGGGCCAGGACGACGGCGCCCACGGGGACGTACGCGAGGGCGGAGACGGCCGCTGCCGCCGCCGGGCCCTGGACGCCGGGCAGTCGGCGGCCCACGGTACGGCCCAGCAGGATGTAGCACGCCCAGCAGACGGCGGCGAGCAGGGCGAGCCCGATGCCCGCGTAGTCGGCGGCGGGCCGCGGGCGGGTGAGGACGACGACGGCCGCGCCGGCGGCCAGCGCGCACGCCAGGTCCGTGCGACGGCGGGCGGTGGCGAGCGCCACGGCCAGCGGGCCGAGGAACTCCAGGGTCACCGCGAGGCCGAGGCCGATCCGCCCGATCGCGGTGTACAGCGAGAGGTTCATGACCGCGAACACAGCGACCAGCCCCAGCACCGGCCACCACTGCTCGCGCGTGAACGCGCGCATCCGCGGCCGGCCCACCGCCAGCAGCACGGCGCCGGCCACCCACTGCCGTACGGCGACCACCCCGGCCGGGCCGACGACGGGGAACGCCAGCGCGGCGACGGCGGCGCCGGTCTGGTTCGACAGCCCGCTGCCGAGCATCAACGCGACCCCGGCGCCGCGGTTGGAAGGGCTGCCGGTGGGGCAGTCGGCGGGGCGGCCGTCCGGGGACCGGGCGGTGCGCGGGCGGCCGGCTGTCTCGGGCTGCGGGTCGGCGGTCATGGCACGGAGCATGCGCCCCCGGCCCGTATGCGCAAAATGCATGCGACGCGCGTTCTATACGCTGGAGTCATGGATCTGGAGCTGCGGCACCTCCGCTGCCTGGTCGCCGTCGTCGACGCCGGCAGCTTCACCGACGCCGCCATCGACCTCGGCGTCTCCCAGGCCGCGGTCTCGCGCACCCTGCAATCGCTGGAGCGGATCCTCGGCGTCCGGCTGCTCCACCGAACCAGCCGCAGCGTCACCCCGACCACCGCCGGCGTCCAGGTACTCGCCCGCACCCGGCACCTGCTCGCCGAGGCGGACGGCCTCGTCGCCGAGGCCACCACCGGGCACACCCGGCTGCGCATCGGGCACGCCTGGTCGGCGGCCGGCCGGCACACTGTGGAGTTCCAGCGCCGCTGGGCCGACCGCCACCCGGACGTGGAACTGCACCTGATCCGCACCAACTCGGCCACCGGCGGCCTCGCCGAGGGACTCTGCGACCTGGCCATCGTGCGCACCGACGTCGACGAGCGGCGCTACGCCCACGCCGTCGTCGGCCACGAGCGCCGCTACTGCGCGATGGCCGCCGACGACCCCTTCGCCCGCCGCCGCACCGTGCCGCTGGCGGACATCCGCGCACGCACCGTGCTGGTCGACCGCCGCACCGGCACCACCACCGCGGAGCTGTGGCCCGAGGCGGAGCGGCCGGCGGTGGAATACGTCCGGGACGTCGACGACTGGCTTGCGGACATCGCCACCGGCCGCTGCGTCGGGATCACCCCGGAGAGCACCGTGGCGCAGTACCGCCGCGACGGCATCGTCTACCGGCCCGTGCGGGACGCCCCGCCGGTCGCGGTGCACCTCCTCTGGCGCCGCCACGACCCGCACCCGGCCACGCATGCCGCGGTCGCGCTCCTCGCGGAGCTGTACCGGGAGCGGGAGCGCGTCGGCCCGCGCGGGCTGCGGGCGAAGCCCAAAGGGCGGACGCCGGGGCGCTGACTGCGCAGGCGGGCCGGAAGCGCACGACCGGCCGCCGGCCGACGGCGACTGCCCCGCACCGCTGTCGTACAGGCGACATGTCGCAAGCCCGGCACGGCAGAGATCGTGACAGGCGGCCCGTACGGGCCGAAAGCTTGCCCCCGTGCATCTAAGACGAATAAAGCTGCCGGCGCTCGCCACCGCGGGCGCGCTCCTGGTCACGCTGGCGCCATCCGCGACCCACGCAGCCGCCCCACCCGGCGGCGGGACGGTCGCGGCCGGGGCGGCCGGCTCCTCGCTCAGCGTCGTCACGCTCGTCACCGGCGACCGCGTACGGCTTGAGCGCTTCCCCGACGGCCGGCAGGCCGCCACCGTGACGCCACGCGACGGCGCCGGTGACGGCGGCAGCTTCGAGCAGGTGGAGATCGACGGCGACCTGCACGTCATCCCCTCCGACGCGGTGCCGTACGTGGGTTCGGGCGCCGTGGACCGCGACCTGTTCAACATCACCGAACTGGTCGAGCAGGGCTACGGCGACGGGCGCAGCAGGCGGATCCCGCTGATCGTGTCGTACGCGAAGGGCGCCCGCACCGCCGACGCCGTCGACCTGCCCGGGGTGAAGCCGGGCGCCGCGCTGCCGAGCCTGAACGCGCGCGCCGTCGAGGCCGGCAAGGACGAGGCCGGCCGCCTCTGGGAGGCCGTCGACGACGACCGCGCGGACGCCAGGGCGGCGGCCGAGCCGAAGCTCGCGGGCGGCATCGCGCGGATCTGGCTGGACCACAAGGTCAGCGCCTCGCTGGACCGCAGCGTGCCGCAGATCGGCGCGCCCGAGGTCTGGCAGGGCGGCAACGACGGCACGGGCGTCACCGTCGCCGTGCTGGACACCGGCATCGACGCCGAGCACCCGGACCTGGCGGGCAAGGTCGACGAGGCCCGCAACTTCTCCGACAGCCCCACCACCGGCGACGCCTTCGGCCACGGCACGCACGTCGCGGCCACCGTCGCCGGCACCGGCGCGGGCCCAGGTGGCGCAGCCGGCTCCCGCAAGGGCGTCGCGCCCGGCGCCCGGCTGCTGGTCGGCAAGGTCCTCGGCGACGACGGCTTCGGCTCCGAGTCGCAGGTGCTCGCCGGCATGGAGTGGGCCGCGGGCACCGGGGCCGACGTGGTCAACATGAGCCTCGGCAGCGACGCGCCCACCGACGGCACCGACGCGCTGAGCCTCGGCGTGAACCGCCTCACCGCCGAGACCGGCACGCTCTTCGTCGTCTCGGCCGGCAACTCCGGTCCGGGCTCGGCCACCGTCGGCTCGCCCGGGGCCGCCGACGCCGCGCTCACCGTCGGCGCCGTCGACCGCGACGAGTCGCTGGCCGACTTCTCCAGCCGCGGCCCGCGCCACGGCGACCTCGCGGTCAAGCCCGACATCACCGCGCCCGGCGTGGACATCGTCGCCGCCCGCGCAGCCGGCACCGCCATGGGCGCGCCCGTGGACGACCTCTACACCGCCGCCTCCGGCACCTCCATGGCCGCGCCGCACGTCGCGGGCGCCGCCGCGCTGATCGCCCAGCGGCACCCCGACTGGACCGCGCAGCAGCTCAAGGACGCGCTGGTCAGCACCGCGCAGCGGCACGACGACCTGACGGTCTACGAGCAGGGCGGCGGGCGCGTGGACGTCGCCCGCGCCGACGCGCAGCAGGTGTACGCCACCGGCACCCTCGGCTTCGGCAGCGTCGACGAGGGCGGCGAGCCGGTGCGGCGCGAGATCACGTACACCAACGCCTCCGACGCGCCCGTGACCCTGCAACTCGACGCCTCCCTGCGGGCCTCCAGCGGCGAGCCGGTCCCGGCCGACGCCGTCGGGCTGCCGGACGGCGGCACCGTCGAGATCGCCGCGGGCGGCACCGCGACCGTCCCCGTCACCCTCGACCCGGAGGGGCTGGCCCCCGGCCGCTACGGCGGGTACGTCACCGCCACCACCGGCGAGAGCGTCGCCCACACCACCATCGGCGCCGTCCGCGAGGCACCCACGCGCACGGTCACCCTGCGCGGCATCGACCGCGCCGGCCGGCCCGCGTTCGTCAACCCGGTCACGCTCTGGGGGGAGGACGACCGCTACGATGTCGTCACCTACATCCCCACGGGCGGGTCGCGGACCTTCGAGGTGCCTAAGGGCGAGTACTTCCTGCACGCGGTGATCTCCGACAAGGTGCCGGGCGGCAGCGTCGACAGCCTCATCGTCGACCCGCAGCTCACGGTCGACCGGGACCTGGAGGTCGTCCTCGACGCCCGCAAGGCCAACGAGGTGAAGATCGAGACCCCGAAGCCGGCGGTGCAGGAAGCCGTCATGAGCTTCTACAGCCACCGCGAGTTCGGCAGCCGCACCATCTCCAACGGCCACATGGAGTTCAGCGTCGACGGCCGCAAGCTGTACGTGACGCCGACCGCCAAGGCCCGTGAGGGCGTCTTCGAGGTCACCTCCCGCTGGCAGTTGGAGGCCCCGATGCTGACGGGTGTCGTCAGCGGTACCGGGTTGCAGGGGCGTCAGGACATCGAGGCCGTACGGCTGATGGGCCGCTCCCCGGCCCTGGACGGCACCCGGCGGCTGCGGCTGGTCGACGCCGGCGCGGGCACGGAGGCGGAGCTCGCGGCCCTCGCCGACGGCGACGTCGATCTCTCCCGCGCCGCCGTGCTGGTCGACGGCGACAGCCCGCAGGACGAGGACGCGGTCCGCCGCGCCGCCGCAGCCGGGGCGCAGTACGTCATCGTCATCTCCTCGGAGGGGTCCGCCGGCTGGAGCGTGTGGCGGCCCGGCGGCGACCGGCTGCCCGCGGTGGGCGCGATGGTCCGGTACGACGTGGGCCAGCAGTTGCGCGCGGCGCTGGCCGGCGGCAGCGCGACCGTCGAACTGCACGGCACGCCCGCGAGCCCGTACATGTACGACGTGATGCAGGTGGCGCAGCAGCAGGTGCCCCAGCACGTGGTGCACCGGGTCGACCGCTCGAACACGGCCACCGTCCAGACCGGTTACCGCGACTCCGGCGGCAACCCCTGGACGAAGGAGCAGCGCTTCGGCTGGCGGCCGTGGATGGGTACGGCGATCAACCAGTACCAGCGCCACGTGCCCACCCCGCACCAGCGCACCGAGTACGTGAGCGCCGGCGACACCCTCTGGCGCCACAACGTCCACCACCGCTACACCCAGGACACCATGAACCCCCTGGCGGGCGGCATGATCCAGGAGGCCCGTACCTACCGCGCGGGCGAGCAGGCCGAGGAGACCTGGTTCGCGCCCGTGGTGCGGCCCGCGATCCCGCGCGGCGTGGCGGGGCTGACCTCGTACCGCGAGGGCGACCAGCTCACCATCCGCATCCCGGAGTACGCCGACTCCCAGGAAGGGCACTACAGCCGCCTGGACGGCGGCGAGTGGAGCGTGCCGGCGGACAAGGCGTCGGCGGAGCTGTACCGCGACGGCGAGAAGCTGGCCGAGGGCCGCACGGCGTGGGGCGCGTTCCCCGCGGGTGGCGGCGGCACGGGCACGTACCGCCTCGACCTCGCGGTCGACCGGACCACCCCGGAGTGGCGCACCTCGGTGAGCACGCGCACCAGCTGGTCCTTCGCGGCCGGCCGCCCGGCGGACGGTGAGCAGGAGCTGCTGCCGCTGCTGCAGTTGGACTACGACGTGCCGACCGACGCCTATGGCGCGGCGCCCGGCGGGCGGCCCGTGCCGATCGGGATCACGGCGCGGCACCAGGACGGCATCGACGGGCGGCGCATCAAGGGGATGGAGGTGTCCGCGTCCTACGACGACGGCGCCACCTGGCAGGACGCCGTGGCGATCCCGTGGTGGGACAGCGGCCACCGCGTCTGGCTGCAGCACCCCCCGGTGGGTGACGAGGGCGGCTTCGTCTCGCTGCGCGTGAAGGCGCGGGACGACGCCGGCAACAGCGTCGAGCAGACGGTGAAGCGTGCCTACGCGCTGAAGTGACACCCGTGAACCGCCGGTGCGGCCGGATCGACCCGGCCGCACCGGTGCTGGGCGCGGCGCCCTGCCGGGACGTTTCCGGGCAGGGCGCTGCTGCCGTACGGGCACACGTCACCGTGCGCCGCCCGTACGGTGACGGGGCCGCGCTCAGCCGCTCGCCGCGGTCGTCCCGCTCGTCGCTCCGGCCGTCCTGCCTGCCGCTCTCGCAGCCGCCGTCACGGCAGCCAGTCGCGGCGGGCCGCCTGCCACACCAACTGCGCCCGGGTGTCCGCACCCACCCGGCCCATCATGTCCCGCAGCCGGCGCTGCACCGTGCGCTGGCTGATGCCGAGCTGCGTCGCGATGGCCTTGTCCGCCAGCCCCGCCACCACCAGGGACAGCAGATAGCGCTCGTCCTCCGCCAGCGCCGGCCCGGACGCGCCGGGGCTGAGCCCGGCCAGCTCGCCCGCCCCGGTCACGTGCAGCGGCGAGGCCGCCGTCCACTGGCTCTCGAAGAGCGCGATCAGCGCGTCCAGCAGCGCGCTGCCGCGTACCACCGCCACCGTCGGCTCGCCGAACCTGCTGTCCGCGTTCGGCACCAGGGGGCACAGTGCCAGCGTCCCGTCCGCGATCATCAGCCGCACCGGCAGCGCGCTCGCCGCCCGCGCCGCCTCGCCCGCCCGGACACCGAGGGCGACGTTGCCCAGCATCCCGGGCTCCTCCAGCAGCGCGCGCTCGTAGATCACGCGGTAGCGCACGCCCTTCGCGAGCATCTCGAACTCCTCGTCGTTGTCCTCCGAGGGCATCGCCACGTGGCCCGCCTTGCACAGCGCCAGCACCTCCTGCCGCGCGCCGTGGTTGAGGTCGCGTATCTGCTGCCGGATCGCCGCCACGCCCGTGACCACCTCGACGAGCTGCCGCGCGTCGCGGCGCCGGCCGCCCGCCCGGAACTCCTCGGCCAGCTCCGTCACCCCGCGCCTGGCCCGCTCCAGTGCCTCCTGCCCGCGCAGCAGCCGCGGCCCGAACGCCACGTCCGGCGCCACGGGCACGAAGTGCCGTGCGCCGCCCGTGCGCTGCTCCGGGCCGCTGACCAGTCCCTTCTCCTGCAGCGAGGTCAGCAGCGACTCCGTGTGCCGCCGGTCGAGACCCAGCTCCCCGGCCACGGTCTTCGCGTCCGCGCCGTGCAGCCCGACCAGCAGCCGGTACACCTGTTCCTCCGTCGGTCCGACGCCTGCCGGCTCCAGCACCGTCTCTCACGCTCCTTTCCGCACGGGTCTCCGCCGCCGTACGCCCGGTCTGGCCAATTGCCGACATGGCGACAAGTCGCCAACGAAGACCGCTTCCTTGCGCCGGACCAGCGGGTTACAACCCCAGTCATGCATCCTTCGCCCCGGCGTTACCTGCCTCTCCGCGCCGCCGTGCTCGGCTGCCTCGCGTCGTTGCTGGCCACCGTCCCCTCCATAGCCACAGCGCTGCCGGAATCGCCAGTGTCACACCCCGCGGCATCCGCCACCGCGGCCACCGGGGCTCCAGGGGCCTCCGCCGGCCCGGGCGACGGCGCCGCGGCCGGCGCCGCACCGGGCACCGAGGTCACGCTCGTGACCGGCGACACCGTCACCCTCGGCCCCGTCACCGACGGCCGTCCCACCGTCTCGGTGGCGCCCGCGGAAGGCGCCGCCGGAAGCGCGTCGTTCAGGACCCTCGACCAGGGCGGCGAC
This sequence comes from Streptomyces sp. CNP082, assembly GCF_059570535.1. Taxonomy (NCBI): domain Bacteria; kingdom Bacillati; phylum Actinomycetota; class Actinomycetes; order Kitasatosporales; family Streptomycetaceae; genus Streptomyces; species Streptomyces sp. CNP082. The sequence continues at coordinate 21,082 of NZ_JCANSZ010000032.1, forward strand.
GTCTACGTCATCCCCGACGACGTGGCCGCGCTGGTGCCCCGGGTCCTGGACATCGAGCTGTTCAACGTCACCGCGCTCGCCGCGATGGACTACGACGACGCCGCCACCGGCACCGTCCCGCTGATCGTCCGGGGCCCCCGCCCGCTGGCCGCGCTGGACGCGGCGGCCGGCAGCCGCGGGCTGCCCAGCATCGACGCCACCGCCGTCGAGGTGCCCAAGGACGCCGCCGCCGGCTTCACCGAGCGGCTGACCGCACCCGCCGGGCCCCGCGCCGCGGCCGGAGTGACGAAGGTGTGGCTCGACCGCGAGGTCCGGGCCGCGGAACTCGACTGGAACCTCGGCGCGATCGGCGCCTTCGAGGCGTGGGAGAGCGGTCTGAGCGGCGCCGGTGTCGACGTCGCCGTGCTCGACTCCGGCATTGACGCCGACCACCCCGACCTGCGCGGACAGGTCGCCGCCGCCGAGGACTTCACCGGCAGCGGCACCACCGGCGACCCCCACGGCCACGGCACGCACGTCGCCTCGATCGTCGCCGGCACCGGCGCGGCGGCCGACGGCGCCCGGCGCGGCGTCGCCCACGGCGCCCGGCTGCTGAACGCCCGGGTGCTGGACGACGAGGGCCGGGGGCAGGCGTCCTGGGTCATCGCCGGCATGGAGTGGGCCACCGGGCAGGGCGCCGAGGTGGCGAACCTCAGCCTCGGCGCGCAGGCGGGTCAGGGAGACGACCCGGTCGCCCTCGCGCTGGACGCGCTCACCGCGGACACCGGCACCCTGTTCGTCGTGGCGGCCGGCAACTCCGGCCCGTTCGGCGCCACCATCGAGTCGCCGGGCATCGCGGGCAGTGCGCTGACCGTCGGCGCCGCACTCCGCTCCGGAGGGCCGGCGCACTTCTCCAGCGTCGGTCCTGCCCGCGGTACGTTCCGGGCCAAGCCCGACATCATGGCCCCCGGTACCGAGATCACCGCCGCCCGCTCCGGCGGCGGCACGGCCGCCCCGTACACCACGATGCAAGGCACCTCGCAGGCCACGCCGCACGTCGCCGGCGCCGCCGCGCTGCTGCTGCAGAAGCACCCGGACTGGAGCTGGGAGCGGGTGAAGACCACGCTCATGACCACCGCGGACGGGGACCCCGACAAGACGCTGTCGCAGGTCGCCGGCGCCGGCATGCTGGACCTGCCGGGCGCCGTCTCCGACACCCTCGCCTTCGACCGCGGCAACGTCGACTTCGGCTACCTGCGCTACCCTGAGGGCGCCGAGCAGCAGTCCGTCGCCGTTTCGGTCACCAACAACGGCACCGGGCCCGAGCATCTGGACCTCTCCGACAACGCCCGCGACGTCTACGACGACGAGGCGCCCGCGGACCTCGTCACGCTCAGCCCCGCCCAGGTGACCGTGGCACCCGGCGAGACCCGGCAGATCACCGTGACCCTCGACCCCGCCGCGGCGCAGCCGCGCGTCTACCACGGCGGCGTCGTGGTGCGGCGCGAGGGCCGCGACACCGTCACCCTGCCGCTCAACGCCTACCTCGAACCGCCCCGGTACGACGTCAGGCTGACCGTGCTCGACCGCCGCGGCGAGCCCTGGGCGGGCGGCACCGTCGTGGTCGCCAACATGGACGACTACCGCCCGGAGAGCGGCGGCGGCAGCCAGACCGTGCGCCTGGACGAGAACGGGCAGGGCAGCGCGCGGATGCTGCCCGGATCGCTCAGCCTGATGGCGAAGGTGGAGACCCCGGCGCGCGACGGCTCCCCGGCCACGGTCGCGTTCGCCGGCTCGCCCGAGGTGACGCTCGACGGCGACATGGAGTACACGATCGACGCCCGCAAGGCGAAGCGGCTGCGCCCCGCGCAGGTCGAGGGCGCAGACACCCGGGTCGGGCACGTCTCCATCCACTACCAGCGGCGCGACGCCAGAAAGGGCATCGGCATCGGCGACGGCATCTACGTCGGCGGCGAAGAGGTCGAGAACGGCCGGGTGTTCCTCCAGCCGACCGGGCCGGTGCGAAGCGGCACCGTGGCGTTCGAGACCCGCTGGCGGCTGGACGCGACCGGCCCGGAGCGCAGCCGGGAGGCCGACACGTACGAGCTGGTGCTCGGCGGTGACACGGTCTCCGACCCGCCCGCCTACGAGGTCTCCCGCGCCGAGGTGCGCGACCTGGCCCGGCTGACGTCCGACTACCGCTCGCTGCTCGGCCGGCCCGACCGGTACACCGAGACCCTGGCCGCCTACTCCTCGCGGGTCTCCGCCGCGTACTCGATGAGCGAGCCGCTGGACGTGCCGCTGCGCAGGACCGAACTGGTCACCGCAGGACCCGGGGTGAGCTGGCGGCAGTGCGTGGCGGCACCGGCGGCGGCGGACACCACGCTGTGCGGGGCGACGACGGCGTACGGGCGCGGGGAGGAGCACGCGCCCGTGTGGTACCGCGGCACGGCGCCGGCGGTGGTCTCGGGCGTCCACTACGACGGCAGCATCTCGCTGCCCTACCGGCACCTGAGCGACGGCACGCACCACGGTGTGGCGGCGGCCCCCGACGCGCTCGGCACCGGGAGCCGGCGGCTGTACCGCGACGGTGCCGAGGTGGAGCCCCGCGGGCCCGCGAGTGCGTACTACGACGTCCCGCCGGAGCCGGCGATGTTCCGCCTGGAGCACTCCTCGGCCCCCGACACCGCGCGGCTGCCGATCGGCACCCGGACCCAGACCAGTTGGACCTTCCCCTCCCAGGGGCCCGCGCCCGGCTTCTCGACCACCCGTCCGCGGCTGCTCGCCGTGGACTACCGGCCGCCGACCCGCGACGACGGCTCCCTGCGCGCCGGCGTCCCGCTGGTGATGGGCGCGGGGATGGTGTCCTCGGACAGCCCGACCGACTGGCGCGAGGAGAACGGCAGGCTGCGGCTGTGGGTGTCCACCGACTCCGGTGAGCGCTGGCACCGCATGCTGGCCGTGGACATGCCGGACGGCTCGGTGCTGGCCGCCGCGCCCGGGGTGCGGCTGCGCGCGGGCGACGCCGTCTCGGTACGTGCCGAGGGGTCGGCCGCGGAAGGCCGGGCCATCGAACAGACCATCGTCGACGCCTACCCGGTGCGCTGAGGCGCACCGGGGGCGGCGACGGTGACGGGGGGCCGCTGCGTGACCGGCGGGCGCAGCGACCCCCCACCTCAGAGATCCGACCAATACCCCGCGGGGCGTCGGGATTTCATCCCGCGGGGTGTCGCGGACGTCGATCGATCTGGTAAATATGCAGATCGTGCTACGTGCCTAGGTGCGCCGCGCCTGACGGGCCCGTGCCCGCCGGGAGAGTCGTCGGATGACAGGAGGCCATGTCAGGATGAAGGACTTCGACGGGCTCAAGGCCGTGGTGACCGGCGGGGCTTCGGGGATAGGGCTGGCCACCGCGCGGCTGCTGGCCGGGCGCGGCGCCGAGGTCGCCGTCCTCGACCTCCACCCCGGCGACGTACCGCAGCCCCTGCACGGCTACCGCGCGGACGTCTCCGACGACGCCTCCGTCACCGCCGCCGTCAGCGACGCGGCCGGCGCCCTGCGCGGCATCGACATCCTGGTCAACAACGCCGGCATCGGCGCCGTCGGCACCGTCGAGGACAACGACGACGCCGAGTGGCACCGCGTCCTGGACGTCAACCTGCTCGGCGTCGTACGCACCACCCGCGCCGCACTGCGCCACCTGCGCCGCTCCGCGCACCCCGCGATCGTCAACACCTGCTCCGTCGCCGCGACCGCCGGCCTGCCGCAGCGCGCGCTGTACTCCGCGACCAAGGGCGCCGTGCAGTCCCTGACGCTGGCGATGGCGGCCGACCACGTACGCGAGGGCATCCGCGTCAACTGCGTGAACCCCGGCACGGCGGACACCCCGTGGGTCGGCCGGCTGCTGGACCAGGCCCCCGACCCCGCCGCAGAGCGCGCCGCGCTCAACGCCCGCCAGCCGATGGGCCGGCTGGTCACCGCCGACGAGGTCGCCGCGGCCATCGCCTACCTCGCCAGCCCGGCCGCGGCTGCCGTCACCGGCACGGCGCTGGCCGTCGACGGCGGCATGCAGGGCCTGCGGCTGCGCGCCCCGGAGCCGGGCCGGTGAGGGTGGCCCTGCGCACGCGGGTGCGTGCCGACCGCGTCGAGGAGTACGAGGCCGCCCACCGCGAGGTTCCCGGGGAGCTGACGGCGGCCATCCGCAGGGCCGGCGCCACCTCGTGGACCATCTGGCGCAGCGGCACCGACCTCTTCCACGTCATCGAGTGCGAGGACTACGCCCGCCTCCTGGCCGAGCTGGAACACCTTCCGGTGAACGTCGCCTGGCAGGCCCGCATGGCCGAACTCCTGGACGTGGTCCACGACTACACCGGCGAGGGCGCCGGCGCGGGCCTCCCCGTCGTCTGGGAGCTCTGAGCCCCCGGCCCGCGACCGGCCGCCCCCGCCGGCCCCCCCGTCCTCAGGCCCGCTCGCAGGCGGGCGCCTCCTCGATGGCGTCCGGGCTCGTCGTCCACTCGACGCCGCCGCCCACCGGCACCAGCCAGGCCATCCGGGGGCCGGCGACCCGCCGCAGTACGGGAGTCGACCACACCGTGCGGGTCTCGGGTTCGGGGCAGATGGCGCGGAGCACGCCGGTGCGGCCGGAGGTCCGGTCCAGCACCAGCTTGCCCAGCAACGGATGGCGTTCGTGCCCCAGGCCGAGGCCCAGTCTGCTGCTCACCTTGCGCTCCTCGGAGGTTCGTACGCGGTCGAGGATGTGCCCCCTCCCGGCGGTGGCCGGCCGCCGGGCCCCGGAGTCGCCAACTGCCGTGCGACCGGACCGCGGTGGGGGCTTGAGCGCGGTCGGCGTGGTCGGCAGGTCCCCTCACTATGGCGGCCGACAACAGCAGTCCGCAACCATCGCTCTGATAATTTCAGATTGTGCGTGAACACCCCTGTCACCGTGATGAGGTCCGTGACACACTCCCGGGGTAACAGCCGTGCGGGAGGTTTCAGGACGTGGGCGACACACGCTCGGGTGGCGGCAGCGCCCCGACCGTGCTTCGCATGGTGCTGGGAAAGCGGCTGCGGCACCTGCGGGAGCAGGCCAAGGTCAGCTTCGACCAGGCCGCGGAGGCCATCGACGTCACACCGCTGACGGTGCGGCGGATGGAGAAGGCGGAAGTCGGCCTGCGCATCCCGTACGTGCGCGAGCTGCTGCGCATCTACGGCGTCTCCGGCGCCGAGACCGACGACTTCCTGCGGATGGCCAAGGAGGCCAACCACCGAGGGTGGTGGTACAAGTACCGCAACGTCCTTCCCGACTGGTTCCGGGCGTACGTGAGCCTGGAGACCGACGCCACCGTCATCCGCATCTACGAGCCGCACTACGTCCCCGGGCTGCTGCAGACCGCGGACTACGCCCGCACGCTCTTCCGGATCGGCTTTCCCAACGACCCGGACGACGCCATCGAGCGGCGCGTGACCCTGCGGACGACCCGCGCGGACCTGCTGACCGCGGACCGGGCGCCCGCGATGTGGGCGGTGCTGGAGGAGTCGGTGCTGCGCCGGCCCGTCGGCGGACGGGAGGTGATGCGGGCCCAGATAGACCGGCTGATCGAAGCCATCGAACTGCCGAACGTGAAGATGCAGATCATGCCGTTCTCGGCCGGGCCGCACCCGGGTGCGTTCGGCCCGTTCCACTACTTCCGCTTCGGCTTCACCGAACTGCCCGACATCGTCTACACGGAGAACCTCACCGGCGCGGTCTACGTGGACCAGGCCGAGGACGTCGTCGGGTATCTGGAAACACTCGACCGGATGGCCGTCCAGGCCGATCCGGTGGACCGGACCAGGTCACGCCTGGTGGAGATGCGTAAGGAGTACTGATCATGCGAGCAGACCCCCCTGCCTTCCGCAGCGGCATCCCGGCAACGGAACTCGGCACCGAGGGCTGGCAGAGGCCCTGGAGCGGCACCAACGGCGGAAGCTGCGTCGAGGCCAAGCGCCTGCCCGACGGCAGCATCGCGCTGCGCCAGTCCACCGACCCGACAGGACCGGCCCTCATCTACACCCGGGAGGAGATGGCCGCCTTCCTGGAGGGCGCCAAGAACGGCCAGGCCGACTACCTCGTCGACTGAAGAGCCGACTGAACCGAGCCGACTGACCCAGCCGGCTGCACGAAGTCAGCTGAACGAACCGGCTGAACCGGCCGGCCGCGGGCGCGGATCGCGGGCGGACGCCCGCCGTCCGATCCGATCCGCCCCCGCGGACCCGCGATGTGACAGTACGTTAGGCGGCGGCAGAACGCGCGCAGCAGGGCAGGAGACACCCGATGGCAGAAGGCCAGTCCACCCCCGCCGAGGGGGCACTCGCCAAGATCGACACCACCGTGCCGCACTCGGCCCGGATCTGGAACTACTGGATGGGCGGGAAGGACAACTACGCGGTCGACCGCCGGGCCGGCGACGAGTACCGCCAGATCGCCCCGAACATCGAGACGATGGCCCGGGCGTCGCGCGACTACCTGATCCGCACCGTGACCCACGTGGCAGGCGACGCGGGCATCCGCCAGTTCCTCGACATCGGCACCGGCCTGCCGACCTACGACAACACCCACCAGGTCGCCCAGCGGCTGGCGCCGGAGTCGCGCATCGTCTACGTCGACAACGACCCGTTAGTGCTGCGGCACGCCCAGGCCCTGCTGACCAGCACCCGCGAGGGTGTCACCACGTACGTCGACGCCGACCTGCACAAGCCCGAGACCATCCTGGAACGGGCGGGGGAGACGCTCGACTTCTCCCGGCCGGTCGCCCTGATGCTGATGGGGATCCTCGGCCACGTCCAGGACTACGAAGAGGCCAAGTCCATCGTGCGCCGCCTGCAGGCCGCCCTGCCCCCCGGCAGCTACTTCGTGCACTACGACAGCACGGCGACGGACAAGGCGCTCCAGGAGGCCCAGCAGGGGTACGACGACACCGGCGCCGTTCCGTACGTGCTGCGCACCCCGGACCAGATCAGCGTGTACTACGACGGCCTGGAGCTCATCGAGCCGGGGATAGTCTCCTGCCCGCTGTGGCGCCCCGAGCCCGGCACCGACCCGGAGCCCACCGACGTCTACGGCGGCGTCGCGCGCAAGTGCTGACCCCGGCCCGGCCCGCGCGGGAGGATGCCGTACCCCGCCGTTAACGTGGGCACATGACGACGCACGACGAGAAGAAGCCGGTGCTGCGGCCCGCCCGTCCCGGGGACGCGGCGGCGGTGGCCCGCCTGTGGAAGAGCGCGTGGCGGGACGCGCACCTGGGGCACGTCTCGGACGAGCTGGTGGCGATGCGCACCCCGGAGTCGTTCGCGGCCCGCGCGGCGGCGCGGGTGCCGGACACGGCGGTCGCCGAAGCCGGCGGCGCGCTCGCCGGGTTCGTGACCGCGGTGGGGGACGAGGTGGAGCAGCTCTTCGTGGCGGCGGAGCACCGCGGCACGGGTGTCGCCGCGCTGCTGCTCGCCGAGGGGGAACGGCGGGTGGCCGAGCGGGGCCACGGACGGGCCTGGCTCGCGGTCGTGACGGGCAACGCGCGGGCGCGCCGGTTCTACGCCCGGCAGGGCTGGGCGGACGAGGGGCCGCTCGACTACCAGGCGGAAGGCCCGGACGGCCCGGTGACGGTGTCGTGCCACCGGTACGCGAAGCCGGTGACCCGCGGCTGACCCGGTGGCGCTCCCACCAGCCGCGTACGAAGGGCCGGACGGCCATTGGCGGTGACGTCCTTGAGTTGCTAGTCGGCAACAATTGCCGGCGGATTACACAGAAGGCTCTCCTGTCGCTACGATCCCCATCGACCCCATCACGAACGTCAGTTGGAAAGCCGCGCACCAGCACCACGCACCATTCACGTGCGCGCGCCAGAGGTTTCGATGAACATCGCATGGCAGTCGCCGAGGTGGGCCCGCTTAGGCGGTCCGCTCCGCCCCCTGTCGCTCGGCCCCGGCCGCGGCGCGCGCTGTCGCGCGCAGCGAGGGGGGTGGTGATGGCCCGCGGTTCCGGGCGCGGCGGGGAGTTCCGGCCCGTCTACCACCTCGCGGGGCTCGACGACGACCTGCGGAACGTCGTCGACGACCTGCGCGTGGGCCGGTGGATGTCCATGCGCGCGCTGCTGGCCCGTACCGGCGCCGACTGGGCGGCGCGGACCGCACGGTCGCAGGTGCTCAGCGTGGTGGCCGCCAAGTCGGCGGTGGTGCAGATCTGGCTGGACGAGGAGCCGGAGAGCGCCGACGCCCGGATGATGCTGGCCCGGGTCGCCGTCGGGCGGGCCGTGCAGGCGCACCGCCAGCGCCACCCCAGCGCCGGGCAGTTGGAGGAGGACGCGCGGCAGGCGTGCCGGGAGGCGGCGCTGCTGCACCCCGGGGATCCCGTGCCGTGGGTGTGCCTGCTGGCGCTGGCCCAGGCCGACGTGCGCCAGCAGCGGCCCGAGCACCGGGCGGACCCGCCGGAGAACCTGCTGCCGGCCGGGCCGTGGGGGCTGCTGGACGAGGTCGTCAAGCGCGACCGGTACAACCGCGAGGCGTACCACCGGGTGCTCCAGCTCTGCGCGGCGGCCGGCGGCTCGCAAGCGTACGCGATGGACTTCGCCCGCTGGGTGGGCTCCTGGGCCCCGCTCGCCTCCCCGTTGCTGGTGCTGCCGCTCTTCGCGCACGCCGAGCACTACCACTACGAGCGCCGCCGCGGTCGCGGCGACGCGCTCGTGCACCGCCAGTGGTCCCGTGAGGACATCCTGCGCGACACGCTGCGCGCGCTCGACGGCTGGTTCGACGTCACGAACGCCGACGTGCGCTCCGTGCTCGACCTGAACCACCTGGCCCACGCGCTCAGCGCCGCCCGGGAGTTCCCCGAGGCCGCCCGGGTGTTCACCGCGCTGGGCCCCTACGCCACCCTTCTGCCCTGGGCGTACGTGACCGAGGACCCCGACCGGCAGGACCTGGCCGAGGCCGAGTTCTTACGCGCCCGCTCGACGGCCCTCGGCAGCGGGTGACCTCGGCCCTTCTGTCCCTTTTGACTGTCATGCCCCTGCCATTCCCCCTGCCATCCCCTCTCCCGGAGGTCACCCCATGTCACAAGCGCCGGTCAGCACCGCCGGCCCGTCCCGGCGCAAGGACGACGACGCCCACCTCCGCGACCTCGGCTACGAGCCGGAACTCGCGCGGCGGATGGGCCCGTTCGGCAACTTCGCCATCTCCTTCTCGGTCATCTCGATCCTCTCCGGCTGCATGACCCTGTACGGCTTCGGGCTCAGCACCGGCGGACCGGCCGTCATGATGTGGGGCTGGGTGGCCGTCGGCCTCTTCGTCCTCTGCGTCGGCATGGGCCTGGCCGAGGTGACCAGCGCGTACCCCACCTCCGGCGCGCTCTACTACATGGCCCACCAGCTCGGCGGCCCCCGCTGGGGCTGGTACACCGGCTGGCTCAACCTCCTCGGCCTGCTCGGCGCCATCGCCGGCATCGACTACGGCTGCGCCCTGTTCATGGGCGCGTTCTTCAACCTCCAGTGGGGCTTCGAGCCCACCGCGGAGAAGACCCTGCTGATCTTCGCGGTCATCCTCGTGCTGCACATGACGCTCAACCTGCTGCGGGTGCGCGTCGTCAGCATCCTCAACTCCATCAGCGTCTGGTGGCACCTGGCCGGCGTCGCGATCATCGTCGCCGTCCTGATCATCGCCCCCGACAGCCACCAGTCGGCCGGCTTCGTCTTCGGCGAGTTCAACAACGACACCGGCTGGAACAACCCGTTCTACGTCACCGCCATCGGGCTGCTGCTCGCCCAGTACACCTTCTCCGGCTACGACGCCTCCGCCCACCTGTCCGAGGAGACCACCCAGGCGCAGGTCAGCTCCGCCAAGGGCATCGTCCGGGCGATCTGGGTCTCCTGGATAGCCGGCTTCGTGCTGCTGGCCGGGCTGACCTTCGCCATCCAGGACTACGTCGGCACCCAGGACTCCGCGACGGGCGTGCCACCCGCGCAGATCTTCATCGACGCCATCGGCGAGGGCGGCGCCAAGGCGTTGCTGCTCATCGTCATCTGCGCCCAGCTCTTCTGCGGCAACGCCGAGACCGCGGCCACCTCGCGCATGGTCTTCGCCTTCTCCCGCGACGGTGCGCTGCCCGGCGCCAAGATGTGGCGCCGCGTCTCGCCGCGCACCGGCGTGCCCACCCGGGCCGTCGTGCTGTCGGTGACCGTCGCGTTCTGCCTGGCGCTGCCGTCGCTGTACTCGGCGACCGCGTACAACGCGGTGGTCGCCATCAACGTCATCGGCATCACCCCCGCCTACGCCATCCCCATCTATCTTCGGCTGCGCGCGAAGAACCGCTTCGTGCCCGGCCCGTGGAACCTGGGCCGGTGGAGTTCGCTGATCGGCTGGATCGCGGTGTGCTGGGTGGCCGTGATCACGGTGGTCTTCTGCCTGCCGCAGGGGTCGCCCGTCACCGTGAGCAGCTTCAACTACGCCTCGGTGGCCCTGGCCGCCGTCCTGCTGCTGGCCACCGTCACGTGGTGGGCGGCCGGCCGGCGCTCGTACCAGGCACCCGTCTACACCGCCGACCCCGAGATGGCAGAGCTCGGCAAGGACCTGGTGTGAGGCGCGCCGGGCCGCCGCCGCGGCAACAGCACCGGCGGCGGCCCGGCGCACCGCCCCGACCGCAAACGACCAGCGCTCCGTGAGGTCCGATGTCCGCAACCACTAGCACCGCACCCGTCGGGCGCCCCGTGCGCCCGCGTACGCTCCTTCGCATCCTGGCCGCGGTCGTCACGGCGGCGTTCGCCACCCTGGCCGCGGTCGGCGCCGTGCGGGACCTGAACCGCGCCGCGGACGTGCAGGACTACGCCGACACGCTCGAACAGCTCCAGCAGCCCTCGTTCGCGCTCCTCGCCGAACTCCAGGCCGAGCGGCGCATGACCGCGCTGCACTGGGCCCACGGCCCGGTCAACGCCGCCCAGCTGGGCAACCAGCAGGCCCTGACCGACGAGGCGGCCGTCGCGCTGCGCGAGGCGGCCGAGGAGGTTCCCGACACCACCGCCCACGCGCCGCTCGCGTCGGTCCTGCGCGGTGTCGAGGGGCTCGACGGCGTACGCGAACAGGCATCCGAGCGCTCCGGCGAGCGGGCCATGGCGCTGCAGGCGTACACCCGCGCCATCGAGCAGATCATCGCCGTGTACACCCGGCTGCCCGCCCACGACGGTGCCCTCGCCCAGGGCTCCCGCCCGCTGACCGGCCTGCTGCAGGCCGGTGAGGCGCTGGCGATCCAGGACGCCCTGCTGGCCGGCGCCAGGGACGGCAAGCTGGACGCCGCCGACCACTCCCGCTTCGCCAAGGCCGTCGGCGCGCAGTGGTTCGCGTACGACATGCTGTCCGGACGGCTGCTGCCCCGCGGCGAGAAGGGCCGCTACGACGCCATCACCAACTCCGCGGAGTGGCTTGAGAAGTCTCGGATCGAGGAGGCGGTGCTGGGCGTGAGCCGCGAATCCGGCCAGCCCGTGGCGCTGCCCCCGGAGGCGGCCGGGTGGCAGGAGACGTACGAGCGCATCAGCCCGAGCCTCGCGGGGCTCGCCACCGCCCGGCTCCAGGCGCTGGCCGACGAGGCCGAGGACCAGGCCGGCGAGCTGCGGCTGACGGCGTACGCGGTCGCCGCCGGCAGCGTGGTGCTGATCGCGGCCGTCCTCGGCGTCGTGCTGTGGATCAGCCGCACCATCGTCCGGCGGGCCGAGGAGGTGCGCTCCAGCGCACTGGCCGTCGCCCGCCGGCAGTTGCCCCAGATGATCGTCCGGCTGCAGCGCGGCGAGGACGTCGACCTGTCCGTGCTGCCCGGCCAGGTCACCGCCGCCGACGAGTTCGGCGAGATCTCCAACGTCGTGGCCCGGCTCGCGGAGGAGGTCGTCGAGGCGGCGCGGGTGGTGCACGAGGAGCGGTACGGCTTCGAGAAGTTCGCCGAGGGCGTCACCATGCGGGCCGTCACGCTCATCGTCGCCGTGCTGCGCACTCTGGACGAGCTCCAGCACCGCTACGCCGACACCGACCCCGCGCTGCTGTCCGAGCTGTACGAGCTGGACCACCTCACGGTGCGGGTGCGCCGGCAGTTGGAGAACCTGCTGGTGCTCTCCGGCGGGGCCGTCACCAACCCGCACACCGAGCCCGTGCACATCGCCAACCTGATCGTGGACGCGGCCGGCGAGTCCCGCGGCTTCGCCCAGGTCACCAAGGAGTTCCAGGCCGAGGCGTGGGTGGTGCCGGAGGCGGCGGGGGAGCTGACCCACCTGATCGCCGAGCTGATCGAGAACGCCACCACCTACTCGCCCAGCGGCTACGAGGTGTTCGTCCGCGCCACCCACACCGCCACCGGCGTCGCCGTCGAGGTCGAGGACAAGGGACGGGCACCGGAGAACTGGTTCTTCGAGTCGCTCAACACCCGGCTGCTGGACGCGCCCCCGTACTCGGTGCTGGCCAAGTCCTCCGACCAGCTCGGCCTGTTCGTGGTCGGGCAACTGGCCCAGCGCCACGGGGTCCGGGTCACGCTCCGGCAGGGCCGCTTCGGCGGCGTGCTGGCGGTGGTGCTGGTGCCGTCCGCGCTGCTGACCGGGGCGCCGGAGCAACTGGCGGACCGCACCCCGGTACGCAAGCCGCTGCCGGCCCGCTCTGGCCCGCGGCCCGGGAAGCGGCGCGAGCCGACGGCGGCCGGGCTGGTACGCCGCGAGCCGATGCGCGCCGGCGGGCCCGGCGGTCCGGTGAGCCCCGTCGACCCGGCGCCGGGGGTGGCACCGCCCCGCCCCGCCGACGACGACGCGCCGCCCAGGGAACGGCACCGCCTGCCGGCCCGCCCCGCCGCGCCCGCGGCACCCGCGCCGTCCGCCGAGCCCGCGAACGCCCCCGCCGGACCCGGCGCCCCCGAGCACGCACGTACCGTGGAACCCCTCCCCGTACGCGCGCGGAAGCCTCGCCCAGAACCGGCCGCAGAACCGGCCGCAGAACCGGCCGCAGAACCGGCCGCAGAACCGGCCGCAGAACCGGCCCCGGAACCAGCCGAAGAACCGGCCGGGAATCCGGTGTACGAACCGACCGAGGAGTTGCCCCTGCCCACCCCCCACACCCCCCACACTCCCGGCACGGCGGCCGAACCGCCCCGCGAGGGCGAGCCGGCGCCCGACGGCCCCGCCGCCCGCACCGGCGGGCTGCCCCAGCGCGTGCCCGGCACCAGCATGGCCGGCCAACTGCGCACCGGCAGGCGCCGGTCCGCCACCGCTATGGACCAACGTCCGCTCGACAACATCGAGTCGGCGTTCACCCAGCTTCAGGAAGCCCTGACCGACCCGGAGGAAGACAGCGACCGATGAGCAGCCTCAGGCACGTGAAGAACGTCATCCCCGCGAGCCCGCAGGACGCGGCCGTCTTCGACAACCTCCGCGACAACTTGCAACTCGTGCCGGACCTCACCGGCTTCGTGCTGCTCGCCGACGACGGCCTCGCCCTCTGCGGCTACGGCCTGGACTGGACCCGCGAGGACGTCCAGACCATCGCCGCCGCCTGCTCGGGCCTGGCCAGCCTCGCCGACGGGCTGTCGATGCCGGTCGACGGCGGATCCGTGCTGCATCTGAACATCACCATGCAGCACAGCCACCTCATCCTCACCGCCTGCGGCAACGGCAGCACCCTCGTCGTCTACACCTCAGGACCGGAGTCCATCGGCCTCGCCATGCGCGAGACCGTCCGCGTCGCCCGCGCCTTCAAGCACCAGCTCGGCGTCGGCGACCGCAGGGCTCGTATCCGGTAATGAGTGCGCCACGGGGAGAGCGCAGAACACGGACGTTCGCGCTCACCGGATCACGCACCGACCGTGCGCCCGGTGAGCAGTTCACCATGCACTCCACGGTCCGCGCCGCCGTACTGGCCGACGACGCGCGCAGCATTCCGGAGGAGTGGCAGACGATCCTGCGCCTGTGTGCCGGCCCCGGCATCGCGGTGGCCGAGCTGGCGGCGCGTCTGGAGATGCGCCTCACGCCCGCCGCCGTCCTCCTGGCCCAGCTGCTGGAGCAGGGGCTCATCGAGCACAGACCGCCGATGAGCGATCCGGACGCCATGAACATCGACTTCCTCCGACGAATCAGGAGCGGCCTTGAGCGAGCCTGACTACGGGGCCCCGGACGCCGTCTGGGACGCCTACCTCCCACCCGTGAAGATCCTCGTGGCCGGCGGATTCGGCGTGGGCAAGACCACGGCGGTCGGCGCCGTCAGCGAGATCACGCCCCTGCGCACGGAGGAGCGGCTGAGCGCTGCCGGAGTGGGCGTGGACGACCTGTCCGGCATCGAGCACAAGTCCGCCACCACCGTCGCCATGGACTTCGGCCGGATCACCCTCGACGTGGCGGTGCTGATGCTGTTCGGCACGCCCGGCCAGGAGCGGTTCTGGTTCATGTGGGACGACCTGCTGCGCGGCGCGCTCGGCGCGGTGGTCCTCGTCGACACCCGGCGGCTGGACCGCTCCTTCGCCGCCGTCGACTTCTTCGAGAGCCGCGACCTGCCGTTCGTCGTGGCCGCCAACTGCTTCCACGGCGAGCAGGACTACGATCCGGAGGAGATCCGCGACGCGCTCACCCTGAAGGAGCCCACCACTCCGATCATCCTGTTCGACGCCCGCGAGCGCGAGTCGGTACGGGGCGTCCTGCTCGCCCTGATGGACCATCTGATCGCGTCCGCGGAACCCGTCCACGCCCAGCGAATGTAGGAGGCACGCCCCGCCATGACGACCGTGCTCGCCATCGACCAGGGCACCTCCGGCACCAAGGCCCTCGTCGTCGACCCGGGGGCGCCGGACGGCGGCCCCGGCGGCAGCGGCGTGGTCGCCCTCGCCGAGGTGCCGGTGACGCCCGACTACCTGCCGGGCGGCGGGGTGGAGCAGGACCCGGCGCAGTTGCTGGCCTCGGTGCTGGCGGCCGGGCGCCAGGCCGTGGCGGCGGCGGGCCGGCCGGTGCACGCGGTGGCCCTCGCCAACCAGGGCGAGACGGTGCTCGCCTGGGACCGCGCCACCGGCAAGCCGCTGTCGCGGGCGGTGAGCTGGCAGGACTCGCGCGCGCAGCGGCAGTGCGACGCGCGCGCGGACGCCGCAGACTGGGTCGCCCGGCGCACCGGGCTGGTGCTCAACCCGTACTTCTCCGCGCCGAAGATGACCTGGCTGCGCGAGAACGCCACCCGCGAGGGCGTCGTCACCACCACCGACACCTGGCTGCTGCACCACCTCACCGGCGCGTATGTCACCGACGCCGCCACCGCGAGCCGCTCGCTGCTGCTCGACCTCGACGCCGTCGACTGGGACCCCGAGCTGGCAGCACTCTTCGGTCTTGACCCCGCGGAGCTGCCGCGGATCACGGCCTGCGACGAGGTGGCCGGCACCACCGCCGCCTTCGGGGCCGAGGTGCCGGTCGCCGGGCTCGTGGTGGACCAGCAGGCGGCGCTGTTCGGCGAGGGCTGTCTGACGGCGGGCACCGCCAAGTGCACGTACGGGACCGGGGCGTTCCTGCTCGCCAACACCGGCGCGGCCGCGGTGCGCTCCGGCTCCGGGCTGACCACGTCGGTCGCCTGGCGGGCCCGCGGCGCCACGCCGTACTGCGTGGACGGCCAGGTGTACACCGCGGCCTCCGCGGTGCGCTGGCTGACCGAGCTGGGCCTGGTCGGCTCCGCCGCGGAGCTGGACGAGACGGCGGCCGAGGACGCCGCGGGGGTGGTGTGCGTGCCGTCGTTCGCGGGGCTCGCCGCGCCCTGGTGGCGCTCCGAGGCCACCGCTTCGTTCGCCGGGCTGACGCTGGCCAGCCGCCGCGAGCACCTGGTGCTCGCCGTGCTGCAGGGCGTCGCCGCCCAGGTCGCGGAGGTGACGGGGCTGGTCGCCGCCGACCTCGGCGGCCCGCTCACCCGGCTGCGGGTGGACGGCGGGCTGACCCGCAGCCGCACGCTGATGCAGGCGCAGGCCGACCTCTCGCAGGTGCCCGTGGACGTCTACCCCTCGCCGCACGCCACGGCGCTCGGCGCGGCGGCGCTGGCCCGGATGGCGCTGGAGCCGGAGCTGCCGGCCGCGGACGCGGTGCCGCCGTGGACGCCGGGCAGGACGTACGAGCCGCGCTGGCCGCGGGCGCGCGCGGAGGAGTTCCTCGACCGCTGGCGTACGGCCGCGGGCGCGGCGCTGCCGCGGCAGGACGCGCCGGCCCCCCGGGCGACGGACCCGGGGGCACCCGATGCCGCCGCCGGGCAGGCCGCAGAGCCGGAGGACGGCCGTGGCTGAGGCGGCGAGACCCGGCCCGTACGACGTGGCGGTGATCGGCGCCGGCGTCGTCGGCGCCGCCGTCGCCCGCGAACTGGCGGGCCACGAGCTGTCCGTCGCCCTCCTCGACGCCCGCGACGACGTCGGCGCGGGCACCAGCAAGGCCAACACCGCCATCCTCCACACCGGCTTCGACGCCACCCCCGGCACCCTCGAGTCCCGCCTGGTGCGCCGCGGTTACGCGCTGCTGTCCGCGTACGCGGCGGCCACCCGCATCCCCGTCGAGCGCACCGGCGCCCTCCTCGTCGCCTGGAACGACGAGGAACTGGCCGCCCTGCCGCGGCTGCACGGCAAGGCCGCCGCCAACGGCTACGACCACTGCGCACCGCTCACCGCCGGCGAGGTCTACGCCCGGGTCCCCGCGCTCGGCCCCGGTGTCCTCGGCGGGCTCGCCGTCCCCGGCGAGTCCGTGATCTGCTCGTGGACCACCACGCTGGCGCTGGCCACCGAGGCGCGCTCGCGCGGCGCCGCCGTCCTCCTCGGCCACCGCGTCGAGGCCGCGGACCCCGGGCCGGGCGCCACCACCCTGCGCACCACCGCGGGCGACGTCACCGCCCGCTGGGTCGTCAACGCCGCGGGCCTGGCCGCCGACACCGTCGACCGCCTCTTCGGCCACGACCGCTTCACCGTCACCCCGCGCCGCGGCGAACTCCTCGTCTACGACAAGCTCGCCCGCCCCCTCGCGCCGTGCATCGTGCTGCCCGTGCCGACCGCCCGCGGCAAGGGCGTCCTCATCAGCCCCACGGTCTACGGCAACGTCATGCTCGGCCCCACCGCCGAGGACGTCGCCGACCGCGGCGACACCGCCACCACGGCGGCCGGCTTGGACTTCCTGCTGGCCAGGGGCGAACGGCTGCTGCCCCGGCTGCTCGAAGAAGAGGTCACGGCGGCGTACGCGGGGCTGCGCGCGGCGATCGACCGCGACGACTACCTCGTCGAAGCCGACGCCGGACAGCGCTACCTGCTCGCCGGCGGCATCCGCTCCACCGGCCTGTCCGCCTCGCTCGCGATCGCCGAGCACGTCCGCGATCTGCTCGGCGCCGCCGGCCTGGCGCTCGTGCCGCGTACGGACCTGCCCGCGCCGCCGCGGATGCCGAACCTCGGCGAGGCGGGGCCGCGCCCGTACCGCGACGAGCAACTCATTGCCCGGGACGGTGCGTACGGCCGCGTCGTCTGCTTCTGCGAGCGCGTCACCGAAGGCGAGATCCGCGACGCGCTCCGCTCCCCGCTGCCGCCCGCCGGCGTCGACGGGCTGCGCCGCCGCACCCGCGCCATGAACGGCCGCTGCCAGGGCTTCTTCTGCGCCGACGAGGTCGAAGCGCTGCTGGAGGCCGGCCGGTGAACCCTTCAGCCCGCCGCCCACCGGCCCCGCCCACCGCCCCCGACCCCGCCGCGGAGCCTGGCCGATGAGCACCACCCTCACCCCCGATGTCGTCGTGGTCGGCGCCGGCCCCGCCGGGCTGACCGCCGCCGCCCGGCTCGCCCCGCGGCTGCCGCCCGGCCGGGTCCTCGTACTCGACCGCGCGGGCGCCCCCGGCGGCATCCCCCGGCACAGCGACCACACCGGCTACGGCCTGCGCGACCTGCACCGCGTCCTCACCGGCCCCGCCTACGCCCGCACGCTGGCCGAGCGCGCCGCCGCCGCCGGCGCCGAGATCCGCACCGAGGCCACCGTCACCGGCTGGGCCGGCGACCGCACCCTGGACGTCACCACGCCGCAGGGGCTGCTGCGCGTCGAGGCCCGCGCCGTGGTGCTCGCCACCGGCGCCCGCGAGCGCCCCCGCCCCGCCCGGCTCATCCCCGGCGACCGGCCCGCGGGCGTGCTGACCACCGGCCGGCTGCAGAACCTGGTCCACCTGCACGGCCGTGCGCCCGGCCGGCGCGCGGTCGTCGTCGGCGCCGAACTCGTGAGCTGGTCGGCGGTGCTCACGCTGCGCTCCGCGGGCTGCCGGACGGCGCTGATGACGACGGAGCACGCCGTGCCCGAGTCGTACGCCGCGTTCACCCACCCCGGGCGGCTGGCGCTCGGCGTGCCCGTCGCCACCCGCACCCGCGTCGTGCGGATCACCGGCCGCGGCCGGCTGACCGGCGTCGAGATCGAGCACCTGGACACCGGGCGGCGCACCACCGTGGCCTGCGACACCCTCATCCTCACCGGCGACTGGGTCCCCGACCACGAACTCGCCCGCACCGCGGGCCTCGACCTCGCCCCCGGCAGCGCCGCCCCGCTCACCGACACCGCGCTGCGCACCAGCGCGTCCGGGGTGTTCGCGGCCGGCAACGTGCTGCACCCCGCCGACACCGCCGACGGCGCCGCGCTCGACGGGCGGCACGTCGCGCACCAGGTGCTCCTGGCGCTCGCCGGGCAGCAGGCGGCTCCCGGACCCGGCGTCCCGCTGATCGCCGACGCCCCGTTCCGCTGGGTGGCCCCCGGGCTGCTGCGCCCCGGCGACCCGCCGCCGCCCCGGGGCCGGCTGCTGCTGTGGTCCGGTGAGCTGGTCCGCCTACCGCGGGTGACGGTGCGTCAGGACGGCCGGGTGCTCGGCCGCCGCACGCTGCCGTGGCCCGCCTCGCCCGGCCGGGTCTTCCGCGTCCCGTGGCGCCTGGCCGCGGGCACCGACCGGCGCGGCGGGCCGGTGCACGTCGGCCTCTGACGGACCGGCGCCCGCGCCACGCGAAGGCGGCCGGGTCTCGTCCCACCGGCCCCGGCGGGCCGCAGCACCCTCGGGGCGCGGGCCGGGACGCGCCGCTACCGCCCGGCGCCGAGCCGGAGTCCGGTGACGACGCCCGCGTGGTCCGACGGCCAGTACCCCGTCGGGGCGGAGCGGTCGGCCTCCCGGTCGCCGATCACCTCCGCGGTGTCCGCCCGCACGCCGCCGGGCCGGTACAGCACGTGGTCGATGCGGTGGGAAAGCGCGTCCGCACCCAGCAGCGACCCGCTCTGCCCCGCCGTCCAGCCGCCCTGCGGATCGCCGCCCGCCGCGGTCCAGGCGTCGGCGTAGCCCGCCTCGGCGAGGATCCCGTAGGCGCCCTCGGCGTCCGTGGGCCGGGAGTTGAAGTCGCCGGCCAGGACGACGGGGTGGGGCGAGCCGGCGAACGCGGCGGCGAGTTCGCGGGCCTGGGCGGCGCGCACGTCGGGGCTGCCGAACGCCTCCAGGTGGGTGCTGGCGCATCGGAAGGTCCCGCCGGGCACCGTGACGTCCACCGCCGACCAGCCGCGCGGCACCTCGAAGGTGAGCCCCGGGATGCGGGAGGGCAGGACGGCCTTCGCCTCGTACGCCGCGGAGGCGGCGTGCGAGGTACGCAGCCGGGCGGCGGGCAGCCCGTCGCGTACGACGATCACGTCCCGGTCGGTGAACCGCGCCTCCTCGGTGGCAGAGACGGGCATGCGGCCGGTGAAGTTGTCGTTCGCGGCGACGGCCCGGTAGGGGGTGCCGCGGGCGGCCAGCTCGTCGAGCAGCAGGCGCAGGAAGTCGTAACGGACCGTCAGCTCACCGCCGGCCGGCCCCCTCTCCCAGCGGGCCACCTCCTGCAGCGCCACGACCTCGGGCCCGCGTGCCGCCAGCAGCCGGGCGATCGCCGCCGCGCGCTCGCGGAAGTCCGTCGCCTCCATCGCCGCGTACACCTCGCCGGCGCGTGCGGCCAGCTCCGCCTGGCTGCCCGCGGAGAACAGGGGCTTCAGGTCGGCGCCGAGGTAGACGTTGTACGTGGCCACGCCCACGGCGCGCGCCCCGCGCCCGCCGCCGTCCCCGCGTGCCTCCCGCGCCCGCTCCGTGCCCTGCACCTCGTGCTCCCGCCGCCCGTCCGCCGCGTCCGGCCCTTGCCGGCCCGCTGTACCGCACCCCGCTCCCAGCGTCGTGACCAGCACGGTCAGCGCCACCATCCCGCCCAGCCGCCGGCCGCACCGTATGCCCCGCATCGCTCCGCCTCTCCGGCGCGCTGCCGTCCACCCCGTACGCGCCCACCGCATCCCAGCATCCGGGACACCGGCGGGCAAGCACCGTCATTGCTCCGGCACCGCGACCAGCAGTTCGCTGAGCGGAACTGCGGGTTGGCCGCCGGGCCCTGCGGCGGGTGCTGGCCGAGGTCGCTCGCTGTCGAGGCTGTCGAGCACCGCACGCACGCGGGGCAGCGACAGGTCGAGCCGGTCCCCGCCGGTCAGCATCTGCCGCCACCGGGCGCGCACACCGGCGAAGTCGTTCGCGCCCGCCGCGCCCGCCGGGGACGCGGACAGCCCGCCCAGCCATGCGCCGGTCAACGCTGCCCCGGTGCGCCCGAGCAACCTGCGGCGGGACAGTTCCCTGTGAAAGGGGTGCGGTCTGTGTGCCACGACACGGTCCTCCTTGTTCGGCGGGTGGCCGGAGCCGGCCTCTCCTCGGCGGCGGTCGCTTCATTACCAACGTTGCGATACATATCCAGACCACCAACAGGGGTCAATGGGGTTGAGGTGAGGCCGTGACTGCCTCTTGACGCCGGAGCACACGACGAATAATTTTCGAAGTGTGAATATTAAATCAGCCGCAGGGGTGGGTGGGCCGAGCCAGGCCATAGTGCTGCGGCTGTTGCGGGACAAGGGCCCGACCTCCCGAGCCGAGCTGGCCAGGCTGTCGGGCCTCTCCACGACCTCGCTCACCCGCATCGTCGCCCGGCTGCTGGAGCAGGGCTGGGTCACCGAGGGTGCGGTGTCCGGTCCCGCGCGGGTGGGACGCCCCGCCACCGGCATCGACCTGGCCGACGACGCGTTCGCGGTCTGCGGTGTGCAGGTCGGCGTCGGGCAGGTGCGTATCGGCATCACCGACCTGCGCGCCCGGATCACCCATCGGAGCACCTTCGACTTCGATGTCGACGACCCACCTCAGCAGGTGCTCGCCGACATCGCGACGAGGATCAGGCGGTTGCTCGGCAGGGCCGGCCGCGACCGCGGGTTGCTCGCCGTCGGAGTCGCCATCCCCTCCACGGTGGACGCGGAGCAGCGCCGCCCGGTGATGTCGCTCAACCTCGGGTGGGCCGACGTGGACGTCGCGGGCCGGCTCGAGGCCGCGCTGGGCGTGCCGGTGACCATCGATCACAACGTGCGGTCCATGGCGCTGGCCGAGGCGCGATACGGCGCGGGCCGCGGTACGCGGCATCTGGCGTACGTGTACCTGAGCACGGGCATCGGCGCCGGCCTGGTCATGCAGGGCGAGCCGTTTCGCGGCGGAGTGCACGGCGGAAGCGAACTCGGCCACCTCCAGGTCGTGGAGAAGGGGCGTCTGTGTGTCTGCGGTGCCCGTGGTTGCCTGGAGACGGTTCTGTCCGAAGCGCGGCTGACCGAGCGGGTCGAGCTCGCGGCCTCGCTGGATCCAGACGGCGTACTCGCCGCGGCCCGGATCCGCTCGCCGAACCCCCTGGTGGCGCTGGCGACCGCAGCCGCCGACGGTGACCGGCGGGCGGGCGAACTCGTCGACGAACTCGTCGGCTACCTCGCCCCCGCCCTGGCGAGCCTGGTGAACCTGCTCAACCCGGAGCTCATCCTGCTGGGCGGGCTGTTCGCCGACATTCCCGAGCAGGCGCTCGAGCGCATCCGCAGAGCACTGCGCGCGCACGCCTTCCCCGTACTGCGCGACGCCGTCCGGGTGGAACGCTCTCCGTTCGGTCCGGACGCAGGTATCGCCGGCGGGGCCGCCGTCGCATTGGACCGCTTTTTCTATCAACCACCTGCCGGCCAGTGAAAGGGAACCAGGTGAACCACCTCGCCAGCCACCGTGTCCACGCCCCGCTACCGCCGCTCGACGTCGAGGACAGCGCGGTTGTCAGGGGCCCGGAGGTGGCAAAGCCCGGGTACTGGGCGGGCTGCCCGGGCATCCTGTACGAGCCTGCCCGCGGCCGGTTCGTGATGACGTACCGGCAGCGGCGCCCCCGGGGCCACCGTGACGGCGACCGCGGATGGCGCTGTGCGGTGGCGGTCAGCGACGACGGAGTCGAGTTCGACGACGTGTGGGCGGTGGAGAAGGGGGAACTGGACACTCCGTCGATGGAGCGGATGAGCCTGCTGCCCACCGCCGGGGGCTATCAGCTCTACCTGAGTTACGTCGACCCGGCCGACAACCGGTGGCGCATCGACCTCGTGGAGTCCGACCGCCTGGACGGCTTTGACGTCCGCAAGGCCATGCCGGTGCTCACCGCCGAGACGACCGGCACCGAAGGCGTCAAGGATCCGTACACGATGCGTGTGGGTCCGGTGGTCCACCTGTTCGCCAGCTTCGCCGAACGCCGGGCCTTCGACCCGGAGGAACGAGCGCGGGCGCACGCCACCGCCGACATCTACAACGTCGGCGTGACCACCGCTGCCGCCGGGGTGGCGACCAGCCTCGACGGCCGCTCGTTCACCTGGCAGGGCAAGGTCCTCGACGTCGGCGAGGGGTGGGACGGGTACGCCGTGCGGATCAACAGCATCGTGCCCACCGCGGGCGGAAACCTCGCCTTCTACGACGGCTCGGCGGGTGCGAACGAGAACTACGAGGAACGGTGCGGCCTGGCCACCTCGACCGGCCTCACCGCCTGGCACAAGCTCACCCCGGACGCGCCCTGGGTTGTCTCACCCCACGGCACCGGCTCAGTGCGCTACGTGGACGCCCTGGTCGTGAACGGACAGTGGCACATCTACTACGAAACCACCCGTGCCGATCAATCGCACGAACTGCGGCTGTACCGCCCCGGGAGATAGGACCGCATCGTGCGACCCCGCGCTGGCGGACACGATCCCGCTCCGCGGCCCGAACGTGAACGACCCGTCCGAGTGACCGCAGCGCGCGTGAGGGAGCACCTGTCATAGCCATACGACTCCTGGGGTGGGCCGCAATTCTCCTGGCCACCGTCCTGTTGCCCACGGTTGTCCTCACTCCGGGGGCGAGCGCGGATTCCCCCGGCACGGACTTCCACGTGTCCGTCCTGTCCGGCCGGGCGGATACGGTCACCGGCGGTCACGCCCTGATCCGGGTGGAGGTGCCCCGTGAGGTGCCGTTGGACAACGTGCGCATCCTGGTCAACGGCACCGACGTAGCGGACCGGTTCGTCCCCGACGGCCGTGACCTGGAGCTGACCGGCCTGGTGACCGGCCTGCGCAACGGCCCCAACGAGGTGGTGGTCGCCGCGCCGGGCCGGCCGCGTCCGCGGGCCGGGCTGACACTGGTGAACCACCCCTGCGGATGGAGACCGGGACGTCGGTTTCGGCACGGTCGACCTCATCACCGACGCCCGCCTCCTGAAGCGCTATTTCAACGGCACGACCGGCTGGACCGAGGAGCAGAAGCGTGCTGTGACCGGCTTTCTGACCTACGCCACGACGGCCGACGTCTCCAGCGCGGCCCGGCGGACCGACCCTCGGGAGCTCTGCTCCGCGGTCCCGGTCGAGCAGCGCTACGACCCGGTCCAGAACCCGGAAGGGGTGCGCTGCGGGGTCTGCGACCACGCGGTCAACGTCTACGGCCGGGATCCGCAGACCGGGTTCGCCCGGCGGCCCCTGGACAATGCCGGGATCCAGTACGGGCTGCGGTCGCTCAACGCCGGGGGCTCAAGACACCGGACCCGGCCGACTGCCAGGTGCCTTTCAGCGACGGGCAGTGGGCACGGCTGGCGGTCGCCTTCCCGACCGGGGTGTGCGACTACGACCGGCCCGGGACAGGGCAGCAGCTTCCGGACACCGCCGGGCAAGCATCGTCATGGCACGACCACGCCCTCTTTACGTGATCGTCCGTCTTCTTTAACGTCACGTCTTCAGCCTCGGCAGCACCACCAACACCACGAGAGCGAAGGTCAATTGTGAAGCTCGTGAGATCCCTGCTGCGGGCGGCGCCCGTCCTCGCGGCCCTGACGGCCGCGGGCGTCCTCGCCGGCGCGTCCGCCGCCCAGGCCGCGACCGCCGGGCCCGACGTCATCGCCCACCGCGGCTCCTCGGGCACTGCGCCCGAGAACACCGCCGCGGCGACCCGGCTGGCGGTCCGTCAGGACGCCGACTTCGTCGAGATCGACGTGCAGCGCACGAAGGACGGCAAGCTCGTCAACTTCCACGACTGCACGATGGAGCGGACCACCGACGTCGAGGAGGTCTACCCGGGCCGGCCGAGCTACCGCGTCTCCGACTTCACCTGGGACGAGCTGCGCGTCCTGGACGCCGGGTCCTGGTTCTCCGACAAGTACGCGGGTGAGCCGGTCATCACCGTCGAGCGCGTCATCGACCTCGTCGAGAACAAGACCGGCCTGCTCGCCGAGATCAGCCCGTGCGCCCACTACGACGCGAGCCTGCCCGCCGACCTCGCCGACCTGCTCGAGTCCAAGCCGCGCTACGTGCAGCGCGCGCTCGCCGAAGACCAGCTCGCCGTGCAGTCCTTCGAGCTGGACGACGCGCAGGGCTTCAAGAACCTCATGCCCGAGGTGCCCATCGGCTTCCTCGACGCCGACCGCCCCACCGAGGCGGAGCTGGTCGCGCTCAGCGAGTGGGCCGACCAGGTCAACCCGCAGTACACCATCACCGACCAGGCCCTGGTCGACCGCGTCCACGAGCTGGGCATGGACATCAACGTCTGGACCGTCGACGAGCCCGGGGCGATGCGCACGATGGCCGGTCTCGGCGTGGACGGCATCATCACCGACTACCCGCAGTCCCTCACGTAGCGACGGCCGGGACCACGAGGCGGCGGCGCGGCAATGGCACATCCCGACAAGGACCCGCGCCGTCGCTTTGATGGCTCTCCACTGCCCAACACCGGGGCACACCCGGCAGACTCAAGGGGCACCGTATGCCCAGTCACTCTCAGCGGAGGCGGCCCATGACCGGATCGCGGATCCTCGCCCTCGGCCACTACCAGCCGGGGAAGGTGCTGACGAACGACGACCTGGCCGAGTTCGTCGACACCAGCGACGAGTGGATCCGCAGCCGGGTCGGCATCCGCACCCGGCACGTCGCGGGCGACGACGAGACCGTGGACATGATGGCCGCGCACGCCGCCGCAAAGGCGCTGGCCGGCGCCGGCACCAAGACCGAGGACATCGACCTCGTCATGGTCGCCACCTGCACCGCCGAGCACCGGGTGCCGAACATGGCCTCCCGCGTCGCCGAGCGGCTCGGCATCCGCGCGCCCGCCGCCATCGACGTCAACGTCGCCTGCTCCGGCTTCTCCCACGCCCTCGCCCAGGCCGACCACACGCTCCGCGCCGGTGCCGCGACCCGCGCCCTGGTCATCGCCGCGGAGAAGCTGACCGGCGTCACCGACTGGAACGACCGCTCGACCGCCGTGCTCACCGGCGACGGCGCCGGCGCCGCCGTGGTCGCCCCCGCGGCCGGCCCCGGCGAGGCGGGCGCCATCGGCCCCGTCGTGTGGGGTTCGGCGCCCGAGATGGGGCCCGCGGTCCGTATCGAGGGCTCGCCCGCGGTCTTCGCGCAGGAGGGCCAGGCCGTCTACCGCTGGGCCATCAAGGAGCTCCCGCCGATCGCCCGCAGCGTCTGCGAGCGCGGCGGTGTGGACCCCGGCGACCTCGCGGCGATCGTGCTGCACCAGGCGAACCTGCGGATCATCGAGCCGCTCGCCCGCAGCCTCGGCGCGCCCCAGGCCATCGTCGCCACCGACGTCACGGAGTCGGGCAACACCTCGGCGGCGAGCGTGCCGCTGGCGTTCTCCAAGCTGGTGGCGCGCGGCGACGTCCCCTCCGGTGCGCCGGTGCTGCTCTTCGGCTTCGGCGGCAACCTGTCGTACGCGGGCCAGATCGTGCGCTGCCCGTAGCCCGTCACCCGCGGGCCGGTCAGCCGGCGGCCTTCGGGAAGAGCGTGGTGAACGGCTCCAGCATGCCCGCCGAGTCGCGGACGTAGGGCTGGTCGAACTCCCAGACCAGGAAGAGCAGGAACGCCAGCAGCCCGCTGTGCAGCCCCGCGAGGATCAACTCGCGGGCCGAGCGCTGGATCTGCAGCGCGAAGACCATCCCGATGGCCACCACACCGCCGGCGATCAGCCCGAACCACACCAGCGAGGGCATCGTGGGCCCCGAGTTCAGCGCCCGCTCGTTACGCGCCTGTTCGGCCTCCGCGATCTGGTCGCCCAGCGCGTAGGCCGCCCGGTTCTCGGCGTCGGTCTCCGGCGCGTACGCGAAGAGCCCGCGGCGCACGTCGTCCAGCAGCTCGTCGCCGCGCTCGCTCAGCTCCTTGCCGTCCTGCATCGCCTCCCACTCCTCGTGCGCCGCGTAGCCGACGTAGGCCGCGATGTCCGCGCGGATCTCCTCGCGCACCGGGGCCGGGTACTCGGCGAGCCGCTCGCTGGCCTCGTGCAGCGCGAACGCCTCCCGCTGCACCGCGTCCTCCGCGCTGCCCTTGGCCTCCCAGACGCCGGCGATCGCCAGGCCCAGCACGATGGCGTAGACCACCCCGATCATCATCGTCATGTACTCGATGACGTCGGGGGTCTCGTCGGGGTCGAACTCCTCGTCGGGGCGGCGGTGCCGGAGGAGGGTGACGAGCACGACGACCGCGACGGCGGTGGCCATCGCGAGGGTGAGCATGAGCCATTCGGACACGGGCGGCCTCCGGCGGGCGGGCTGCGGGGCGGTCAGGAGCGGTTACGGGCCGCGGAACCGGAGCCACCGAGCGCGGCGGCGGCGAGGATCGCGGGGGCGACGAACAGCAGCGTTCTGGTGACGGGTGAGGTGCGCTCGTCGACTTCCCGGGGCGGCGGCTCGTGGAAGACGGGCCGCAGCGAGGGCGACGGGGTCGGGGTGGGGGAGGGGCTCGGCGTGCGGCCGGGCGAGGGGGTGGGCGTCGGCGGCACGGGCGCGGCCGGCTCCGGCGGGGCGGGCGCCGGTGCGGGCGGTGCAGGCGTACGGGACGGCGGGGGCGGCGCGGGCGTGGGGGTCGGCCGCGGCGGGGGAGCCGGCGTCGGCGGGGCCGGCGGGGCCGGCGGGGTCGACGGCGTGGGCGGCGTGGGCGGCGTGGGCGGTGTAGGCGGGGTCGGGGGCGTCGGCGGGGTCGGGGGCGGCGGCGTGGGCGGCTTCCGGTGGTGGCACGCCTTCCACACCGCCTCCCCGACGCCCCGTTCCCGTGCGATCCGCCCCAGCTCCTCCAGCGGCAGGTCCACGCCGACGCGCACGCACCCGTCGCCGGGCAGGACCCACCCCCCTGCGGCGGCGGAACGCGGTGCCTCGGCGGCGGCCGGCGACATGCCGACGCCGGCGGCCGGGCTGACGGCGGCGAGCGCCGCCAGCACCGCGGCGGCGCGTACGGCGTGCCGCGCGGCGCGCGGTGTGTTCTCCCGGGTCACGGCGGGGAAGCTGCTCAGCGCCGCGCCGGATACGCCCGCCGCGCCCGCAATCCACCCGCAGGAGCGGCCCGCCGCGCACGCCCCTCGCACGAACGCTCGTCTGTCGCGCCCGGTTTCGCCACTGGGCGGGCCGCCCCGCCGCCCGCACACCCTCCGGGTGGTTTCACGGATTTTTCATCAACCGGCTATGGAGTTCTGCGGTCAGACAGCCGGATGATCGGCGTCATGCCGACATCGCCGCCGTCCGACGAGACCTCGTACGACCGCCGCCGCCTGCGCCAGTGGCTCGACGGCGACGCCCGCACCCCGGGTATCGCCCGGCGCGACATGCTGCGGCTCTTCGCCGCCGCCGGCGGGGCCGGCGCCCTGGGCGCGCTCGGCGCGGCGCCCGCCGGGGCGGCGCCGGCCGCTCCCCGGGCCGCCGGCATCGTCAAGCCGCTGCCGCCCGAGCTGTTCACGGTCCGCGGCACCAACGCCGAGACCAACTGGCCCGCCCTGCGGGGCACCGGCTACCACACGCCCGCCGACCGCTTCTTCGTCCGCAACCACACCGCCACCCCCGTACTCGACGCGGCCGACTGGAGCCTGCGCGTGTGGGGCGACGGACTGCGCGGCGGGGCGGACTTCGGGCTGGACGACCTGAAGTCCCTGCCCGCCGTGACCCGGTCCGCGTTCGTGGAGTGCGCGGGCAACGGCCGCAGCTTCTTCGCCAGCCAGCAGGGCGGGACCGTCTCCGGCACCCCGTGGACCCTCGGCGCCATCGGCGTCGCGCGCTGGCGCGGCGTCCGCCTGGGCGACGTGCTGCGGCGGGCCGGCCTGACCCGGCGCGCGGTCGACGTGATGCCGAGCGGGCTGGACGGGACGTACGTGGCCGACGGGGTGGACCTCGGCCACGTGCGCCGCCCGCTGCCCATCGCCAAGGCGCTGGACGACGTGATCCTCGCGTACGAGATGAACGGCGAGCCGCTGCCCGCCGACCACGGGCACCCGGTGCGCGTGCTCGCGCCGTCGTGGGTCGGCATCGCCTCGATCAAGTGGGTCGGGGACGTGCAGGTCTCCGCCGAGCCGCTGTACTCCCCGTGGAACACCGACTTCTACCGCCTCTTCGGCCCCGCCTACCCGCCCGAGGGGAGCGAACCGCTCAGCCGGCAGACCCTCAAGAGCGCCTTCGAACTGCCCTGGAACGCCGTCCTTGCCGCCGGCCGGACGCACCGGCTGACCGGCCGCTCCTGGTCCGGCGCGGGCGGCGTGCGCGCCGTGGAGGTCAGCACCGACGGCGGCGCCACCTGGCGCCGCGCCGAACTCTCCGACGGCCCGCGCGCCGACGGCTGGGTGCGCTGGTCGGTCACCTGGCGGCCGGAGCGGCCGGGCCCCGCCGACGTACGCGCCCGCGCCACCGACGTACGCGGCAGGACCCAGCCGCCGACGACCGTCCACAACGACCAGGGCTACCTCTTCGACGCGGTCGTCCGCCACCCGGTCACGGTCGCCTGAAAAGCCCGCGGGCCCGGCCGCACGCATCCGACCGGGCCCGCGGGCCCCCGCCGGGTGCCGGTGCCACCCGGTGGGATCCGCCGGGGCTCAGAGCACGCCGGCGGCCTCCGGGGCGTCGAAACGCACCGAGCGAAGCTCCAGGTCGTCCCTGGCCGGCCTGCCGTGCGGGCGCAGCCGCCACTCGGCGCCGGTGCAGTTCGCACCGACGTAGACGGTCGCGGCGGTGTCGGTCTCGTTGTGCGGGCGGTAGCCGGGCGGCACCTCGTCGTCGCCGACGCCGTAGAGGTTGATGCACTTGCCGCTGACCGGGTCGTGCAGGTCGACCTGGCGCTCCTGGCCGAAGCCGTCCACGTACGCGTAGTGGAAGTCGCCCTGGGCCGCCTGGGCGGGTCCGGCCATCGGCAGCACGAGGGCGAGGGCGGCGAGACAGGCGCCGAAGGCGGTGCGCAGCTTCATGAGGGGCCTTTCAGGAAACGATCGAGGGTGGTTGGTGCGGGCCCGACCATAGAAGGGCCGCCGGAGGCGAATCGGTTCGCCGCGTCTACCGCCCCCCGCGCGCCACCCGACTGCCACCCGATCGGCCGAAACGAGCACCATCGGACGAACTGCAGTACGTTCCGCCCGGGGAACCCCGGCAACTCCCGTGTACGACGGTGTGGTTCCCACGCCCCGGATGCGGTCCTACAGTGACGCACACCACAGCGCCACGGACCCGTCCGTTCCGGGGAGGGCACATGATGCGCATCTCGGTCACAGTCGACGGCACGACCTACGAGGACGACGTGGAGCCGCGCCTGCTCCTCGTGCACTATCTGCGCGACCGCCTGGGCCTGACCGGCACACCCGTCGGCTGTGACACCGGCAACTGCGGTGCCTGCACGGTCGACGTGGCCGGCGCGAGCGTCAAATCCTGCTCCATGCTGGCCGTTCAGGCGGACGGGGCGGAGGTGACGACCATCCAGGGGCTGGCCGCCGACGGCCGGTGGCATCCGCTGCAGCGGGCCTTCCACGAGGAGCACGGGCTGCAGTGCGGCTACTGCACCCCCGGCATGATCCTCGCCGCCCGCGACCTGCTGCGCGCCAACCCGCATCCGACGGCGGAGGAGGTCAGGCACGGCCTGGAGGGCAACCTCTGCCGCTGCACCGGCTACCAGAACATCGTGCGCGCCGTCCTCGCCGCGGCCGAGGCCGGTGCGGAGGCCGGTTCCGGCGCCAGCGGGGGCGCCGACGCCGGCGGGGAGGCGGCGATATGACCACCACTGAGCCCGCTGAGCCCGCTGAACTCACTGAGCCTGCTGAGCCCGCCGTCGGCCGCTCCCACCCGCGCAAGGAGGACGCCCGCCTGGTCACCGGGCGGACGAGCTGGACCGACAACATCACCCTGCCCGGCATGCTCCACATGGCGGTGCTGCGCAGCCCGATGGCGCACGCCCGCATCGACCGCCTCGACCTCGCGGCCGTACGCGCACGCCCCGGCGTCGTCGCCGCGTTCGGCGCCGCCGACCTCGACGGCGAGCTGGGCTCCCTGCCCTGCGCCTGGCCGGTCACCGAGGACATCGTCCACCCCGACCACCCGCCGCTGGCCGCCGACGAGGTACGCCACGCCGGCGACCCCGTCGCCGTCGTCGTCGCCCGCGACCGCTACGCCGCGGCCGACGCGCTGGAGGCCGTCGAGGTCGACTACACCCCGCTGCCGCCCGTCCTCGACATGCAGGCCGCGCTCGCCGACGGCGCCCCGCTCGTCCACGCCGGGAAGGGCACCAACCGCTGCTTCGACTGGCCCCTGGCGAGCGGCGACTACGCCGCGGCCAGAGCCCGCGCCGACGTCGTCGTCACCCGCCGCTACGTCCAGCAGCGCCTCATCCCCAACGCCATGGAGCCCCGCGCGGTCGTCGCCGCCCCCGCGGCCACCGGAGCCGACGAGTACACCCTGTACTCCGCCACCCAGATCCCGCACATCCTGCGCGTGATGCTCGCCGTCGTCACCGGCATCCCCGAGCAGAAGATCCGCGTCGTCGCCCCCGATGTCGGCGGCGGCTTCGGCTCCAAGCTCCAGGTGTACGCCGAGGAGGCCCTGGCCCTCGTCGTCGCCAAGCGGCTCGGCCGGCCGGTGAAGTGGACCGAGTCCCGCTCCGAGGGCTATCTCGCCACCCACCACGGCCGCGACCAGATCCAGGACGTCGAGGTCGCCGCGACCCGCGAGGGCCGGCTGCTGGGCATGAAGGTCGACCTGCTGGCGGACATGGGCGCATACCTCATGCTCGTCACCCCCGGCATCCCCATCCTCGGCGCCTTCATGTACCCGGGGATCTACAAGATGGACGCCTACGCCTTCCACTGCACCGGCGTCTTCACCACCAAGACCCCCACCGACGCCTACCGCGGCGCCGGCCGCCCCGAGGCCACGTACGCCGTCGAACGCGTCATGGACGAACTCGCCGCGGAACTCGGCCTCGACCCCGTCGAGCTGCGCCGGCGCAACTGGATCGGGTACACCGAGTTCCCGTACACCTCGGTCGCGGGCCTCATCTACGACAGCGGCGACTACGAGGCCGCCACGGACAAGGCTCTCGCCCACTTCGGCTACGACGCGCTCCGCGCCGAGCAGCGCGAGCGCCACGCGCGCGGCGACACCGTGCGGCTCGGGATCGGCGTCTCCACGTACACCGAGGTGTGCGGCCTGGCACCCAGCCGGGTGCTGCGCGACCTGCGGTACTCGGCCGGCGGCTGGGAGGCGGCGAGCATCCGCATGCTGCCCACCGGCAAGGTCGAGGTGATCACCGGCACCAGCCCCCACGGCCAGGGGCACGCCACCACCTGGAGCCAGATCGCCGCCGACGTGCTCGGTGTGCCCGTCGAGGACGTGGACGTGCTCCACGGCGACACCCGCGTCGCGCCGCAGGGCATGGACACCTACGGCTCGCGCTCGCTCGTCGTCGGCGGCGTCGCCGTGCACGAGGCGGCGGTGAAGGTGGTCGGCAAGGCGCGCCGGGTCGCGGCCCACCTGATGGAGGCGAGCGAGGAGGACCTGGAGTTCACGGCGGGCACGTTCGCCGTGCGCGGCTCGCCGGAGGCGACCAAGACGATCCAGGAGGTCGCCTTCGCGACCTTCACCGGCCACGACCTGCCCGACGGCATGGAGCCGACGATCAACGCGGGGCACGTCGTGGAGCCGGACAACTTCTCCTATCCGCACGGCACTCACCTGTGCGCGGCCGAGGTGGACATCGAGACGGGCGCGGTCCGCATCCGCTCGTACGTCGCCGTGGACGACGTCGGCAAGGTCATCAACCCGCTGATCGTGGAGGGCCAGGTGCACGGCGGGCTGGCGCAGGGCATCGCCCAGGCGCTGTACGAGGAGGCCGTCTACGACGACGACGGCAACCTCGTCTCCGGCACCCTCGCCGACTACCACGTGCCGGCCGCCCCCGACCTGCCCGACTTCGTCACCGACCGCACCGAGACCCCCGCCACGTCCAACCCGCTGGGCGTCAAAGGCGTCGGCGAGGCCGGCACGATCGCCTCGACGCCTGCGGTCGTGGGCGCGGTCGTGGACGCGCTGCGCCCGCTGGGCGTCACCGACGTGCGGATGCCCTGCACGCCGGCGCGCGTGTGGCAGGCGATCCAGGACGCACAGGCGGGTCAGCAGGCGGGTCAGCAGCCGGAGCAGCAGCAGGAGAAGGGAGCCGACGCGTGATCCCCGCGGCGTTCGACTACGTACGCCCCGAGTCGGTCGACGAGGCGGTCGGCGCGCTGGCCGGTGCCGAGGACGCCGGGCGCGAGGCCAAGGTCCTCGCCGGCGGCCAGAGCCTGCTGCCGCTGCTGCGGATGCGGCTCGCCTTCCCCGACCTCGTCGTGGACGCCGGCCGGATCCCCGGGCTGAGCGGCGTGCGGGACGACGGCGACGCGCTCGTCATCGGCGCGCTGACCACGCACCACGACGTGCTGGCCGACCCGCTGGTATGCCGCCACGCCCCGCTGCTCGTCGCGGCCACCGCCACCGTCGCCGACCCGGCCGTCCGGCACCGCGGCACCCTCGGCGGCTCCCTGGCCCACGCCGACCCCGCCGCCGATCTGCCGGCGGTGGCGCTCGCGCTGGACGCGGAGCTGACCGCGGCCGGTCCTGCGGGCCGGCGGACCGTCCCGGCGCGGGAGTTCTTCACCGACTACCTGACCTCGGCGCTCGGGCCGGGCGAGCTGCTGACGGAGATCCGGGTGCCGAAGTACGACGGCTGGGGCTTTCACTACGAGAAGTTCAGCCGGGCGGCGCAGGCGTGGGCCGTCGTCGGCGTGGCCGCCGCGGTGCGGCGCGCCGACGGCCGGGTGGCCGAGGCGCGGATCGGGCTGACCAGCATGGGCCCGACACCGGTGCGGGCGGCGGCCGTCGAGACGGCGCTCGCCGGGGCTGAGGTCACACCGGAGTCGGTCGCGCGGGCGGCGTCCGCCGCGGCGGAGGGCACCCGTCCGGCGGCGGATCTGTCGGGTTCTGCCGCGTACCGCGCACACCTCGCCCGGGTGCTCACCCGCAGGGCGGTGCTGGCGGCGGCCGGGCCGGCGTGACGGGCCGCAGAAGCGGTGCGGCCGGGGCCGGGCGGCCGGGGCCAAGGGAGGCGAGCGCGGTGGCGGATACGGAGCCGGCGGGGGAGCCGGAGGGGCGCGGGCCGCACGGCGGCGCCCGCGGCGCGCGGGCGCCGCAGAGCGTGCGGCCCGCGTCCGCAGAGGACCTGCGGGTGCGGCTGGAGGCGACCGGCTACCTCGCCGACGACGGCCTCGCCATCGCCTGCCACCTCGCCCTGACCCTGCACCGCCCGCTGTTCTGCGAGGGCGAGGCGGGCGCGGGCAAGACCGCGCTCGCCGCCGCGCTGGCCGACGTCCTCGGCGCGCCGCTGATCCGGCTCCAGTGCTACGAGGGCATCGACGCCTCCCAGGCGCTCTACGACTGGGACTTCCCGCGCCAGTTGCTGCACCTGCGGGCGGCGCAGGCGGCGGGCGTGACGGACGCGGGCAAGCTGGAGGACGAGCTGTACGGCGAGCGGTTCCTCGTCGCCCGCCCGCTGCTGCGCGCCCTGCGGACGAGCCCGTGCGTGCTGCTGATCGACGAGATCGACCGCGCGGACGACGAGTTCGAGGCGTTCCTGCTGGAGCTGCTGTCGGAGTACGCGGTGACGATCCCCGAGCTGGGCACGCTGCGGGCCGGGACCCCGCCCGCGGTCGTGCTCACCTCCAACCGCACCCGCGAGGTCCACGACGCGCTCAAACGGCGCTGCCTCTACCACTGGTTCGCCCACCCCGGCTACGCCCGCGAACTGGCGATCGTCCGCAGCCGCCGCCCGCGGGTGGCGCGGCGGCTCGCGGCGCAGGTGACCGCGGCGGTGCAGGAGTTGCGCGGCATGGACCTGGTCAAGCCGCCGGGGGTGGCCGAGACGATCGACTGGGCGGAGGCGCTGGCGGCGCTCGGCGCGACGGAGCTGGACGCGGACCTGGCGGTGGCGACACTGGGCTCGGTGCTGAAGTACCGCGAGGACACCGAGCGGGCCGGACTGGACCTGCGGGGGCTGCTCGCCGCGGCGCGGGGGAGCTGAGCGCGGTGGCGGGGGAGCGGGGACGGGACGCACCCGGCCGGGACTCGGGCCGGGATACGGGCCGGGGCGGACCGCAGGCGCGCGTGCCCGGTACCGCCCGAGGCCGCACGGAGGCGGACCCGGGCGGCCGGACCCCCGGCCCGGTCGCACCCCCGGCCACCGGCGCCGGGGCGTGGGGCGACGGCGTCGCCGTGCTCGTCGGGTTCGCGCGGGCGCTGCGGGAGGCGGGGGTGCCGGCCGACGGCGAGCGGGTGCAGGCGTTCCTCGGCGCCGTGGACACCCTCGGCACCGGGCGGCGCGAGGTGTACTGGGCCGGCCGGCTCACGCTCTGCGGCTGCGCGGAGGACCTGGCGCTCTACGACCGCGCGTTCGCCGCCTGCTTCGGCGACCGCGCGGCGACCCCGCCCCCGCACCGCCCCGCGCCCCCGCCCCGCGTCACCGTCAGCCTCCCCGCTCCCGCCGCCGGCCCCGTCGCCAGCCAGGAGTCCGGCGACGACGGCTGCCCCACCGGACCCGCCGGCCCCGCGGCCCCGGCCGCCGCCCGCGCCGGCGCCGCGGAGGTGCTGCGGCACCGGGACATCGCCGGGCTCACCGCCGCCGAGCGCGCCGAACTGCACCGGCTGCGCACGGCGTTCGCGCTCACCGGCGAGCGCCGCCGCACCGCCCGCCGGCGCCCGGCCCGCCGCGGCGCCGTCGACCCGCGGCGTACCGTACGGGAGCTGCTGCGCGGCGACGGCGACCCGGCCGCCCTGCGCCGCCGCGCCCCCGCGTACAAGCCGCGCCGCGTCGTCCTGCTGCTCGACGTCAGCGGCTCCATGTCCCCGTACGCCGACGCCCTGCTGCGCTTCGCGCACGCCGCCCGCCACGGCAGCGCCGGCACCCCCGCCACCGAGGTCTTCACCCTCGGCACCCGGCTGACCCGCGTCACCCGGCACCTGTCCCACCGCGACCCCGGCACGGCCCTGGCCGCCGTCGGCACCGCCGTGCCGGACTGGAGCGGCGGCACCCGGCTCGGCGAGACCCTGCGGGCGTTCCTCGACCGGTGGGGACAGCGCGGCCTGGCCCGCGGAGCGGTCGTCGTCGTACTCTCCGACGGCTGGGAGTGCGGCGACCCCACCCTGCTCGGCGCCCAGGCCCGCCGGCTGCACCGGCTGGCCCACCGCGTGGTGTGGGCCAACCCGCGCAAGGCGCGGCCCGGTTACGCGCCGCTCGCCGGCGGCATGGCCGCCGCGCTGCCGCACGTGGACGCCTTCGTGGCCGGGCACAGCCTGGCCGCTCTCGAACGGCTGGCGGCGGTGGTGCGGGGCGCGGCCGGCACCTGACGACGAACCCCGCGACGAAGGGACCGCCATGGAGCTGCGGCACGAGTTCACCGTTCCCGTACCGGTCGGCGAGGCGTGGCGGGCGCTGCTCGACATCGAGCGCGTCGCGCCCTGCCTGCCCGGGGCGGCGGTCGAGAGCTTCGACGGCGAGACGGTGCGCGGCACGGTGAAGGTGAAGGCAGGACCGATCACGCTCACCTACCGGGGCACGGCGTCCTTCCAGGAGAGGGACGAGGCGGGCAGGCGCATGGTGCTCTCCGCGAACGGCAAGGAGGCGCGCGGCGCGGGGACCGCGCGGGCCACCGTCACCGGGGAGCTGACCGAGACCGCCGGCGGCACGCGGGTGTCGGTGGTGACGGACCTGGCGGTCACGGGCCGGCCCGCGCAGTTCGGGCGGGGGGTGCTGGCGGAGGTGGGTGACCGGCTGGTGGGGCAGTTCGCCGAGTGCCTGGCCGGGAAGCTCGCGGGCGGCGGGACACAGGCGGCGGCTACGCGCACGGGCGCTGCCCCGGAGCCGGACGGGGAGGACGCGGCAGCCGCCGCCGAAACCGGAACTGCGGTCCCGGCCGCAGCAGGAACCGAAACCCCGACCGACGCGACCGAATCCGCGACCGAAACCCCGACCGAGGCCGCGGCCTCTGCCGTACAGACCGCCGCCCCCGCGACCCAGCCGCTGGACCTGGTCCGTACGGCCGGCGTGCCGGTCGCCAAGCGGGCCGCCGCCGGCGCCGCGGTCGCGGCGGCGCTCACCGCCGTCGTCGTGGCCGTACGCCGGGTACGCCGGGTACGCCGTGCACGCCGAGTAAGCCGCCGCTGAACTCCCGGCCCGGCGCCCCTGCGTTCCGCCCACTCGGCGGTTGCCCGCTCCGCGTGGTAGTTCTGTTCCCGGGGGAGTGCGCCGCCGTCCGGGCGGTGCGCGCGGACCGGCAGACCAGCCGGCGCGCGCCGACGAGCACGGAACAGGGGGGACCATGACCGGGAACCCGGCCAGCGCGGGCCGCCTGCTGCGCCTCATCCGCAGCGGCGAGGCGCCCACCCGCGCCGAGCTGCAGCAGGCCACCGGGCTGTCCCGCTCCACCGTCGGGCTCCGCCTCGACGCCCTCTTCCGCGCCGGCTGGATCCGCGAGACGGCCGGCACCTCCACCGGCGGACGGCCCTCCGCGCGGCTGGAGTTCGACGACCGGCACGCCGTCGTCCTCGCCGCCGACCTGGGGACCCGGCACGGCCGCGCCGCCGTGCTCGACCTCGCGGGCAACTTACTCGCCGAGCGGACCGGCCCGCTGGTCATCAGCGACGGGCCGGAGCCCGTGCTGGAGGAGGTGTGCCGCTGGTTCGGCCCGCTGCTGGCGGAGGCCGGCGAGAGCGCGGCGCGGGTGTGCGGCATCGGCCTCTCCGTGCCCGGGCCCGTGGACGTCGCCGCCGGCCGGGTCGTGGAGCCGCCGATCATGCCGGGCTGGGACGGCTACCCCATCCCCGGGCACCTGCGGCGTACGTTCGCCGCCCGGCTGGGCGGCGGTCCGGACGTCCCCGTGCTCGTCGACAACGACGCCAACCTCATGGCGTACGCGGAGCAGCGTGCCGGCTTCCCCGGCTGCGCCGCCTTCCTGCTCGTCAAGGCGTCCACCGGCATAGGCGCGGGCGTCGTCGTGGACGGCGGCATCTACCGCGGCATCGACGGCGGCGCCGGCGACATCGGGCACATCCGGCTCCACGACGGCAGGGAGGCGCTGTGCAGTTGCGGCTCGTACGGCTGCCTGGCCGCCGTCGCCAGCGGGCACGCGCTCGCCGCCCGGCTCGCCGCCCTCGGCGTGCCCGCGACCTCCGGATCCGACGTCCGCGACCTGCTGGCCGCCGGGCACCCCGAGGCGGTGCGGCTGGCCCGGGAGGCGGGGCAGCGCGTGGGCGAGGTGCTGGTCACGGTCGTCACGCTGCTCAACCCCGGCGTGCTGATGATCGCCGGCGAGCTGTCCTGCGTGCCGTTCCTCACCGGGGTACGGGAGTTGCTGTACCGGCGGGCGATGCCGCGGACCACGGCGCATCTCGACGTCGTCACCGCCCGGCTCGGCGACGGCTCCGCCCTCGTCGGCGCCGCCGCCATGGTCGTCGACGACCTCTACGCCCCCGACCGCGCCGACGCCCGGCTCGCCGCGTCGGACGCCGCCGCCACTGCCACCGCCGTGACCGGGACCGAGGCGGGCAGCACGGCCGCCGGCCACCCCGGCTGACCGCTGCGCACACCCGCGGTCGTACGCTGGCCGCCGCGCAACCGGAGGAGGGGCACGTGCCGTCATTCGTCGTGTTCGACCTGGAGTACACCACGTGGTCCGGAGCACCGGAGCGGGACTGGTCCGCGCCGGGCGAACTGCGGGAGATCGTGCAGATCGGCGCCCTGCGGCTGGACGAGGACCTCGCGGTGACCGACGCGTTCGAGACCCTGGTACGGCCCGTCACCAACCCGCGGCTGTCCCCGTACTTCACCGGCCTGACCGGCATCGGCCAGGAGGCCGTCGACCGGGAGGGCCGCGAACCCGCCGCGGCGCTCGGCGACTTCCTCGGCTTCTGCAAGGGCGGCTCCGCGCTCTCGTACGGCAACGACATGGTCGTGCTCGGCGAGAACGCCGGCTGGGCCCGGGCCCGCGGCGAGCAGATCGCGAACGGCTTCGCGGACGTCGCCTTCCTCAACCTGCGCCCCTGGCTCAACACCCTCGCCCCGCAGACGGCTCCGGCCAACTCCGGCCGGCTCTGGCAGGCACTCGGCCTGCCGAAGCCCGCCGCGGGCGCCGAGCACTCGGCGCTCTTCGACTGCCACTCCATCGCCGCGGCGCTCCGGCACCTCCATGCCGAAGGAGCCAGGCTCCCGGCGGGCTGCTTCTAGGCCCTCCGGCCCCACCCGGCCGCTCCCCGGGCTCGTACGCTGCGGGCATGACACCACTCAGAGCGAAGGACATCACCGGAGTCTGGGGAACGCTGCTGCTGCCCCTGGACGCCGGTGACGTGATCGACCGGGGCCGGCTGGCCGGGCAGTTGGACGCGCTGCTGGACGCGGGCCTCCACGGGATCTACGCGCACGGCACGGCAGGGGAGTTCCACACCCTGACCGAGGGCGAGTTCGACGGCATCAACGAACTGCTCGCCGAGCGGTGCACCGCGGCGGGCGTGCCGTTCCAGATCGGCGCCTCCCACCCGGTGGCGCAGACCGCGCTGGCGCGGGTGCGCCGGGCCCGTGAACTGGCCCCCGGCGCACTGCAGGTGATCCTCCCGGACTGGCTGCCGCTCGCCGACGACGAAGCCGTCGCCTTCCTCGCCCGGGTCGCGGAGGCCGCCGACCCGGTGCCGCTGGTGCTCTACAACCCGCCGCACGCCAAGACCCCGGTCTCGCCCGCGCTGCTCGGCCGGCTGCTGGCCGAGGTGCCCGCGCTCGTCGGGCTGAAGACCGCAGGCGGCGACGACGCCTGGTACGACGCCGTACGCCCGCACACGGACCGCTGCTCCGTCTTCGTCCCCGGCCATCTGCTGGCCACCGGCATCGCCCGGGGCGCGCACGGCAGTTACTCCAACGTCGCCGCCCTCGCCCCGGCCGGCTCGGTCCGCTGGTACGAGACGATGCACTGCGACCCGGCCGCCGCCCTCGACGTCCAGCGCCGGCTGGCCGAGCTGTTCCGCCGCCACGTCGCGCCGCTCCAGGCCCGCGGCCTGTCGAATCCGGCGCTCGACAAGTTCCTCGCCGCCGTGGGCGGCTGGGCCGACACGGGCGTACGCACCCGCTGGCCGGCCACCCCCGCGCCCGAGGAGGCCGTGCTCCCCGCCCGCCGGGACGCCCACGAGCTGGTACCGGAACTTTTTTCTCTCTGATAACAAAGTATGGACAGGCCCGGACGAAGTCTTTAGGCTCAGCGCCGCACCCGCCTGGAATCCGAAGGTTCTTCCCGCCCTTTTCCGCGTCTGGAGGAACGAATGTCCGCACGGCTGTACCACCGTGTCCGCAGACGGATGACCACGGTGCTCGCCGCGGCCTTCCTTGTCGGCGGCTTCTGGGCCGCGCCCGCCGGCGCCGACCCCGGCCCCGCACCGGGACCGGAGCAGGCCCCGGACCCGCAGGCCCAGCCCTTCGCCGAACTGCCGCCGCAGGAGCCCGGCGTGACGCTGCGCACGTACGACGTGCAGGTCCCGCTCGACGAGATCTGCGCGCTCAAGCCCGCGCAGACCCCGAACGTCGACAAGCTCATGCCGCGGATCGACTTCTCGACCGCCGGGGACTTCGGTTTCGAGGACAACTTCGTCTCGCACACCATCGCCAACGTCAACGTGCCCGAGGACGGCACGTACACCTTCCGCCTCACCAGCGACGACGGCGCGCGGCTGCTCATCGACAACCAGGTCGTCATCGACCACGACGGGCTGCACGGCACCGATCCGCCCAAGGACGGCACCGTCGAGCTGACCGCCGGTTACCACTCGCTGTTCATCGAGCACTTCGAGCGCGGCGGCGGCCAGCAGGTCACCCTGGCCTGGCAGCCGCCGGGCGCCGACGGCTTCACCACCGTGCCGGACTCGGTGCTCAGCACCGACGCCGGCGTCGTGCGCGTCACCGCGCCCGGCCGCAAGGAGTGCGAGGGCTTCACCGACTCGCCCGGCGACGGTCTGCCGCTGAACGGCGTCCACCCGGACTTCGAGCTGACCGACCTGCGCCCCGAGGGCTTCGAGCCGCAGGTCACCGCGATGGACTGGCTGCCCGACGGCCGGCTCGCGGTCACCACCTGGGGCGGCACC
This sequence comes from Streptomyces sp. CNP082, assembly GCF_059570535.1. Classification (NCBI taxonomy): domain Bacteria; kingdom Bacillati; phylum Actinomycetota; class Actinomycetes; order Kitasatosporales; family Streptomycetaceae; genus Streptomyces; species Streptomyces sp. CNP082. The sequence continues at coordinate 61,835 of NZ_JCANSZ010000032.1, forward strand.
GACAACGTCACCGGCGAGGTCTACCTCCTCGACAACGTCACCGGCGACACCTCGCCCGAGCAGGTCACCGTGAAGAAGGTCGCCGAGGGCCTGAAGGAGCCGCAGGGCATCAAGTACGTCGACGGTGAGCTGTACGTCTCGCAGAAGCACGAGCTGACCCGGCTGAAGGACACCGACGGCGACGACGTCTCCGACGCGTACGAGACCGTCGCCACCTGGCCGTTCAGCAACAACTTCCACGAGTTCGCCTTCGGCCTGCTCTACAAGGACGGGTTCTTCTACCTCAACCTGTCCGTCGCCATCAACTACGGCGGCGCCACCACCGACCCGCAGCCGTCTGAGAACCGCGGCACCACCGTCAAGGTCAACCGCAAGACCGGCGCGGTCAGTTACGTCGCAGGCGGCCTGCGCACCCCCAACGGCATCGGATGGGGGCCGGACGACGACATGTTCGTCCTCGACAACCAGGGCGGCTGGCTGCCGTCGTCGAAGCTTCTGCACATCAAGCAGGACCGCTTCTTCAACCACTACACCAACCCCTCCGGGCCGTTCGACGACAACCCCGTCACCCAGCCCGTGCTGTGGCTCCCGCAGAACGAGATAGCCAACTCGCCCAGCACGCCGCTGTATCTGAAGGAGGGCACCTTCGCGGGCCAGCTCCTCTTCGGCGACGTCACCTACGGCGGCATCCAGCGGGCCGACCTGGAGAAGGTCGAGGGCGACTACCAGGGCGCGGTCTTCCGCATGACCCAGGGCCTGGAGGCCGGCGTCAACCGCATCAGCATGGGTCCCGACGGCGCGATCTACGCCGGCGGCCTGGGCGCCGGCGGCAACTGGGGCCAGCCCGGCAAGCTGACCTACGGTCTGCAGAAGCTGACGCCCGGCGGGAACGACGCCTTCGACATCGTCTCGATGGACGCCACCGAGACCGGCTTCGAGATGCGCTACACCAAGCCGCTGTCGCAGGAGACCGCCGACGCCCTGGCCGAGAAGTACTCGGTCACCCAGTGGCGCTACGTCCCCACCCCCGAGTACGGCGGCCCCAAGGTGGACGAGGAGGTGCTGCCGGTGACCTCCGCGGAGCTGTCGGACGACCGCAGGACCGTCACCCTCCGGATCCCCGGCCTGAAGCCCGGGTACGTCGTGCACGTGCGCTCCCCGCGCCCCTTCACGGCCGAGGGCGGCCAGGAGCTGTGGAGCACCGAGGCGTGGTACACGCTGAACAACATCCCCGGTGACGAGGAGCACGTGCCCACCGCGTACGAGGCCGAGGAGGCCCGGCTCGACGGCGGCGCGACGCTCGCCACCGACCACGACGCCTACTCGGGCCGCGGCTTCGTCGCCGGCTACGGCAACAAGGGCGCGTCCACCACGTTCGACGTCACGACGCAGAAGGGAGGCACATACGACGTCGGACTGCGCTACTCCAACGGCCCGAACCCCTTCACCGGCACCAAGACGGTCAGCATGTACGTCAACGGCAAGAAGGTGAGGCAGCTCCCACTGGCGTCCACCGGGACCTGGGAGGAGTGGACCTCCGCGACCGAGCAGGTCACGCTGCCCGCCGGCCGCTCCACCATCGCCTACGTCAACGAGGAGGACGACACCGGGCACGTCAACCTCGACATGCTCACCGTCCACCCCAGCGGCGAGCCCGTCACGCTCTTCGACGGCGCGGACCGCTCCGCCTTCCAGCACCTGGACGGCAGAACGCCAGAGTGGCCGCTCCTCGACGGCGAGGCCATGGAGGTCTGCTGCGGCGACATCCGCACCAAGCACGCGTACCGGGACTTCAAGCTGCACGTGGAGTTCTGGCTGCCCGAGCTGCCGCCGGACGTCACCGGGCAGGACCGCGCCAACAGCGGCGTGTACCTGCAGGAGCGCTACGAGGTCCAGATCCTCGACTCGTACGGCAAGGACCCGCTGGCCAACGACGACGCCGCAGCCCTCTACAAGAAGAAGGCGGCCGACGTGAACGCGGCGAAGCCGCCGGGGACCTGGCAGACGTACGACATCACCTTCCGCGCCGCCCGCTTCGACGCGGACGGCAACAAGACCGAGGACGCACGTGTCTCGGTGGTGTGGAACGGTGTGAAGGTCCACGACGACGTCGCCGTGGACGGCCCCACCGGGGCCGGGAAGCCGGAGACCCCGGTCGCCGGCGCCATCAAGCTGCAGGACCACGGCAACGCGGTCCGCTACCGCAACATCACCGTCCAGCCCCTGTGACCCGGCGGTGAGCCCCACCGGCCCCGGAGCCCCCTGCTCCGGGGCCGGTTCCCGTGCGCACCGAAGCCGCCCGCGGGAAAGCGACCAAAGTCGTACCCGCCGCCGCGCTCCGCAGACCTTCGGCCGATCCGCCGCCCCGACCCCGCTCCGTAGCGTCGCCGGGGAACGGCAGGAAGGACGAGACGATGGATTCCGGAGCACCCGCGATGTCCCGTGACGACCACCCCGGCGGCGGACCCGACGACCACCCCGAAGGACACCCCGACCGCCACCCCGACGACGACAGCCCTGCCGAGGGCCCCGTCGGCGGCACCGCCAAGCACACGTCCGTCACGGTGGGCCCCGGCCTGGTGTACCGCCTGCTGCTGCTCGCCGGCCTCCCGGCCCTCGGCCTGTTCCTCGGCTGGCTTGTCCCGCGCATCGCGGACGAGGCCGCCGGGCTCAGGGGGGCGCCGATACGGGGTCCGTTCAAGCTGGTCGCCTCCTTCGACGACGGCTGGACGGCGGTCGCCGGACCCGCGGCCGGGGTGGTGCTGGGCCTGGGCGGCGGACTCCTCGCGTACGTGCTGGCGATGCGCGTGACCTTCGAGGACGACACCGTACGGATCGACAAGGACGGCGAGTCCCGCATCCTGGCCCGCGCCGAGGTCGCCGCCGCCTTCCTGGACAAGGACCGGCTGGTGATCCTCGACGCCGCCTCCCGCCAACTGCTGCGCAGGCCCACCGGCCTGGAGCGCGCCGACCTCGCCCGCGGCTTCACCGCGCACGGCTACCGGTGGCTGCACGAGGACCCGTACGCCGGCTGCTACCAGCGCTGGACGCGGGACTGCGCGGAGCTGCCCGCGGCGGCGCACGCCGTGCTGCGGGCCCGCGAGGACGCGCTCAGGAAGAAGAACACCGCCGACGCGGAGGACCTGCGCGCTCATGCGCAGCGGCTCGGCTACGTGCTGCGCGAGGAGGGCACGCGCCAGTACTGGCGCCCGCTGCTGCCCGAGGCCGCGGCGGACTGAAACCACTGAAACCACTGAAACCACTGAAACCACTGAAACGGGGCCCGTACGGGCTGTACGGGCCGTCAGTCCAGGCCGGGCAGGGACGCCAGGCGGCGGTGGTCGGCGGGGGAGTCGCGGCGGTCGAGCCGGGTCTCCAGCAGTCGCCGGGCCGCCTCGCACCGGCCGCCCGACACCAGCGCGAACAGCAGCGTCTCCTCCACCACTTCGCGCTGCGCCGCGCTGCCGCCGACCTTGCGCAGCACCGGCCGGATCGCCTCCAGCCGCGCCACCGCGTCCGGCCAGCGCTCCTCCACCACCGCTTCCAGCGCCTCGCACAGCGGCGCCACGACCTCGCGCTGCACCGGGTCGGCGCCCGCCGCGTGCGTACGCAGCCGGCGCAGCGCCGGCAGGTCGCCCGCGGCCGTCAGCGCCACCGCGCTGTGCATCGCGGTGAACGGTGTCGCCGGCCGCTCCACGACCTCCCGCTCGACCGCCGCCAGCACCCCTTCCACCGGCTGCTCGCCCGGCCAGCACCCGGACATCCGGGCCCGCCACAGCAGCGACCCCGAATCCACCAGCGCCCGCACGCCGTTCACCCGGCCCGGCGCCAACTGCGCGAACCAGCGCCGCCGGACCGCGTCCGGGTCGTCGAGCGCCAGCTCGTGCAGGGCGACGTGCCAGGAGAAGTGCGCCCGGTGCGTGGCGCCGCGGCCCTGGTCGCCGATCCAGCGGTCCAGCCAGTCCCGCCCGCGCTCGTGGGCCCCGGTCTCGTAGTGGACGTGGGCCAGCGCGTGCACGGCATGGCCCGCGGCCGGCTCCACGGCCAGCGCCCGGCGGGCCAGCTCCCCGGCTTCGTCGAAGCGGCCGTCGTCCTGGCGCACGAAGGCCAGCAGCGAGGTGTGGAACCAGTGCCCCTCGTACGCGGACGTGGTGCGCTCCACGATCCGGCGGGCCATGGCGCCGTCCAGGTCGGTGACGCCGGAGAACGCGATGGTCGGCACGGCGACGCTCAGCGCCAGCGCGTCGCCCGGGTAAGCGGCCAGGTGCCGGGTCAGCGCGGCGTCCCCGGAGGAGCCGCCGGCCCCGGCGATCCGGCGGGTGACGACCTCCACGAACGCCCGCTCGCGCTCGTCCGCGCGCTCGCGCGCCGCGCGCTGGGCGTCGGCCAGCGCGCGCGGCACGTCCACCGCGGCGCCGCACTCGTGCCCCAGGAGCGCGAGCGCGGCGTGCCCGAGCGCGAAGCCGGGGTCCAGCTCTACGGCGCGGGCGAACGCGGCGTCCGCGCCGGCGCGCACCTTCAGCAGCCGCTCCAGGCCCGCGCGGTACGAGGCGGCGGCAGCGGCGTGCGTGGAGACGGGCAGGCCGTTGACGTCGGTGGGCCGGCGCCGTCCGCGTACCGGCTCGCGCAGCGGCTCCAGCACGGCCGCGGCGACCTCGGCGGCCTGGACGCGGAGCTCGGGCACCGCGGTGGTCTCCCACAGCTCGCCGCGGCGGGCGGAGCCGAGGGTGAACAGCGGCGGGGCGGGCCGGTGGTGAACGGCGGCGGGGGAGCCGGCGGCGGGGGAAGCGGACCGTATCGCCGGCGCGTGCCGCGGGCGCAGCCGGCCGGCGTCGGTGGCCACCCCGATGCCCAGCGGGCCCGGCGTGGCCGTGCCGTCCGCGAGCAGCCCGCGCCACAGCGGGTCGGCGCACTCCTCGACGCGCAGGCCGGGACCGGTGCAGTCGACGACCCAGCCGACGTGCAGCGTCCGGCCCCCGCTCAGCGTCACGGCCAGGCCGCCGTCCGGCCCCTCGGCGACGCCCTGCACCTGACCGGTGTGCAGCCGCAGCCGCCGCGCGGCCAGCGCCCGTTGCACGGACTCCGCGGTGGCCGGGGGCATGCGGTGGCGGTGGACGTTCCAGCGGGAGGCGTCCCGGGCCAGGAAGTCCGCCCGGTCCCCGTCGGTCAGGCGGGCCCACATCTCCTGGGTCAGCGGGCGGAGTCCGTCCAGGGCGGGGCGCCAGTCGCCGTGGGCGCGTACGGCGGCGGCCACGTGGCGGCGTACGGCGGCCCGCAGTTCCCTCAGCGGCAGGCCGGGCAGAGCGGGGTCGGCCTGGAGGGGCGGCAGTGCGGTCAGGGCATGCGGGCGGGGCAGTTCGCCGCCGCGGGAGACGGCGTGCACGCGGCGGCCGGCGCGCTCCAGCGTCAGCACCATGTCCACGGCGGTCAGGCCGGTGCCGACGAGCAGCACGTCGTCGGCGGCGTGGGCGTCGCCGGCGAGCGCGTCGAGGGCGCCCGGCGCCCAGGGGTCGGGGACGAAGCGGTCGCTGGTGCGCAGGGCCTCGGGCGCCCAGCCGCGGGGACCGGCCTGGGGGCCGGTGGCGATGACGACGCTGTCGGCCCGCTGGGTGTGACCGTCGGCGAGGCTCAGGGCGGCCTGCCCGCCGGCGGTCCACGTACAGCCGGTCGCCTTCGTACGCAGCCGGCGCACGGCGACCGTGCCGTGGGCGCGGATGACGGCCTGGCCGAGGGAGTCGGCCAGGTAGGCGCCGTAGCGCTGCCGGGGGGCGAAGTCGCAGGCGGAGGCGGCCGGCTCGCCGTGGCCGCGGAGCCAGCGCACGAAGTGCGTGGGGTCGTCCGGGTAGCAGCTCATGCCGCCGGCCGGGACGTTCAGCCGGTGGCGCAGGTCGGTGGTCGCGTACGCGACGCCGCGGCCCGCCTCGGGCGCCGGGTCGATGAGCACCAGCTCCAGCGGCGTGCTGCGCCGGATCGCGGTCTCGCAGAGCTGCATCGCGGTCAGGGCGCCCGCGGCGCCCGCGCCGACGACGGCCACGACGTGACGGGCGGGACCCGCGGCGGGGGGAGACGAGGGCGCGGCCACGGTACCTCCAGCTAAGCCGGGAACGATGTCGTCCATGATCTCGCGTCTGGGGGACCGGTCCACCCCCGGGCACCTGTTGACGCGACCAGGCTACTGCTTTCATAATTCCTAGCACACCGATGGGAATACTAGGAATCGGTGGGAGCGAACGCCAGGACCCCGCGGACGCGGGGGCTGCGCCGGGCTCCCCGCAGACGGGCAGGGCCCTTCGCTAACCCGGAGGAGTGCGAAGGGCCCTGCTCTCGTCCGCCGCGGCCCGTGCGCGCGCGTCGCACCTCACCGACGTGCGCGTACGTCACCGGCGTACGCCCCAGGACGCCCCCCGGCCGCCGCCGGCACCGCCGGCCGCGGGCGGCACGGCAGCGGCCCCGTACGGCGGGTGAAGCCGTACGGGGCCGCTGCCTCACCGGCTCGGGTCCTCCCGCGGGGGCCTCCCGCAGGGACCGGCACTCAGGCGGTCGGCGCCAGGTGCTCGCGCAGCGTCCGGCCGCGGTAGCCGGAGCGGAACAACCCGCGCTCGCGCAGCTTCGGCACCAGTCCGTACACGACCGCGAGCAGATCGGTGGCCGCGTGCGCCGGCAGCAGGTGGAACCCGTCGGCCACCCCCTCCGCATGCCACTCGGCCAGCAGTCCGGCCAACTCGGCCGGCCGTCCGGCGAAGTGCAGCGTCTCCGCCTTGGGCCGCAGCCCGCGCCCGCCACCGCGGCCGAGGTCGACCCCGAGGCGCAGCAGGACCCGCAGGGCGTGCGGGTCGCGCCCGGCGTCCGCCGCCGCGTGCTTGAGCGCCGCGCGGCAGACCTGGGCGGCGGCCGGGTGCTCGGCGTCCAGGAGCACCACGTCGGCGTGCCGGGCCGCCTGCAGCCAGCGCCGGTCCGGCCCGTGCACGTCGAGCACCACCGCCACCGGCGGGCGGTGCGGCCCGCGCGGGCGGGTGCCGGACGGCGGCAGGAGGGCGGCGCGAGGCCGTCCCGGCGCCCCGCGGAAGCCGCCGGCGTGAGCGCGGGCGTGCAGCGGTACGCCGCCGGGCAGCGCGGTCCGTACCAGCCAGCCGGCCCGGCCGTTGACGGCGATGCGTGCCGCCGCGGACGTCAGCGGCGCGAACCGCCCGGCGGGCAGTGCCGCGACGGCCGGGACGAGCCCGATGTGACTGGTACTGCCGGCGGCCCGGGCGAGCACGGCCAGCACGTCGAGCCGCCCAGGACCGCCCGCGCCGTCGAGCGTGACGAAGTCCAGACCGCCCTGCTCGGCCAGGCGCACCAGCCGGGTCCAGCGCGCGTACGGCGGGGGGCACGCGGCGGCGGGGCGGTGGTCGGCGGTCGCGTCGTCGAGGGCTGCGGAGAGGTGGAGTTGGGCGGCCATGGGGAGCTCGGCTTTCGGTGTCGGAGGCAGACGGGGATCGGGCGGAGCGGCGGCGGTACCGGGCGGGTCAGGACGCGGTCGGCTCGTACTTGTAGCCCAGGCGCCGGACCGTCACGATCCGGTGCCGGTGGGCAGCGCCGAGCTTGCGGCGCAGCCGCGCGATGTGGACGTCGACCGTGCGGCCGTCGCCGACGTGGCTGTAGCCCCACACGGTGGTCACCAGCGACTCCCGCGAGTGCACCCGCCGCGGGTGGGCGACGAGATGGGCCAGCAGCTCGAACTCCAGGAACGTCAGGTCCATCGGCTGCCCGTCCACCTCGGCCACCCGGCGCTCCGCGTCGATGCGTACGGGACCGCCGCCCGGCGGCACCGCGTGGTGCGGCGCCCGCTGCAGCGGGGCGGCGTCGGCGCCCTCGGCCAGCAGGTCGGCGGGGTCGAGCCCCGGCGGCACGAGCACGACGTAGCCGACGAGCGGCTTGCCGTCCGCGGTGCGCTCGCCGTCGCGGGCGGGCTCGCGCACCAGGCGCAGGTGGCGTTCGGCGCCCGCGGATTCGGCCCCGGCTGCCGGGGCGGGGGGTGAGTGGGGCATGGGTCGGTCTCCTTCGGATGGTCGGCGCGGGGCGGGTACGGCAGCGGGCCGGCGTCCGTCTCCTGCCGCGCGGTACACGGCCGGGGAGGAGGACGCGGGGCTCCCGGGGGCGGCGGGCAGCCGGGGGCCCGGCCCGCCGGTGTGCGGGCGGCGACGGCCGCGGGCGGCGGGTCACGGGGGCTCGGAGCAGGCCGGCCGGCGGCTAGCCGTGACGGCAGACGGCGCTGGCCACGTGACAGAAGTCGACGTGCCTGCGGCGGAAGAGGAGCGCCCGCGTCGAGGACATGCCCACCATCCTGCGCACCGCGCTGGCCTGCGTCAACGGTTTTCCTAGAAAAATGGTCGGAAAACTCTGGAACGATTGAATGCCGCCCCCGGACGGGGGTACGGACAGGGTGCGGCGGGCCCGCTAGCGGGGTGGGTCGGGGGCCAGCCGCAGCGCGGTGATCGTCGTGGCGAGCATCTCGTAGTGCCCGGCGAGCAGCAGCAGTTCGATGGCCGCCTTCTCGTCCAGATGGGTACGCAGCCGCCGCCAGAGCGCGTCGTCGAGGTCCCGGTGACGGTGCAGCGCGTCGACGGCGGCGAGCAGCGTGCGCTCCCGCTCCGTCCAGCCGTCCGCCTCGGGGCCGGCTTCGGCGCGGGCGACGTCCGCGGGGGTCAGCCCGGCGCGGCGGCCGAGCCTGCGGTGGTGCTCGAACTCGTACGCGCAGGCGCGCAGATGCGCCACCCGCAGGATCACCAGCTCCGTCTCCCGGCGCGGCAGCGTGCCGCGGGGCATCAGCCGGCCGGCGAACCGCAGCCAGCCGTGGAACAGCCGGCGGTGCCGGCCGAGGACGAGGAACAGCGCGGGCGGCCGGGTGCCGCCGATGCGGCCCGCCGCGCGGCTGAGCAGCCAGGTGGCCGGGCCCACGTCGCGGCACCCGCCGGGGGCGATGCGCGGCGCGCTCACCGGCTGTCCCCGTCCGTCTGCCGCGCCACCGGGCCGCCGGCCGGAGCTGCGGGATCGGCAGGACCGGCGGGATCGGCAGGAGGAGCAGGAGGAGCAGGAGGGGCGGGTGCGGCGGCGGGGTGTGCGGGCGGGGTGAGGGCCGCGCGGCGCAGCAGCCGGTGGGTGGCGGAGTTCATCGCCCGCATGGCGAGCGCGTACAGCGGCGGCGCGACGCGCTGCAGCGCGTACGCGGCCCGTACCTGCGCGGAGGTGTGCACCATATAGCGGTTCCGCGCCACGCCCTCGAGGATCATCCCGGCGACCGCCTCCGGTGACTGCGCCTGTCGGCGAAAGCCCGCCTGGAGCCGCTTGAACGCCTTGCTCTGCTTGTCCACGCCGACGATGTCCACGGTCTCGGTCAGCGGCGTGTCCACCGCGCCCGGGCAGACCAGGCTCACGCCGATGCCGTGCCGGCGCAGGTCGAAGCGGAGCACCTCGGAGACGCCGCGCAGTCCGAACTTGCCCGCGCTGTACGCCGCGTGCCACGGCAGCCCGAGCAGCCCCGCCGCCGAGGAGACGTTGACCAGGTGCCCGCCGCGCCCGGCCGCGATCATCGGCGGCACGAACGCCTCGATGACGTGCACCGGACCCATCAGGTTGACGTCGACCATGGCGCGCCAGTGCCGGTGCTCCAGATGCTCCACCGTGCCCCACGCCGAGATCCCGGCGATGTTCATCACCACGTCCATCGGCCCGCCCGCCGCGGCGTGCACGCCGTCGGCCACGGCCCGTACGGCGTCGGCGTCGGCGACGTCCGCGGCCTCGGCGTAGCGTACGGTGCCGCCGCCGGCCCGTATCTGCGCGGCGGCGGCGCCGAGGCGGTCCCCGTCCAGGTCGGTGAGGAACAGCTCCGCGCCGCGGGCGGCGGCCAGCGCGGCGGTCGCGCGGCCGATGCCGCCCGCCGCGCCGGTGACGAAGAGCCGCCTGCCCGTCAGGTCCCTGAACCCCGGTCGCTTCATCTACCGCACGGTAACGTCCCGCGCCCGCCACCGGAATGGGGCGTACGGCGCCCGGTGCCCGCGGGCCGCGCCACGGCGGCCCGCGGGGTGGCGGGTATTACCCGGCCGGGTCCAGGCGGTGGACCGCCCCGCCGAGGTCCAGCACGTACAGCTCGTGGTCGCCGCCCTGGACGAAGGAGACCACGGAGCCGCCGTTGACGCCGAGGTCGTGCTCGCCGGTCACCTCGCCGTTCTCGACCTCCAGCGAGCGGACGGTGCCGTCGCAGTAGTCGCTGAACAGGTACTGCCCGGCCAGGTCCGCGATCGCCTCGCCGCGGTAGACGAACCCGCCGGTGACCGAGCAGGGAAGCCCGTCACGGCCGTACTCGTGGACCGGCGGCACGTGGTTCGCCGGCTCCTCGCCGTCGAAGACCTCCGTGCCCTCCATCCGGCCCCAGCCGTAGTTCTCGCCGCCGGTGCTGGTGGCCGGGGCGCGGTCGATCTCCTCGATCCTGTTCTGCCCGACGTCGCCGATCCACAGGTCGCCGGTCTCGGCGTCGAAGGAGAACCGCCACGGGTTGCGCAGCCCGTACGCCCAGATCTCGCCGCGCGCGTCGGGGTCGTCCACGAAGGGGTTGTCCTCGGGGATCGCGTACGGGTCGCCGCCGGCCGGGTCGATCCGCAGCAGCTTGCCGAGCAGCGTGCCGAGGTTCTGGCCGTTGTCGTGCGGGTCGCCGCCGGCGCCGCCGTCGCCGAGGCCGATGTACAGCATGCCGTCGGGGCCGAAGGCTATCTGGCCGCCGTTGTGATTGGAGTACGGCTGCTCCTGGGTGAGGACGGTGCGCCGGGAGCCGGGGTCGAGCGCGCCGTCGGCGACGGCGAACTCGTCGATGGTGCTGGTGCCTTCCTGGTCGGTGAAGGAGATGTAGAAGTGCTCGAAGGCCGGGTCGAAGGCGATGCCGAGCAGCCCGCGTTCGCCGTCGTCCGTCGTCTCGCCCGTGATGTCGAGCACGGGCTCGCCGAGGCCGGAGTCGCCGAGGACCCGGACGGTGCCGGCCCGTTCGGCGATCCAGACCGTGCCGTCGGGGCCCGCGGTGCCCGCGCTCGGGTTCTCGGCCTCGGCCACGGTGGTCAGTTCGACCGCCGGCTGCGCGGCGTCGGCGGACGGGTCCGCGCTGGCCGCGGAGAGCGCCACGCCGGAGACGGCGAGGCAGAACCCGGCGGCTGTCGCCGAGATGGTGCGCACTCTCATGGTGACCCTCCTGGGGTGGGGTTGAGGGCGTGGGGGGGGAACGGTGCGTGCGCTCGCATGGACCGGGGGGATGCCCCTGGTGCGCAGGAGGATAACCCGCGCGCCGTTCCCGATGAATAGCGCAACCTCGGCCAGGAGGAGGGGAGTCGACCGCTCTGTCCGGCCTGCCGGTCGTATGCCGGGAAATCGAACGGCGGTCGGTGGCGTACGCCGGCGAAGCGCTGTGCGCCGCGGGGGACTTCGTACCGCGGGAGGGGCAGGACGATCCCGCGGCCGGCCGCGGCGCGCAGCGCCGTTCCTCAGAGGTTGCCGGCGCCGGCGCCCCCGGTCACGGTGCCCTTGACGCTCTCGGCGGACTGGACGTCGTAGCTGTACGGGATGGACGCGACGGATCCGCCGGCCTCGCCGCTGCCGGAGTTCTCGAAGTGGTTGTCACGGGCCTCGATCGTGCCGGGTCCCGAGCTGGCCTCGCCGAGGTGGAAGGGGTCCTCGGTGTTCTCGAAGTAGTTGCCCTCGATCAGCACGCCCGCGTCCTCGGTGGAGGCGACGCCGTAGGAGCCGACGTCCTGGTAGTAGTTGTTGAGCACGTGCACGGGGTTGCCGAAGCGGACCCGCGGGTTGCGCTGGTTGGTGCCGTCGAACCAGTTGAAGGCGTAGGTGACGTGCAGGGCGTTGGCGTCTTCGCCCGCGTTGTCGTCGCTGTGGCCGAGCAGCGCGTTCTTGTCCTGGTCGTGGAAGTGGTTCCACGAGACCGTGATGTCGTCCGAAGCGCGCTTGATGTCGAGGTTGCCGTCGCTCGCGCCCGTCAGCGTGTTGTGGTCCAGCCAGATGTCCGTGGAGTACTGGACGTTGATGTTGTCGTCGTCGCTGCCGGAGATGGTCATGTTCTGCACGATGACGTTGCTGACCTCGCTGATGTTCAGCCCGCCGCCGCCGCTGATGCGGCCGTTGCCGCCGACGCCGACGATGGTCTTGTCGGACGCGACCTTGGTCATGTCGCCGAGCTGGATGGTGCCGTCGACCTCGACGATGCGCGGGCCGTCGCTCTGCACCGCGTCGATGAACGCGTCCGCGTTCGAGACCCGCTCGGTCTCGCCGCCGGCCCCGCCGGTGGTGCCGGCGCCGAAGCCGATGGGCGACGCCGCGGCCGGGGCCGCCTCGTCGGCCATCGCTCCCGGGACCAGCAGGGCGGCGGTGGCGGCGGCGGTGGCCGTCGCGGCGGCGACGACGAGCTTGGTGCGGGGCTTCCTCCTGTGGGTGCGCATGTGCTGCTCTCCGTCCGGTACGTGTGTCGGTGGGGGGAGGAGCGTCCGCCTGGCGGCGGGACGCTCCGGCCATGGGTTGCCGCCGGAAGGCGGGAGGTTGCCGGTGGACGCGTCCGCACGTGTGTCCACGGGTACGGCGCGGCGGGCGCCGTACCCGGTGTTCGAAACCCCGGGTGGTGTACGGGACTTCGGCCGGCCCGGCAGGGGGAAGGGCCGGGCCGGCCCCGCCGTCTACGGCCGGGCCGGGGGCTTCGCGGGTGCCGCCGTGCTCTGCCGCACCACCAGCCGGGTGGCCAGCTCCATGCGCAGCGCCCCCTTGCCGGGCTCGCGCGGGTGCAGCAGCATCTGCGCCGCCTCTTCCGCCATCTGCCGCAGCGGCTGGTGGACGGTGGTGAGCGCGGGGCTGGACCACTGCGCCAGGGGCACGTCGTCGTAGCCGACGACCGACAGCTCGTCCGGCACGCTCAGCCCTTTCAGCCGGGCCGCCTCCAGCACCCCGAGGGCCTGGAGGTCGCTGCCGGCGAACACGGCGGTGGGGCGGCCGGGCCCGTCGAGCAGCTCCATGGCGTGGTCGAAGCCGCCCTGGACGTGGAAGTCGCCGAAGCGGACCTGGGCCGGGTCGACGTCGAGGCCGGCCATGGCCATCGCCGAGCGGTAGCCGTCGAGCCGGGCCAGGGAGCACATCATGTCCTCGGGGCCGGTGATGATGGCGATCCGCCGGTGGCCGCGCTCGATGAGGTGGCGGGTGGCGGCCATGCCGCCGGACCAGTTGGCCGAGCCGACGGAGGGCACGTCGGGCTCGGGGTCGCCGGCCGGGTCGACGATGACGAACGGGATGGCGCGTGAGCGCAGTTGCTTCTTCACCCGGTCGGGCAGGGTGGAGAAGACCAGCACCACGCCCAGCGGGCGGCGGCGCAGGACGCCCTCGATCCAGTCGGGGTCCGGCGCGTGCCGGGTCCCGCTCTCGGTGAGGACGACGCTCGCGTGGTTCTGCTTGGCGACGTTCTCCACGCCGCGGATCAGCTCCATCGCCCAGACGCTCTCCAGCTCGTGGAAGACCAGCTCGATGAGCGGCGCCTGCGGGGCGGCCTGGGCCCGGCGGCGGTAGCCGTGCGTCTCCAGCAGTTGCTCGACTTTCGTTCGCGTGGGCCGGGAGACATCGGAACGGCCGTTGAGAACTTTCGAAACCGTCGAGAGTGACACCCCGGCCTGAGTGGCTACCTCGGCCAGGGTCACGCGGCCGTCCACGTCGTCGTCTTCACGCATGGTTCGAAGGATAAGGCACGGTCAGCGGTAACGGTTTGGTCGCGCGGCTGCAGCCCCGTTGACCGTCTGCGGCGCCTCGCCTACTGTCCAGCCCTACATCGACTTTCGATGTTCGGGACGAAATTTTCGAGAGGCGTACGTATGAAGACTCGAAGGCGGATGCCCCGCATCCTTGCCGGCGGCGTGGCGCTGGGGCTCACGCTGGCCCTGGCGGCCTGCGGTGACGACGGCGGATCGGCCTCCGGCGAGAACGAGTTCACCGTCCTCGTCTACGGTGACGCCACCAACAAGGTGGAGAAGAAGCTCGTCGCCGAGTTCAACAAGACGTCCAAGGTCAAGGCCCGTCTCGACACCATCCCGGGCGCCGACTACCAGACGAAGCTGCAGACGATCATCAGCACCCCGCAGGCCCCCGACGTCTTCTTCCACTGGGGCGGCGGCAGCATCAAGCCCTTCGTGGACGCGGACCTGCTGCTGCCGCTCGACGACTTCATCAAGAAGGACCCGGGGCTGAAGGACAACTTCCTGCCCTCCGTCTTCGACGCCTCGGTCGTGGACGGCAAGGCGTACGGCGTCCCGATGCGCGGGACGCAGCCCGTGATGCTCTTCCACAACAAGAAGGTGCTGGCCGAGGCCGGCGTGCAGCCGCCCGAGACCTGGGACGACCTGCTGGCCGCGGTGGAGAAGCTCAAGGACGCCGGCGTCACCCCGATCGCGCTCGGCGGCGGCGACATGTGGCCCACCCAGATGTGGTTCCAGTACCTCTACGACCGCATCGCCGGACCCGAGCTGTTCCAGCAGGCGCTGGACGGCGACAAGGAGGCGTGGGGGAGCGAGGACAGCCGGCGGGCGCTCGGCATGATCCGCGAACTCGTCGACGCCGGCGCCTTCGGCGACACGTACGACTCGGTGAAGTTCACCAACAACGGCTCCGCGCAGCTCGTCTCCTCCGGAAAGGCCGGCTTCGAGCTGATGGGCTCCTGGTACTACTCCACCCAGCAGAGCCTGGACGAGGGCTTCGCCGCCGAGGACCTCGGCTACAGCGCCTTCCCGGCCATCGACGGCGGCAAGGGCGACCCGGCGAACCTCGCGGGCAACACGAACAACTACTACTCGGTGATGAAGAAGGCCGAACACCCCGAGGCCATCGCCGAGTTCCTCAAGCTCATGTACTCCGACACGTTCGTGAAGGACCAGCTCTCCATCGGCAACCTGCCGACCACGACCAACACCCCCGACTTCCTCGACGAGGCGGCCAGCCCCGAGTACTCGAAGTTCCAGTACGACCTGGTCGAGAAGGCGCCGCACTTCCAGCTCTCCTGGGACCAGGCGTACCCGCAGTCCGCCGCCACCGACATGCACAAGGCCGTCCAGCAGTTCTTCAACGGACAGCTCGACGAGGACGGCTTCATCTCGGCCATGCAGGCTCTGCCGACCTCCTGACGTCTC
This sequence comes from Streptomyces sp. CNP082, assembly GCF_059570535.1. Classification (NCBI taxonomy): domain Bacteria; kingdom Bacillati; phylum Actinomycetota; class Actinomycetes; order Kitasatosporales; family Streptomycetaceae; genus Streptomyces; species Streptomyces sp. CNP082. The sequence goes on from NZ_JCANSZ010000032.1 coordinate 77,023, forward strand.
CATGACCACACTGATGACGCGCGTCCGCCCCGCCGCTCCGCCCGAAAAGCAGCGGCGGCGGCGGACCACGAACGTGGCCGACGTGGGCCGCCCGGGCGTTCTCTGGGCGGCCCCCGCCACCCTGTTCTTCGCCGCCTTCGCCCTCGTGCCGCTGCTCATGGTCGTGGTGCTGTCCTTCATGACCTGGGACGGCATCGGCGACCCGGAGTTCGCCGGGCTCGACAACTGGCGCCGGGTCCTGGACGACCCCGTAATGATCAAGAGCATCTGGCTGAGCCTGCTGCTCACCGGGCTCGGCGTGGTGATCCAGACCCCGCTGAGCATCATGCTCGGCGTCTGGGCGGCGGGCACCCAGAAGAACCGCGCGGTGCTCTCGGCCGTCTACTTCGTCCCGCTCCTGCTCTCCGCCACCGCCGTCTCCGTCGTCTGGCGCGCCCTGCTGGACCCGAACTTCGGCGTGCCCGCCGAGGCCACCTGGCTCTTCGGCGACGGCAACCTCTTCGGCGAGCAGGCGTCCGCGATCGGCGTCCTGGCCTTCGTCAGCACCTGGCAGTTCACCCCGTTCCACACCCTGATCTACCAGGGCGCGGCGCGCGCGATCCCGCCGGTGCTCTACCAGGCCGCCGAGATCGACGGGGCCGGGCGCTACCGCCAGTTCTTCCACATCACGCTGCCGCAACTGCGCAACGCGATGATGACGTCGATGATCCTCATGGTCGTCGGCGGGCTCACCACCTTCGAGACCGTGCTGATCCTCACCCAGGGCGGCCCGGGCACCGACACCACCATCAGCGCGTACTACATGTACGAACGCGCCTTCAAGAGCTTCGACTACGGCGCCGGCGCGACCATCGCGCTCGTCCTGGTCCTGGCCGCGACGCTCATCTCCCTGATCATGGTGCGGCTGTCCGGCTACGACAAGATGCGCAGCACCACGGAGGGCCTGTGATGAGGCGACGCCCCAACTACCTCGCCGGCGCCGGCTCGCTCTTCTGGCTCCTCCTCATCGGGCTGCCGCTGTACGTGCTGATCACGGCGACGCTGAAGACCCAGTCGGACTTCGCCCAGGACGGCCCGCTGAGCCTCCCCGGCCACGTCACCTTCGACAACTTCACCGGCGCCTTCGACACCGGCTTCGACGGGTACTTCCTCAACACCCTGATCGTCACCGTCTGCGTCGTCGGCATCGTGCTGCTGCTGGTGCCGCCGCTGGCGTACGCCATCGTGCGCAGCCGCGGGCCCGTCACCACCGGCGTCTTCCGGCTCTTCCTGCTGGGCCTCGCCATCCCGCTCCAGGCCGTGATCGTCCCGATGTTCTACCTCGTCAGCGAGGCCGGGCTCTACGACAACCTCGTCGGCGTCATCCTGCCCACGGCCGCCTTCTGCCTGCCGGTCTCCGCGCTCATCCTCAGCGGCACCATGCGCGACATCTCGCGGGAGCTGTTCGAGGCGATGGCCATGGACGGCGCCAGTCCCCGGCGGATGTTCTTCCAGCTCGTCCTCCCGCTCTCCCGCGGCGGGCTCGCCACCATCGTGGTCTTCTCCGCCCTCCAGGCGTGGAACGGCTTCCTCTTCCCGCTCGTCCTGACCCAGTCCGAAAAAACCAAGGTCATCACGCTCGGCCTCTACAACTTCCAGACCGAGCGCGGGATCGACGCGCCCGGGCTGCTGGCCGCCGTGGTCCTGTCGATGATTCCCGTCCTGCTCGTCTACCTGTTCGCCCGGCGGGCCCTGGTCCAGGGCCTCATGGGCGTCGGAGGAAAGTGACCGACAACGTGGCAGTTGAGACATCCCGGGCAGACGCCCCGGACACAGCCACCCCCGTGTGGAACGACCCCGCACACGACGCCGGCACCCGCGTGACGGCGCTGATCGCCGCCATGACGACGGAGGAGAAGATCGCCCAGCTCTTCGGGATCTGGGTCGGCGCCTCCGCGGAGGGCGGCGAAGTGGCGCCGTACCAGCACGAGATGGAGGAGGCCGTCGACTTCGAGGAGCTGCTGCCGGCCGGGCTCGGGCAGTTGACGCGGCCGTTCGGCACCGCGCCCGTCGACCCCGCGCTCGGCGCGCTGTCGCTGATGCGCACGCAGGCGCGGGTCGTGGCCGCGAACCGCTTCGGCATCCCGGCCCTCGCCCACGAGGAGTGCCTGGCCGGCTTCGCGGCCTGGGGCGCGACCGCGTATCCCGTGCCGCTGTGCTGGGGCGCGACGTTCAACCCGGCCCTGGTGCGGCGGATGGCGGCGGCCATCGGCCGGGACATGCGCGCCGTGGGTGTGCACCAAGGGCTCGCGCCGGTGCTGGACGTGGCCCGCGACGCGCGCTGGGGGCGGGTGGAGGAGACCATCGGCGAGGACCCGTATCTCGTCGGCACGGTCGCCACCGCGTACATCCGGGGCCTGCAGTCCGCCGGCGTCCTCGCCACGCTCAAGCACTTCGTCGGCTACTCCGCCTCCCGCGGCGGGCGCAACCTCGCGCCGGTCGCCATGGGCGAGCGCGAGCGCGCCGACGTGCTGCTGCCGCCGTTCGAGATGGCGCTGCGGGAGAGCGGCGTGGGTTCTGTGATGAGCTCGTACACCGACACCGACGGCGTGCCCTCGGCGGCCGACCCGGAGCTGCTGACCGGGCTGCTCCGCGACACCTGGGGCTTCGAGGGCACCGTCGTGTCCGACTACTTCGGCATCTCCTTCCTGCGCACGCTGCACGGCGTGGCCGGCGACTGGGCCGGGGCCGCCGGCGCCGCGCTGGCCGCCGGTGTGGACGTGGAGCTGCCGACCGTCAAGACCTTCGGGCCGCCGCTGCTGGAGGCGATTGCCGACGGCCGGGTCGACGAGGACCTGGTCGACCGCGCGTTGCGCCGGGTGCTGACCCAGAAGGTCCACCTGGGGCTGCTGGACGCGGACTGGTCCCCGGTGCCGGAGGTGCTCGCCGCCGCCGGCGGCCGGGACGCGGAGCCGGACGCGGTGCGCGGCACCGTGGACCTGGACACCGCCGCCAACCGGGAGCTGGCCCGCGAGGTGGCCGAGCAGGCCGTGGTGCTCCTTGCCAACGACGGCACGCTGCCGCTGCGCGGCCCGCGCCGTATCGCCCTCGTCGGCCCCAACGCCGAGGACCCGCACGCCGTGCTCGGCTGCTACTCGTTCCCCGTCCACGTCGGCGTCAAGCACCCCGGCACCCCGGAGGGGATCGCGCTGCCCACGCTCCACGAGGCGCTGCGCCGGGAGTTCCCCGACGCCACCGTCACCTTTGCCGCCGGCTGCTCCGTCGACGGCCCGGAGACGGACGGCATCGCCGAGGCGGTACGCACCGCCCGCGCGGCAGACGTCGTGATCGTGGCGCTCGGCGACCGCGCCGGGCTCTTCGGCCGCGGCACCAGCGGCGAGGGCTGCGACGCGGAGTCGCCGGCGCTGCCGGGCGTGCAGCAGGAGCTGCTCGACGCCCTGCTGGACAGCGAAACCCCGGTGGTGCCCGTGCTGCTGGCCGGGCGGCCGTACGTGCTGGGGCGGGCGGTCGACGGCGCGGCGGCGGTCGTGCAGTCGTTCTTCCCCGGCGTGGAGGGCACGGCGGCGGTGGCCGGCGTGCTCAGCGGGCGTACGAACCCGTCGGGCCGGCTGCCCGTGAGCGTGCCGCGCGGCCCGGGGGCGCAGCCGACGACGTATCTCGCGCCCCCGCTGGGCCAGGCCAACGAGGTGTCCAACCTCGACCCGACCGCGGCCTTCGCCTTCGGCCACGGGCTGTCGTACACGGCGTTCGAGTGGTCCGGGCTCCAGGTCGCGGCCGGCGAGTGCGCCACGGACGGCGAGTTCGCGCTGTCGTTCACCGTGGCCAACACCGGCGAGCGGGACGGCACCGAGGTCGTCCAGCTCTATCTGCACGACCCCGTGGCCTCCGTCGTGCAGCCGGTGCAGCGCCTCGTCGGCTACGCCCGGGTGCCGCTGCGCGCGGGGGAGGAGCGGCGGGTACGGGCGGTCGTGCCGGCCGACGTGGCGTCGTTCACCGGCCGCGACGGGCGCCGGGTGGTGGAGCCCGGCGCGCTGGAGCTGCGGCTGTCGGCGTCGAGCGCGGCGCCGCGGCTGACCGCGTCGGTGACGCTGACCGGCCCGCCGCGGTACGTGGACCACACCCGCCGGATGCACGCCGAGTTCGACCTGCACCGGGACCCGGACGCGCCGGCCGCCGGGCCCGCCGCGCCGGAGGCAGCTCCCGGAGGGTAAGAGCCTTCGGCGGGTGGAAGCCTTCGGCGGGTGGAAGCCTTCGGCGGGCAGAAGCCCCTTGGCAGCCCGGCCGCCGGCCGGCCGGGCAGGCGCGCCGCATCGGACTCCTCCCGGTCCGGTGCGGCGCGCCGACCTCCCCGGCGCTCTGCCAGCCGATGTTCCCGCCGCCGCCGCTACGCGAGGCCGCCGAGCGCCGCCGGCAGCGTGCCGGTGTAGACGACGCCGAGGCGCTGCGTCGCCCGGGTCAGCGCCACGTACAGGTCGCTGCTCCCGAGGAGAGCCGGCTCCGCCACGATCACCGTGTCGAACTCCAGCCCCTTCGCCTGCCGCGGCCCGAGCAGCACCACCGGCCGCGTCAGGTCCGGTGCCGGGCCCGACGCCGCGCCGGGCAGCGCCGCCGCCAGCGCGGGCAGCAACGGCCCCGGTGCGATCACCGCCAGCCGCCCCGGTCCGCCGGACTCGCGGGCCACGGCCGCCGCGACCGCCGCGGGCACGGCGCCGGCCGACTGTCCGGCGCGCTCGGCCCAGGGCCGTATCCCGGTGGCGCGCACCGAGCGCGGCGGCGTGTACCGGGGGTCCTGCGCCCGCGCCACCCCGGCCGCGACCTCCATGATCTCCGCCGGCGTACGGTAGTTGACGCCCAGCGTGACGTGCTCGAAGCGCTTGTCCACGTACGGGCCGAGGATCGACTCCCACGACCCGCACGCCCCGGGCTCCGCCGTCTGCGCCGGGTCGCCGACCAGGGTCATGGACCGGGTCGGGCAGCGCCGCATCAGCAGCCGCCACGCCATCGGCGACAACTCCTGCGCCTCGTCGACGATGATGTGGCCGAAGGCCCAGTTCCGGTCCGCCGCCGCCCGCTCGGCCGCGGTGCGGTGGTCGGCCTCCTCCTGCCGCTCCGCCAGCCGCTCGGCGTCGATGAGGTCGTGTGCCGCCAGCACCTCCGCCTCGTCGTCGTCGCGCTCCTCGAACTCCTGGGTGCGCGAGCCGTACGACATCTCCAGCACACCCTGCGCGTAAGCGATCCGCTCCTGCCGCTCCGCCTCCGCGCGCACCTGCGCCGCCGCCCGCGCGGGCCCGTCGTCGCCGAGCAGCTCCGCCGCCTCGTCCAGCAGCGGCACGTCGGCCGGCGTCCAGGGCCCGCCGGCGCGGCGGATCAGCTCCGCGTCCGGCTCCGGCAGATGCACCGGTTCTGCGAGGAAGTCCGCGACCAGCTCCTCGGGCGTCAGCAGCGGCCACAGCTCCTCGATGGCCGCGTGCACGTCCTCGCTGGCCGCGACCGCCTTGCCGAGCTGGGCGATGTCGTCCGGGCCGAGCAGGTTCTCGTCGCCGAACGGGTCGTCGCCGAGGCGGTCGGCGAGCTGCCGGGTCAGCCCGTCGATGACGTTGAACGCGAAGTGCGGCCGGGCCGCGTTGTGGGGCAGCTCGGTGTCCAGGGCGCGCCGGCGGGCGGCGTTGGCCAGCCAGTAGTCGAGGTGCAGCTCGCCGTCTTCGTGCGGGATGACGACGGTCGACTCCGGCAGCCGTCGGCGGTCGCCGAGATACGCGGCGAGCGCGTCCGCCATCGCCGCGCCGCCCTTGACCGCCGCGGCGGCGGGAGTGTCGGTGCCGGTGGCGTGGACGCCGGGGAACAGCTCGCCGGGCGTGGCCAGCAGCACGCCGGTCTCGCCGAGCGCGGGCAGCACCTCGGAGATGTAGGAGAGGAAGGCGGGGCCCGGGCCGACGATGAGCACGGCGCGGCGGGCGAGCTGCTCGCGGTGGGCGTAGAGCAGGTACGCGGCCCGGTGCAGGGCCACGGCCGTCTTGCCGGTGCCGGGCCCGCCCTCGACGACGAGGACGCCCGAGCGCGGGGCGCGGATGACGCGGTCCTGGTCGGCCTGGATGGTCTGCACGATGTCGTGCATCCGGCCGGTGCGGGCGGCGTCGAGCGCGGCGAGCAGCACCGCATCGGCGTCGGTGCCCTCCAGGCCGGTGCGCAAGGTGTCGGTGAGGTCGAGGATCTCGTCGTGCAGGCCCGTGACCCGCTGGCCGCCGGCGCCGCCCTCGGTGGAGATGTGCCGCCGCCGGCGCAGACCCATGGGGGTGTGGCCGGTGGCGAGGTAGAAGGGGCGGGCCACTTCCGCCCGCCAGTCGATGACGAGCGGCGTGCGCTCCTCGTCGTCGGCGCGCATGCCGATGCGGCCGATGTGGTGGTCGCGCCCGTCGCGGAAGCTCAGCCGGCCGAAGCACAGGCCGTGCTCGCCGGCGTTGAACGCGGCCAGCAGCCCGGACTGTTCGGCCACGAGCACGTCGCGTTCCAGCCTGGCCTGGAGGGTGCTGCCCCCGTCCTGGGCCAGGGACGCCCGTACCCCCGCCTCCGCGCCTTCGCGCAGCTCGGCGAGGCGCTGCTGGAGCAGGTCGAGGAATTCCTGCTCCCGCCGCATTTCCTCGTTCTGCACCTCGTGTGGCTCGTTTGACAATTCAGCTCCCGCACGGATAGAATGCCCGCATCGCACTTTCCTCCAGCGCTTGTTCACGTTTTATGAATAGGCGCAGAGAATTCCTCATCGTAGCAGTGCAAAGGCTCCTGCCGAATGCGGCGGAGCCTTTTTTCGTGCGCGTGCGGGTTACGCTCGGGGCATGAGCACTGCAGACACCCCCGAAGACGTGGCGCACCTTCTGGTGCGCTGCCTGGAGGCGGAGGGCGTGACGCACGTCTTCGGCGTGCCGGGCGAGGAGAACATCCGGTTCGTCGACGCCGTCAACGCCTCACCGTCCATCGACTACGTCCTGGTGCGCCACGAGCAGGGCGCGTCGTTCATGGCGGAGATGTACGGCCGCATCACCGGCCGCGCGGGGGTGTGCTCCGCGACCCTCGGCCCCGGGGCCATCAACCTGCTGCTCGGCGTCGCCGACGCGCACACCAACAGCACCCCGGTGGTCGCGCTCGCCGCGCAGGGCGGGCTCGACCGGGTGCACAAGGAGTCGCACCAGGTCATCGACCTGCCCGCGATGTTCGCCCCGGTCACGAGCTGGTCCCAGCAGGTCCGCGCCGCCGGCGCGGTGCCGGAGATGGTGCGCCAGGCGTTCAAGACCGCGCAGACCGAGCGGCCTGGTGCGGTGTTCCTCGCGCTGCCCGAGGACATAGAAGAGGCGGTCCCCGACCCGCCGCTGAACCCGCTGCCCATCAACCGCCCGCGCCCCGAAGCCCCGTCCCCGGCGCAGTTGGAGCGCGCCGCCGAGGTACTGGCCAGCGCCGCGCGCCCCATCCTGCTCGCCGGTCACGGCGCCACCCGCGCCGGCGCCACGGATGCCCTCGTCCGCTTCTCCGAGCGGCTCGACATCCCGGTGGCGACGACCTTCAACGGCAAGGGCGTCTTCCCCGACGACCACCCCAACGCTCTCGGCGCCGTCGGCTTCATGCGCCACGACTACACCAACTTCGGTTTCGACAACGCTGACGTCGTCATCTGCGTCGGGTACGAGCTGCAGGAGTTCGACCCGGTCAAGATCAACCCGCAGGCCGACAAGAAGATCCTGCACCTGCACCAGTTCCCGGCCGAGGTCGACTCCCATTACCCGGTCGCGGTCGGGGTGCTCGGCGACCCCTCCGCCTCGCTCGACGGCCTCGCGGACGCCGTCGGCCGCACGTTCCACGGCGACGGCCGGCTCATCCGCGGCCTGCTCGCCGAGGAACTGGCGCACGGCCGCCGCAACTCCGCCTTCCCGCTCGCGCCGCAGCGCGTCGTCGCGGACGTCCGGGAGGCGCTGGGCCGCGAGGACGTGGTGCTGGTCGACACCGGCGCCGGCAAGATGTGGATGGCGCGGCTCTATCCCACGTACGAGCCCAACACCTGCCTGATCTCCAACGGGCTTTCCACCATGGGTTTCGCCGTGCCCGGCGCCATCGGCGCCAAGCTCGCCCGGCCCGACGCCCAGGTGCTGGCGATGACCGGCGACGGCGCGTTCCTGATGAACTCCCAGGAGCTGGAGACCGCCGTCCGCGAGGGGATCCCGATGACCGTGCTCGTCCTCGTCGACGACGAGTACGGGCTGATCACCTGGAAGATGGAGCTGGAGATGGGGCGCCACTCCCACACCCGCTTCGCCAACCCGGACCTGGTGACGTACGCGGAGAGCTTCGGCGCCCGCGGGCACGAGGTGAAGGCCGCCGACGAACTGCTGCCCACCCTGCGCGAGGCCCTCGCCCACGACGGTGTGGACGTCATCTCCTGCCCCGTCGACTACACCGAGAACCTGCGCCTGACCGAGCGCCTCGGCGCCCTCCAGGGCCCGTTCTGACAGGGCCTGTTCTGACGGTGCTTGTTCCAAGAGACCGGCCGCCGCGGTGATCCTCAGCCCGCCGGGCTGAGGATCACCGAGCGGGTCAGGTGGCGCGGCTCGTCCGGGTCCAGGCCGCGGGCGTCGGCCAGCGCCACCGCGAGCCGCTGCACCCGGACCAGCTCGGCCAGCGGGTCGAGCCCGCCGGTGACCCACAGCGCGCCGGTGGCGTGCACCTCGTCCTGGAGACCGGCGGGCGCGTCGCCGATCATCCAGGTGGCGGTGCCCGCGGTGGTGATGCTGATGGGGCCGTGCCGGTACTCCATCGCCGGGTACGACTCCGTCCACGCCAGCGCCGCCTCGCGCATCTTCAGCGCCGCCTCGTTCGCCAGCCCCACCGTCCAGCCGGAGCCCAGGAAGGTGAACTGCCGGGCGGTCAGCAGCCCCTGGGGCAGCGGCTCGACGAGCGCCAGCTCCGCGTCCTCCACCGCCGTGGCCGGCTGCGCCCCGAGGTGGGCGCGGAGCAGCGTCAGCGCGGTGGTGGCGAAGCGGGTCTGCACCACGGAGCGCTCGTCGGCGAAGTCCAGCACCACGGCGTCGTCCGCGGCCTCGGCCGCCGGGGTGGCACCGTCGGCGACGATCGCGGTGGTGCGCACCGGGCCGCCCAGCGTCCCCAGCAGCCGCAGCACCTCCGTGGTGGTGCCCGAGCGGGTCAGCGCCAGCACCCGGTCGTAGCGCCGCCCCGCCGGGAAGCCGGAGGCGGGGAAGGCGTCCGTCTCGCCGTGGCCGGCCTCCTCGCGCAGCGCGGCGTAGGACTGCGCCATGTAGTACGAGGTGCCGCAGCCGACGACGGCGACCCGCTCGCCGGGCTGCGGCAGCAGCGCCCCCTGCACGCCCGCCAGCTCTTGCGCCCGGCGCCAGCACGCGGGCTGATCGGCCAGCTCAGCGGTTACGTAGGTCATGTCAATCGCCCGCCCTGTGTGAGAACCATTGTTCAATCGTGCATGCTAAGGCAGAATTCCGAGCATCTTCAAGCATCCCTGCTGGGAGGATTCGGGTTGAACCAGCATGAACGGCACGGTGCCCTGCTGCGGCTGCTGGCCGAGCGCGGCCGGCTCGACGTGGAGGCCGCGGCCGTCGAGGTGGCCGTGTCCGCGGCGACCATCAGGCGCGATCTGGACCAGCTGGCCGAGCAGCAGTTGCTGGTCCGCACCCGCGGCGGCGCGGTGCCGAACGACGTGGCGTACGACCTGCCGCTGCGCCACCGCGCCGGGCGGGACGCCGCCGAGAAGGAGCGCATCGGCCGGGCCGCGGCGGCGATGGTCGAACGCGGCATGGTCGTCGGCCTCAACGGCACCACCACCGCCGCGGTCGCCCGTGCGCTCGCTGCCCGCGCCGACTGGGGCGACGACGGCGGGCTGCCGGATGCCGCCCGCGGCGACGGGCAGCCCGCCGTCACCGTCGTCACCAACGCGCTCAACATCGCCGCAGAACTGGCCGTGCGGCGCAGCGTGAAGGTCGTCGTCTCCGGGGGCGTCGCCATGCCGTCCTCGTACGAGCTGATCGGCCCGCTCGCCGGCCACATCCTGCGCGAGATCCGCCTCGACATCGCCTTCGTCGGCGCCGACGCCGTCGACGCCGAGCACGGCGCCAGCGCCCGCGACGAGCACGAGGCGAGCATCAACGCGCTGCTCGCCGCGCAGGCCGCGAAGCTCGTCGTGGTCGCCGACTCCACCAAGCTCGGGGTGCGCACCTTCGCCCGGATCTGCCCGCCGGCCGACATCGACGTGCTCGTCACCGACGACCGCGCGGCACGGACGGTGCGGGAGTTCACGGGCAAGGGGATGTCCGTGGTGCGGGCATGAGTAGCCCTGTGTCAAGCCGCGTTCGGTTGATCTTGGTTGAGGAGGGTCTGGAGGGCTCTGTGCCGGGTGGGGTCGTAGGCGACGCCGTCTTGCCAGCAGTGCCAGATCACGAACAGCCAGGCGCGGGCGAGGATGCGGACGGCGTGTGGGTGGTCGTGTCCGCGGGTTCGGGCGCGGTTGTAGAGGCTGGCGGCCCAGGGGTTGGCGTGGCGGGAGTCTGCGGCGAAGTCGCAGACGGCGTCGCGGAGCTGTTTGTCGGCGGCCCA